>NZ_JBEOUW010000013.1:0-206183 GCF_040303045.1 Kitasatospora sp. NPDC096140
GGCCCCGCTCAACACCCCGCCCTCGGCGGCCGGGGGCGGGGGCACCCCCGCCCCCCCCCCCCACCCCCCCGCCCCCCCCCCCCGGGCGGGGCCGCCCGGGGGCCGGGGGCGGGCCCCGGGGCCGGCCTCCGACGGGGCCGGGTCCGGTCGGCGGACCGGACCCGGCCCCGTCGGGCTCACGCGACGGGCTGCTGCTGGGTGACGCAGTGGATGCCGCCGCCGCCCGCGCCGAGGTAGTCGATGTTGAGCTGCTCGACGGTGCGGCCCGGGAACAGCCGGGCGAGGGTGGACCTGGCGGCGCTGTCCGCTCTGGTGTCGCCGAACTGGGCGGAGATCACCGCGTTGTTGCACAGGTAGTAGTTGGCGTAGGAGCCGACGAAGTTGGGGTCGGTCGAGCGGATCAGGTTGTAGTCGGGCCCCTGGATCCGGCTGACCGTGAACGGGGTGCCCTGGGCGCTGGTGGACGTGGTGAGCGTCTGGTACTGCTGGCGTTCGTCGTTCGACCAGACGTCGGTGTCGCTCGCCAGTGGCATCTGGACGGCGGCCGTGCCCGCGCCGAGGAAGCGGGACGTGGCGTCCACGTGGTCGTCGGTGATGTCCTGGCCGGCGATGCCGGTGAACCAGATCACCTTGGTGGCACCGTACGCGGCGCACATGGCGCCCTCGATCGCGGCCTGTGACATGCCGGGGTTGCGGTTGGCGTTGATGATGCTGCTCCGGGTGGCCATCAGTGTCCCGGCGCCGTCGGTCTCGACGGCGCCGCCCTCGGCGACCAGCCCGGCGGCGGTGAACGGCAGGCCGAGGTAGGCGGCGAGCCGCCGGGCGACCAGGGCGTCGTTGCCGTGCGGGTTCTGGTGGTTGCCCCAGCCGTTGAAGTTCAGGCCGATCGTGTCCAGGCCGCCCGCGCCGTCGGTGCGGAAGACCGGGCCGGTGTCGCGCATCCAGCAGTCGTCGACGGGGATGTCCCCGATGACGGTGACGGTCGAGCCGCACATCGACCGCGCCTTGGCCACGGAGGCCGGGTTGGCGCACATCGTGACCGGCTCGTACTTGGCGATGGTCTTCGCGATGAGGGCGATGTTCGACTGGACGCCGCTGAGCTTGTTGCGCCAGATGGTGGTGCTGTCCGGCCAGGCCATCCAGGTCCTGGTGTGCCGGACGGTGTCCAACGGCACCCGGTAGCCGGCGACGGCCGGGCCGGCGGTGGTGCGGCGCTGGGCCGCCAGTGCCTGCCCGCCGGTCGCGGCGGTCAGCGCGGTACCGGCGACGACGATCCCAGCGGCCGTCAGGAACCGCCGTCGGCCGAGCTGTGCGTGGAGCTCCGCGTGGGGTCTGGAGCTGTCCTCCATCACTGCCTCCTTGTCAAACTCCCCTGCTGGTGCAGCAGTTGACCGAAAAGGTAAAACTGGCCAAGCGCTCGGTCAATACTTTGCGCAGGTATCGGTGCCGATGCGCCCCTGCCGCACTCCCGCAGTCGTTACAGTGGCGGCCATGGCGACACGGGCGACAGACGCAGCTCCGCGGACGGCCGCCGGACCGGGCGGCACCGGCCGGGCGCGCGCGTCCGCCAAGGGTGAGCAGACCCGGGCCAGGCTGATCGCCGCGGCGCGCACCCTGCTCGCGGGCGACGGCGCCGGGCGCTTCACCACCCGCAACGTGGCCGCGCTGTGCGGGGTCTCGCACGGGATGTGCCACTACCACTTCGCCGACCGCACCGACCTGATCGTCGCCGTAGTGGCGGACATCCGGCCCGAGTGGATCACGCCGCTGGAGGAGGCGGTGGCCGGCCCGGGCGGCTACACCGAGCGCGCCGAGCAGGTCCTGGCCCTGCTCACCCGACCCGAGAGCCCCGACCTGGCCCGCCTGCACGCGGCCCTGCACTGGCTCGCCCTGAACGACGAGCGGGTCCGCGCGAGCCTGGAGGCCGAGTACGCGCGGTGGCGGTCCTCCTTCGTCGCCCTTTTCCGCTGTCTGGCGGACGAGCGCGGCGACGGCGCCGATCCCGTTCCGCTCGGCGAGGCCTTCGCCGCCGCCGTGGACGGCCTCGCCGCCATCGGCTCGCTCGACGGGACGGTGGACGCCGAGCGGGTGCTGCGGACCCTGCTGGACTCGCTGTCCGCCGCGGCCTGACCCGTCGCCGGGCCCCTCGTCACGGGTCCGCGCCGGTGGCGGCCGCGGCAGCCGCCTCGGCCCGCTTGCGGCGCTCGACGCGGGTGCCGGCCACGACGGTGAACGTGAGGCACGCCGCGATGATGCCCTCCGCCCAGAAGAAGGCCACGTAGTCGATGAGCGAACCGATCGGCGGCGAACCGGGTGCGGCGTTGCGCATCCCAATGAGCGCGAAGAGGGTCGCGGCCATCCACCCGAGCGAGGGCCAGACCATCCCCTGCCGCCCCCGGTAGAGCACCTCGGCCCCGGCCATCACCGCCAGCGCCAGCGCCCACATCGCCGCGATCATGAACCAGGCCAGGATGAAGGTGCTGCGCGCCCGGGTGACCGTACCGGCCAGGACGGTCGCCCCGGAGGCGCTCGGGGTGCTGGTCGGGTGGACGAGGAAGAACGGGTCGGCGTCCACGAAGACGACGCCGACGGGGACGCTGCCCGCGGTGTCCGCGGCCGCGAACGAGACCGCGAACCGGTGGCGGTCGAAGGGGTAGTCGGTCACGGTGCCGGCGTGGAAGTCGGCCGGCACCGGTTGGGGCGTCGCGGCCTCCCCCGCCGCCGCCCGCAGCTCGGTGCGGGTCGCCGACTGGACGGTGATCACGACCTGCCGGCTGAAGGCGACGGAGCCCGGCTCCGCGGCGAGGCCGCCGTGCGGGACCGGCACGACGAAGAGGGTGAGGTCCCCGGCCCCGGGGTCGATGTCCTGCGCGGTGACGTCCAGTTCGATCCAGTCGCCGCTCTCCGGGAGGGCCAGTTCACGGGCCTGCTGCCGGGTGTTGCGCTCGTTCAGGTACAGCGCGACGCCCGCCGAGCACAGCACCGCCACGATCAGCAGGGCGACGAGGAAGCGGTTGTCGCGCACCCGGGCGACGGTCACGTCCGGCTGGACACGGAGGCGACGGGCTGCTGCTGGGTGGCGCAGTGGATGCCCCCGCCGCCCGAGGCGATGTGGTCGATGGAGACCTGGGCGACCCTGCGGCCCGGGTGGAGGTCGCCGATGATGCCGGCCGCGTGGTCGTCGGCGGCCTGGTCGCCGAAGCGCGGGACGATGACGCCGCCGTTGCAGACGTAGTAGTTGATG
Organism: Kitasatospora sp. NPDC096140; assembly: GCF_040303045.1. Classification (NCBI taxonomy): domain Bacteria; kingdom Bacillati; phylum Actinomycetota; class Actinomycetes; order Kitasatosporales; family Streptomycetaceae; genus Kitasatospora; species Kitasatospora sp. NPDC096140. Next base: position 3,245 of record NZ_JBEOUW010000013.1, read on the forward strand.
TAGGTGGCGAGGAAGTTCTTGCCGGCGCCCTGGATCAGGTCGAAGTCCGGCTCGGGCAGGTCGACCACCTTGAGCGCGCGGCCCCTGGCGTCGGTCGCGGAGGCGAGGACCTGGACGGCCTGTTCGGAGGCGGTGGTCCAGACGTCCGGCGGGGTGTCGGCGGCGGGGCGGTGCAGCACGACGGTGCCCGGCTCGGCGAAGCGGGCGAGGGCGTCCACGTGGCAGTCGGTGATGTCCTGCCCGGCCACGCCCTTGAACCAGATCACCTTCTCGACGCCGAGCAGGTCCTTGAAGCCCGCCTCGATCCGGTCGCGCGAAATGCCAGGGTTGCGGTTGTCGTTCACCCAGGAGCTCTCGGTGGCCATCAGGGTGCCCTCGCCATCCACCTCGATGCCGCCGCCCTCGCCGGTGATCGGCGCCTGGACGCGGGTGATGCCGTAGTGGGCGAGGAGGTTGCGGGCGACCTGGCTGTCGTTGGCGTGGGTCTGCTTGTTGCCCCAGCCGTTGAAGTTGAAGTCGACGCCGGCGATCCCCAGCGGGCCGGTGACGAAGGTCGGGCCGGTGTCCCGGGCCCACAGGTCGTCGACCATCAGCTCCAGTACCCCGACCGAGGAGCCGCAGGCCTGCCGGGCCTGGTCGGCCTGGTCCGGACGCGCCAGCAGCACCACCGGCTCGAAGCCGGCGATCGTCTGCGCCAGCGTCGCGATGTCCTGCCGGACGCCGGGCAGTTGGTCGCCCCACACCTCCTCCAGCGCGGGCCAGGCCATGAACGTACGGGTGTGCGGGCCCGACTCCGCGGGCATCGCCCATCCGGCCGCGGCCGGGCTGCCCGACGGGGCCTCCGCCGTGCTGCCGGGGCCGGGCTGCTCCTCGTCGCCGCCGCCGGAGGAGCAGCCGGTCAGCGCCAGCGCGGCGAGCGCGGCCCCGGACTGCAGGAGCGAACGGCGGGACGGCCGGGGGTGAGCCATGGGGCCTCGTTCCGGTAGGTGTCGGGTCCGGCTCCGCAGGCTACTGACAGGGCGGTCAGGATCCGGCACGGCACGCATCCGCCGTTCGGGGGAAACCGCTCACGGCCCTTCGGTGGCGGCCTCCCGTTCGCGGAGCAGCCGGTGCTCGGTGCGGATCCCGCACCGGTGCGGTAGAGCACCTCGGCGGCGCCGAGCACGGCCCGGGCCGGCGCCCACGGCGCCGGGCCGGGCAGGTTCGCTGCCGGCCGGCGCCGTCCGCCGGTCTTGCTCGGTCGCCCCGGGCCGGCAGGTCCCTCGGCCTGCCGGTCCGGGGCCGTCTTACAGTGCGCGGCGCGCGGCGGCGATCCGGTCGGGATCCCAGCCGGGCCGCGGGACGGACTCCAACAGCAGCCGGGTGTAGGCGTGTTGCGGGGAGTCGAGAACCCGGTCGGTCGGCCCGGACTCGACGACCGCGCCGTGCCGCATCACGATGACCTCGTCGGTGACGCAGCGGACGACACCCAGGTCGTGGGTGATGAAGAGGTAGCCGACGCCGGTCTGTTCGCGGATGTCGGCGAGCAGGTTGAGGACCTGCGCCTGGACCGAGACGTCCAGCGCGGCGACCGCCTCGTCCAGCACCAGGACGGCCGGCTGGACGGCCAACGCCCGGGCGATGGCGACGCGTTGGCGCTGTCCGCCGGAGAGCTGCCGGGGCAGCGCCTCGGCCGCCCTGGTGCCGAGGCCGACCTGGTCGAGGAGTTCCCGGATCCGGGCCCCGTGGTCGGTGCCGGGGAAGTGCAGCCGCAGAGTCTCCCGCAGCACGGCCTCCACGCTGGTGCGCGGGTCCAGGGAGAGGTACGGGTCCTGGAAGACCATCTGGACCTCGCGGGCGCGGGCCAGCCGCTCGGCCCTCCCCCGCACCCGGCCGCCGCGGGCCCGGCCCTGGACGGTGACCCGCCCCTCGTCGGCCTGTTCGAGGCCGACGATGATCCGGGCGGTGGTCGTCTTCCCGGAGCCGGACTCGCCCACGATGCCGAGCGATCCGCCGGCGGCGAGGGTGAAGGAGACGTCGTCCACCGCCCGTACGGTGCCGAAGGTCCGGCACAGCCCGGTGACCTCCAGTACGGCCTCAGACATCGAGGGGGCTCCCTTCGAGCGGGTGGTGACAGGCGACGGCGTGCTCCCCCTGCGGTTCGGGGGTCTGCTCCCGGCACAGCTCGGTCGCGTACCGGCACCGGGCGGCGAATGCGCAGCCGGTCAACTCCTGCCGCAGGTCCGGCGGTTGGCCGTCGATGGCGGCGAGCCGGCCGTTCCGGGAGTCCAGCCTCGGGGTGGAGGCCAGCAGCGCGGCGGTGTAGGGGTGGCGGGGCCGTTCGAAGAGCGCTCCGGCGGGGCCGCTCTCGACGATCCGCCCGGCGTACATCACGCAGACGCGGTCGCTGATGGCCGCGGCGAGCCCGAGGTCGTGGGTGACGAACAGCAGGCCGGTGCCGAAGCGTTCGCGCAGCCGGCCGAGGAGCGCGATGACCTCGGCCTGGCTGGTGACGTCGAGCGCGGTGGTGGGCTCGTCGGCGAGCAGCAGGACCGGGTCGCCCATCAGCGCGGCGGCGATCATGACGCGTTGGAGCATGCCGCCGGACAGCTGCCCCGGGTAGCGGTGCAGCAGTTCCTTGCCGAGGCCGACGGCGTCCAGGAGTTCGACCGCGCGCCGCTCGGCGTCGGCCGCACCCGTCCGTCCGCCGAACCGCACGCCCTCGGTGAGGAAGTCGCCGACGCGGCGCAGCGGGTTGATGGCCGCCCTGGGGTCCTGGAAGACCATGGCGGCCCGGCCGGTGCGCAGGGCGCGCAGCCGGTCGGGGCCCATGGTCAGGACGTCCTCGCCGTCGACCAGGACGCTGCCTTCGGCGGTGGCGCCGGGCGGCAGCAGGCCGAGGGCGCTGCGGGAGGTGAGGCTCTTGCCGGAGCCGGACTCGCCGACCAGGGCGACGGTCTCCCCGGGGCCCACGGCGAGGTCGACCCCGTCGAGGACGGGCCGGGCGGTGCCGGGCAGGCGGAGCCGCAGGCCCCGGATGTCGAGGGCGTTCACGTGCTGCTCCGATTCATGGGGTCCTCCGGGCGACGCGGTCGGCCCAGCGCTCGCCGACGACGTTGAACGCGACGACGGTGAGCACGATGAGGACGCACGGCAGGATCGCGGAGAGCGGGTAGCCGTGCTGGATCGCGGTCTGGCCGTCGAAGACCATCCGCCCCCAGTCGGGGGTGAGCGCGGGGACGCCGAGGCCGAGGAAGGAGAGGCCGGCGAGGTCCATGAGGGCGTATCCGAAGTTGATGGTGGACTGGGCCAGGACGATCGGGGCGATGTTGGGCAGGACGTGCCGCAGGCAGATCTGCAGGGTGGAGTGGCCCTGGACCTGGTACGCGGAGACGTACGGCCGGGATCGTTCGGCGAGGACGAGCGAGCGGGTGAGCCGCGAGACGTACGGCAGGTAGGCGATCGCGAGGGCGATGACGGGGGCGAGCAGGCCCTCCCCGTAGACCGAGACGATCAGGATGGCGAGCAGCATGCCGGGGAAGGCGAAGACCAGTTCGGTGCTGCGGGAGAGGACGGAGTCGAGCCAGCCGCCCCGCCAGCCGGCCGCGAGGCCGATGACGACGCCGGCGACGGTGGAGAAGACGACCACGCCGAGCGGGCCGAGCAGGGAGGTGCGGGCGCCGAGCAGGAGCCGGGAGAGGGTGTCGCGCCCGGCGGCGTCGACGCCGAGCAGGTGGTCGGGCGAGGGGCCGGCCAGGGCGTTGCCGAGGTCGACGGCGTTCGGGTCCTGCGGCGCGATCCAGGAGGCGAGCAGGGCGGCGATCACCACCAGGACGACGATGCCGAGGCAGGCCAGGTGGAGCGGGCCGCGGGCGGCCTTGAGCCGGCCGAGTCCGGGCCGACGGGTGAGGGCGACACTCATGCGCCGGACCTCCTCGTGCCGAGGGTGACCCGGGGGTCGACCAGGGGGTGGAGCAGGTCGACGACCAGGTTCACCACCATGAACAGGGCGACGATCAGCAGGGAGATCGCCTGGACGGTCGGGAAGTCCTTGGTGGTGGTGGACAGTTCGAGGAGCTGGCCGATGCCGCCGATACTGAAGGCCGACTCCACCAGGATGGTGCAGACCAGCAGGGTGGAGACGATCAGGCCGCCGGTGGTCAGCACGGTGCCGAGCGAATTGCGGAACACGTGGCGGCGGATCACCTCGCGCTCCGGCACGCCGCGGCTGCGGGCCACGGCGACGTGCTCGCCCTCCAGGGCCTCCAGCATCGCCGAGCGGGTCACCCTGGCGAGCATCCCGATCAGGTACAGCGCGAGCGCGATCGCCGGCAGGGTGAGGTGCCACAGGAGGTCGCCGAAGCCGTCGCCGGTGCCGCTGGTCGGGAACCAGCCCAGCTTGACCGCGAACAGGCCCTGCAGCAGGACCGCCGCGACGAAGGAGGGGGTGCCGACGGCGAGCGTGGTGGAGAGCAGGATCGCGGTGTCCGTCGCGCCGCCGCGCACCGCGCCGACCCAGCCGAGCACCAGGCCGATGACGACGACCACGAGCAGCGCCATGGCGACCAGCGTCAGGGTCGCGGGCAGCCGGTCGGCGAGCAGCTTGGACACGTCGGTGCGGTAGGTGATGGAGCGCCCGAAGTCGCCCTGCAGCACCTGGCCCAGCCAGCGGAAGTACCGGACCAGGAACGGGTCGTCGAGGTGGTACTGGTCGTTGATCGCCTGCAGGGCGGCCGGCGAGGCCGACCGGCCCGACAGGAGGAAACTCGCCGGGTTGCCCGGCGCCAGGTACATCGCGCCGAAGACCACGAAGGACGCGCCGAGCAGGGTGGCGGCCATCTCCACCAGTCGCCGGGCGGCGAATCTCAGGAAGTTCACCGGGCGGCCCCCACGTCGGCCGCCCACGGGTAGTACATGTAGGAGATCGTGGTGGGGGCGCCGGTGATGCGCTTGTTGAGGAAGACGGCGGTGGGCCACTCGGCGACCGGGATCCACAGCAGCTGCTGGGAGGCGGTCTGCTGGAGCTTGGCCTCGATCGCCCCGCGCTTGGCCGGGTCGTACTCGGCGGTGGCCTGGTCGACGAGGTCGTCGTAGGTCTTGTCGCTGTAGCCGGCGAAGTTCTGGTAGGCGCCGGTCTTGAAGTTGACGAGCAGGTCGAGCGGGTCGGTGACGGAGTCGTAGTACGTCTCCGGGAACAGGTCGATGCCCTCGCGTGCCTTGGCGTCGGTGAACAGCGCGGTGAAGGCGTTCGGGGCGATCGTCTTCAGCTGGATGTCGAGCCCGATCTTCGTCCCGGCGGCCTGGACGGCGGTGGCGAGCAGCGAGACGTCCTGGCCGATGGTGCTGGTGGCCATGACGAGCGTCTTGCCGCTCGCGCCGGCCTCCTTGACGAGGGCCTTGGCCTTGTCGATGTCCTGCGCGGTGGGGGTGAGGCCGTCGAAGGCGGCCTTGCGGACGTCGTCGGGGGCGGTGCCCCAGGCGGCCTTGGTGGTGAGGGAGCCGGTGACGGTGCCGGCGCCGGCGAGGCCGGTCCTGACGAAGCCGGAGCGGTCCAGGGCCAGGGACAGCGCCTGGCGGACGCGCAGGTCGCCGAGCGGGCCCTGCATGTTGGTGACGTTGACGTTGACGGTGCTCAGGCCCTCGCCGAAGTAGAGCGTGCCGGGGCCGTTCTTCTTCAGCCGGTCGTAGCTCTCGGTGGGGATGAGGTAGCCGCCGTCGACGTCGCCGGTGAGCATCGCGTTGGTGCGGGCGGACGCGTCGGTGAGGAAGCTGAACACGACCTTCCTGGACTTGGCCTTGGTGCCCCAGTAGTCGTCGAAGCGCTGCAGCTCGATCGACTGGCCCTTGGCCCAGGCGCCCAGCTTGAAGGGCCCGGTGCAGTCGAGGCCGCCGCTGGTGCCGTAGTCCTTGCCCGCGGCCTCCACCCCCGCCTTGGCGGCGACGACGCCCGCGGCGGTGGCCATGTACTGCGGGAACTGGGAGTCGGGCTGCTTGAGCTTGACGGTGACCTGCAGCGGGCCGGTCGCGGTGACGGTGTCGACGTTCTGGAACACCTGGTTCCAGGCGGCCGCGTTGTCCGGGTTCATCTGCCGGCCGAGGCTGTACACCACGTCGTCGGAGGTCATCACCGTGCCGTCGTGGAAGTGCACGCCGGAGCGCAGGTCGTAGACCCAGGTGGTGGGATCGGGGTTCGAGGCCTTCTCGGCCAGGCCGGGAGCCAGGGTGAGCTGGGGCGTCCAGCGCATCAGGCTCTCGCAGACGTTCGCGAGGACGGTGTTCTGCGGGTAGTCGAACGCCTGGAGGTAGTCGAGCGTGGGCGGCTCGGCGTAGGTGGCCCAGGTGAAGGAGTCGAGCTCGCCCTTGGCCGGCGGGGTGTCGGCCGACAGCTGCACCGAGGCCTGGTCGGATCCGGAGTGCGGCGGGCCGGAGCAGGCGGCGACCAGGGCCGCCGCCGAGAGCAGCGCGGTGGCGAGGACGAGCCGGCCGCGGGCGGTGGCGCGTCTCGCGGGCGCGGTGGGAGTCATGAGGGTTCTCTCCGTTCGCTGGCGAGGGGTCAGGCGCGGGCGGCCGGGATCTGCTGGGTGATGCAGTGGACGCCGCCGCCGCCGTAGGCGATCACCCTGGCCCGCACACCGACGACCTTCCGGTCCGGGTAGGCGGCGGCGAGCACGGCCAGCGCGCCCTCGTCCTCGGGGTGGTCGGCGACCGGCACGACGACACCGCCGTTGGCCAGGTAGAAGTTCAGGTACCCCACCTCGACCTCGCGGCCGTCGACCTCGACGAAGGCGGCCTGCGACAGGTCGACGATCTCGAAGGGCCGGCCCTGGGCGTCCGTGGAGTGCTCCAGCACGGTGCGGTTGGCGCGCATCCGCACGTAGTCCGGGTGCTCCGGGTCGGCGGGGAGCTGCAGCACGACCTTGCCGGGGGCGACGAAGGCGCAGACGCCGTCCACGTGGCCGTCGGTCTCGGTGTCCAGGGCGCCGCCGTACGGCAGCCAGATCACCTTGGTGACGCCGAGGCGGGCCTTCAGCTCGGCCTCGATCTCCTCCCGGGTCAGGTCCGGGTTGCGGTTGGGGTGCAGCAGGCACTGCTCGGTGGTGATCAGCGTGCCCTCGCCGTCGACGGTGATCGCGCCGCCTTCGAGGATCATCTCGGAGCGGATCGCGGGGGTGCCGAGGTGCTCCAGCAGCAGGCCGCTGATCCGGTCGTCGGCGTCCCAGGGGCTGTGCTTGCGGCCCCAGGCGTTGAAGCGGAAGTCCACGCCGGCCCGGGCGCCGTTGCCGTCGAGGACGAAGATCGGCGCGGAGTCGCGGAACCAGGAGTCGTCCGTCGGCAGCTCGACGACGGTGATGCCCTCGCCGCCCTCGCCGGCGCCCTCGCCGCACAGGGCGCGCGCCTCGTCGCCGTGGCCGGGCGGCGCCACCATGGTGACCGGCTCGAACTCCGCGATGGCGCGGGCGACCGCCGCGTACTCGCGCTTCACCTCGTCGAGGGTGTCGCCCCACAGGTCGGGGCGGACGGGCCAGGCCATCAGGCAGCCGTCGTGCTCGGTCCACTCCGCGGGCATGCGGTACGTCACGGGATACCTCTTCTGTTCGGCCCCGGCCGGTCCGGCGCGCTGGGCGCGCGGCGGTCGGGGGGAGGGTGGTGGAGCGGGAGGCCCCGGCGGCCCGTCTCCGTGGGGGGATCCGGACGGGCCGCCGGGGAGTCTCAGAGCGCCGGCGGGACGGCCGGCTGGGACTGGGTGGCGCAGTGGATGCCGCCACCGCCGGAGGCGATGTTGTCGATGTTCAGCTGGACGACGTCCCGGCCGGGGAACTCGGCCTGGAGGATCGCGTAGGCCTGGGCATCGGCCGAGGAGTCGCCGAACTGGGGGACGAAGACGGCCCCGTTGGCGACGTAGAAGTTGGTGTAGCTGGACAGGAAGTCCTTGCCGCTGCCGCGGATCAGCGTGCGGTCGGGGCCGGGGAGTTCCACGACGGTCAGCGGGCGTCCCCGGGCGTCGGTGGCGGTCCGCAGGACCTGCCTGGCCTGCTCGTAGACGTCGATCCAGATCCGGTCGGTGCCGGGGCCGGGCTGGTCGAGGATGACGCGGCCGGGCGAGGTGAAGCGCGCCAGGCAGTCGATGTGGTCGTCGGTGATGTCCTGGCCCGCCAGCCCGGCCAGCCAGATCACCTTGTCCATCCCGAGCGTCGACTTCAGGGCCTGCTCGACCTGGTCCCGGGACATCCCGGGGTTGCGGTTGGAGTTCACCAGCGAGCTGACGGTGGCCAGCAGCGTGCCCTGGCCGTCCGTCTCCAGGGCGCCGCCCTCGCCGACGAAGGGGGCCCGGATCCGGTCGACGCCGTACTGCGCCAGCAGGGCGGCCGCGACCGCGGCGTCCTCGGTGTAGCGCTGGTAGTACGGGGTGCCGCTCTTGCCCCAGCCGTTGAAGTTGGTGTCGACGCCGGCGACGGCGCCCGGCGCGACCACGAAGGTCGGGCCGAAGTCGCGGATCCACAGGTCGTCGTTGGAGATCTCGACCACGGTGATGGCGTGGTAGGCGCCGGGGCCGCAGTAGTACTGCGCGTCGGCGGCCTGGCCGGGGCGGGCGACCACGACGACCGGCTCGTAGCGGGAGATCTCGTGGGCGACGCGGGCGATGTCGTCGCGCACCGCCGAGAGCTGGGTCCGCCAGATCGACGGCAGGGCCGGCCAGGCCATGAAGGTGCGGTCGTGCCGGTCGCTCTCGGCAGGCATCCGCAGCTTCGTGGTGGCGCCCGCTGCGGCGCTCGGGTCGGTCACCGCCGGGGTCGCGGCCCGGGCGGTCGCCGGCAGGACGGTACCGAGTGCGATCAGGGGTACGGCGGCGGCGCCGAGCCGGAGCAGGCCGCGTCTTGAGGGCGTGGGGGTGTGCATGTCGCTCCCTGTTCGAGTGGGAGGGGTGGGGGTTGCCCCGCATCCTCTACCGTACTGAAAATTCAGTCAAGCTTTCGGCTCAAAGCTGACGCAACTCACTGAAAGGATCATCAGGAACCTGTCTGACCAGTCAGGAAGCCCGGTAGAGTGGACGACCATGTCGGACCGTCGGACGGAAATACTCAAAGCCGCGACCAGGGTGATCGCCCGCCGTGGCGTACGCGGACTGCGCGTGGGCGAACTGGCGGCCGAGGCCGGGGTCTCCACCTCGCTGATCTACTACCACTTCACCGACCGCGCGGGCATCCTGCGCCGGACCCTGGAGTTCATCAGCGACCGCGCCGACCACTACACCGCCGACGACGAGCCCGAACCCCGGACCGAGGACCCGCGGGCCGACCTGGAGCGGGTCCTGCTCAGGGAGCTCCAGGACAGCACCGAGGTGCGGGAGAACAGCACCGCCTGGGGCGAGCTGCGGGCCAGCGCGGTCTTCGAACCGAGCCTGCGCGAGGACCTGGCGAGGACCACCCACACCTGGGTGCACGACATCGCCGAGCTGCTCGCCCGGGCCGACCCGACCGGCACCGCACCCGCGCACGCGGCCTCCGCCGAGCGGCTCACCACCCTCGTCGAGGGGCTCAGCGTACGGTGGCTGAGCGGCTCGCTGCCCCTGGACCACGCGCGCCGGCTGCTGCGCAGCGCCCTCGACACCGAGCTGCACCCCGGCCGGCCGGCCGTCGGCGCCCGACCGGGCCGGTCACAGCTACCCTGACCCTACCTCTAAACTTCGCGATGCCGTCTGCGCCGACCAGCGCCGTGGCCGCCCCGGGACGCCGCTCCGGCTCCCGCACCCTCCTTGTCCGCCGAGAGAGGCCACCGCATGTCCGCCGACCGATCCCCCTTCGCCCTCCAGCCGGTCTTCCAGGAGCTGACCGCGGACGACCCTCGCGAGGTCGGCGGCCACCTGCTGTACGCCCGGCTCGGCGCCGGCGGCATGGGGCGCGTCTACCTCTCCTACACCCCCGGCGGCCGGCCGGTGGCCCTCAAGGTGGTGCGGCCCGAACTGGCCGAGGACCCGGAGTTTCGGGCCCGCTTCGCCCAGGAGGTGGCCAGCGCCCGGCGCATCCACGGCCTGTTCACCGCGCAGGTGGTCGACGCCGGCGTGGACGCCGCCACCCCGTGGCTGGCCACCACCTACGTGCCGGGGCCCTCGCTCCAGCAGGTCGTCCAGCGGTTCGGTCCGCTCCCGGAGCGGACCGTCCTGCTGCTCGTGGCCGGCATCGCCGAGGCCCTGCAGGCGATCCACGCGACCGGGGTGGTCCACCGCGACCTCAAGCCCGGCAACGTGCTGATCGCCTCCGACGGCCCCCGGGTGATCGACTTCGGCATCGCCCGCGCCGCCGACGCCAGCGCGCTGACCGGCACCGGACTGCGCATCGGCTCCCCCGCCTACATGGCCCCCGAACAGGCCATGGGCCGGGCCGCCACCCCGGCCACCGACGTGTACGCCCTCGGCGCCCTCGCCGTCCACGTCGCCGGCGGCACCCCGCCCTTCGGGGACGGCCCCGACCCGGCGGCGCTCTACCGCACCGTCCACGAGGAGCCGGACCTCGACCGGGTGCCGGAGAGCCTGCGCGCGCTGCTGCTGCACTGCCTCGCCAAGCAGCCGGAGGACCGTCCGACCACCGCCGAGGTGATCGCCGCCGCCCGCAGCCACCCGGCGGTGGGCGGCCACCTCCGGTTCGGCGAGGACTGGCTGCCGCACCCGCTGACCAGCCAGATCACCCGGCACGCCGAGCTGCCGCAGGTGCCCGCCGAGGCCGCCGCGCGCCCGGGCTGGGACTCGGCGCAGACGGTCCTCGCCCCGGGGGCCGCACGGACGCCGACGGTGCTCGCCCCGGTGTCCGCGCCGGTCTCCGCGTCGGCGGCGGCCTCCGCCGTGCCGTCGGCCTCCGGCGCGTCGACGGCCTCCCGGACGGCTCCGGGCGAGGACGTCACGGCGGAGCGCCGGGGCCGGGGCCGGGGCCGCCGGAGCGGGACCGGCCGCAGACGCGCCCTGGGCCGCACCGCGCTGACCGCCGCCGTCGCTCTGACCGTCGGCGCCGCGACGGCGGTCTTCCTGCTCGACGACCCGGACTCCGGGGAGGCCGTGGCCGACGAGGCCCCGGCGTCCGCCTCCGCCGTGCCGGGCAGCCCGGCGCCGGCCACGCCGACGGCCACCGCCAGCCCGACCCCCACCCGCACCGCCGGCGCCTCCCCCACCGCCACCGCGCCGCCCGGGCCCGCCGCCGAGTACGCGCCGGTCTACCGCTCGGTCGAGCTGACCTCGGCGGACGCCGGCTACGAGTTCGACCTCGCCACCGGCACCGTCGTCCCGACCGACAGCGTCTCCTGGTACCTGAGCCGCGGTGACGCCGAGTTCCTCGTCCCGGAGACCTCGGACTCCTTCATCGGCCGGGACGCCGGCCTCGGGGTGGCCGAGTGCCTCAAGGGCCTCGGCAGCCGTCCGGCCGGCCGGATCCCGTTCGCCGCCGTCGGGCCGCGCGGGGCCTTCTGCGTCCGGTCCGCGGACGGCCAGGACCTCGCCGTCGTCCGGGTGCTGTCGACCGCGGGCACGGACGGGCCGGTCAGGGTGTCGCTGGACCACTACCGCCGCAACGGCTGAGAGCCGCCGCCCCCCGCCGGGCGGTGGGGGAACGACGGCTCTCGGCTCCGGCCGCGGGCGCTCCCGCGGCCCTCCCGGTCAGACCGGGCGCTTCACCGGCTGGGCCGCCGGGCCCGCGGGTGACTGGGCGGAGGGCGTCTGACCCGCGGGTGACTGACCGGCGGGTGACGGGGCGGCCGGTGACTGTACCGCCGGGCCCGCGGGCGGTTCCGCCGGTGCCCCGCCCGGCGCCGACTCCTCCCGCATGGCCGCCGTCTCGGACTTCAGGATCCGCATCGACTTCCCCAGTCCGCGCGCCATCTCGGGCAGCTTCTTGGAGCCGAACAGCAGCACCAGGACGGCCACCATCACCAGTACGTGCCAGGGTTCCAGACCATTGCGCAGCATCGCCGCCTCACCCGGCCTTTCATCGTCGTGACCGGGCCGCGCGCTCGGCGGCCGGGTCGTCTCGGGGTGGTTTGGGTACCTTCACCGTAAAGCTTGACTGATTTTTCAGTCAATGCGAGAGTTCAGTTCCGGCGATGCCGGACGACCTCGTCCACCGGGACGGTCCCTTCGTCCGCCGCCACCGGCCCCCCGCGGCCGCTCCCCCGGAGCCCCGCCCGCCCCGCCGGACCGGATCCACCCCCAGCCCCACCGGAGTTCAGCGTGTCCCAGTCCCCCCTCGCCCGCCGCACGGTGCTGCGCTCCCTCGCCGGAGCCGGTGTGATCGCCCTCGGCGCGAGCGCCTGCGCCGCCTCCGACGACGACGCCGCCGAGCCCGCGGGCCCCAGCTCCGCAGCCCCCGGCCAGTCGGCCACCGGGGCGCCCGCACAGCCCCCGGCGCCGGCGCCCGCCCCCGCCCAGGGGCGCCGGCTCGGCGGCGAGTGGGAGAAGCACGAGCGGACCTTCATGGCCTGGCCCGCGTCCGAGAACGTCTGGGGCGAGCAGCTCGGGGCCGTCCGCAAGGACATCGCCACGGTGGCCCGGGCCATCGGCGAACGCGAACCGGTGGTCCTGCTGGTCCGCCCCGGCCAGGAGACCTCGGCCCGCAACGCCTGCGGCTCCGACGTCGAGCTGCTCTCCGTCCCGGTGGACGACCTCTGGGCCCGCGACACCGTGCCGGTGTTCGTCGAGGAGGGCGGCAAGGTCAAGGGCGTCGACTTCAACTTCAGCGGCTGGGGCGGCAAGCAGGAGCACGCCAACGACGCCAGGATCGCCCGCGCGGTCCTGGAGAAGTACGGGATCGAGCGGCTGGAGACGCCGATCACCGCCGAGGGCGGCTCCTTCGAGACCGACGGCCAGGGCACCCTGATGATCACCGAGAGCTCGGTCGTCAACGACAACCGCAACCTCGGCCGCAGCCGTGACTCGGTCGAGGCGGAGCTCAAGAAGGCCCTGGGCGTCACGAAGGTGATCTGGCTCGCCGGCGTCAAGGGCAAGGACATCACCGACGCCCACGTCGACTGCCTCGCCCGCTTCGCCGCCCCCGGCGTCGTCTTCCTGGACCGCGCCTTCCCCGGCACCCCGCCGGACGTCTGGTCCCGCTCCGCCGACCAGGCCCGCGCCGTCCTCGCCGAGGCCACCGACGCGACCGGCAGGAAGCTCAAGGTGATCGAGATCGGTCAGCCCGACCCGGACCGGATCACCGGGCGCGGCGACGCCTTCGTCTCCTCGTACATGAACTTCTACATCGGCGACAAGGGCGTCTACCTGCCGCTGTTCGGCGACGCCAAGGCCGACGGGCAGGCCCAGGCGATCTTCCGGGACCACTTCCCGGACCGCGAGATCGTCCCGCTGCAGATCGACACCATCGCCTCCGGCGGCGGTGGCATCCACTGCTCCACCCACGACCAGCCCGCCGGCTGACCGCCCCGCACCGAGGCAGAAGGGAACCCCCGTGCAGCTGACCCCCACCGAACGCGACCGGCTGCTGATCTTCACCGCCGCCGAACTCGCCCGCTCCCGCCGCGCCCGCGGCCTGCGGCTCAACGTCCCCGAGGCCACCGCGCTCATCTCAGACACCGTCTGCGAGGCCGCCCGCGACGGCCTGCGGCTGGCCGAGGCCGTCGCGCTCGGCAGCTCCGTCCTCTCCCCCGCCGACGTCCTGCCCGGCGTGCCGGACCTGGTCACCGAGATCCACGTCGAGGCGGTGTTCGAGGACGGCACCCGGCTCGTCGTCATCGCCGACCCGTTCGGCGGCGGCACCCTCGGCGGGGCCGCACCCGGCGCCGTCCTCCCCGACGGGGCCGCCGCGACCGGCCCGGAGCCGGTCCGCACGCTCGCCGTGCGCAACACCTCCGACGTGCCGGTCTCGGTCACCTCGCACTTCCACTTCTTCGAGGCCAACCCGCGCCTGGCCTTCGACCGCGCCGCCGCCTACGGCCTGCACCTCGCCGTCCCGGCCGGCTCCTCGGTGCGCTTCGACCCGGGCGCCACCGTCGAGGTCGGCCTGGTGCCGATCGGCGGCGAGCGGGTCGCGATCGGCTTCGCCGGGCTGGTCGACGGGCCGCTGGACTCGCCGCGGGTACGGCGCGAAGCCCTGCGCCGCGCGGCCGAGCAGGGCTACCTCGGAGCGGTCGACGACGGACAGGAGCAGCAATCGTGAGCAGCAGCATCGAAGCGTCCGAGTACGCGGCCGTGCACGGCCCGCGCGCCGGGGACCGGGTCCGGCTCGGCGACAGCGGCCTGGTCGTCCGGGTGGAGTCCGACTCCCAGGCGCCGGGCGAGGAGTTCCTGGTCGGCTTCGGCAAGACCGCCCGGGACGGCCTGCACCTCAAGGCCGCCGCCGTCCGAGACACCTGCGACGTCGTGATCAGCAACGTGCTGGTCATCGACGCCGTCCAGGGCATCCGCAAGACCTCGATCGGCATCCGCGAGGGGCGGATCGCCTCCATCGGGCGGGCCGGCAACCCGGACACCCTGGACGGCGTGGACGTCGTCGTCGGAACCGGGACCACCATCGTCTCCGGCGAAGGACTGATCGCCACCGCGGGCGCCATCGACACCCACGTCCACCTGATGTCCCCGCGGATCATGGAGGCCTCGCTGGCCTCCGGCGTCACCACGATCATCGGCCAGGAGGTCGGCCCCGCATGGGGCGTCGGCGTCAACTCGCCCTGGGCGCTGCGCCACGCGTTCAACGCCTTCGACGCCTGGCCGGTCAACATCGGCTTCCTGGGCCGCGGTTCGTCCTCGCACCCGGCCCCGCTCGTGGAGGCGCTGGCCGAGGGCGGCGCCTGCGGGTTCAAGGTGCACGAGGACATGGGCGCGCACACCCGCGCACTGGACACCGCGCTGGGTGTCGCCGAAGTCCATGACGTCCAAGTGGCGCTGCACACCGACGGGTTGAACGAGTGCCTGTCGGTCGAGGACACCCTGCGCGTCCTCGACGGCCGGACCATCCACGCCTTCCACATCGAGGGCTGCGGCGGCGGACACGTCCCCAACGTGCTGAAGATGGCGGGCGTGCCGAACGTCATCGGCTCCTCCACCAACCCCACCCTCCCCTTCGGCCGGGACGCGGTCGCCGAGCACTACGGCATGATCGTCTCCGTCCACGGCCTGAAGACCGACCTGCCCGGCGACGAGGCCATGGCGCGCGACCGCATCCGGGCCGGCACGATGGGCGCCGAGGACGTGCTGCACGACCTCGGGGCCATCGGCATCACCTCCTCCGACGCGCAGGGCATGGGCCGGGCCGGCGAGACGGTGCGCCGCACCTTCGCCGTGGCCGGCAAGATGAAGGCCGAACTCGGCCCGATGGAGGGCGACGGCCCGGACGACGACAACGAGCGGGTGCTGCGCTACATCGCCAAGCTCACCGTCAACCCGGCCATCGCACACGGACTTTCGCACGAGGTCGGCTCGATCGAGATCGGCAAGCTCGCCGACATCGTGCTCTGGCGCCCCGCCTCCTTCGGTGCCAAACCGCAGATGGTGCTCAAGGCCGGCTTCCCCGCGTACGGCGTCACCGGCGATCCGAACGGCTCCACCGACACCTGCCAACCCCTCGTCCTGGGGCCCCTGTTCGGCGCCCACGGCGCCACCCCGGCCGATCTGTCGGTCGCCTTCACCAGCCGGGCCGCCGCCGAGTCCGGCACCCACGACCGCCCCTACGACGCCATGACGACCCGCCGCCGCCGCGTCGCCGTCCGGGGCACCCGCGGCATCGGGCCGCGCGACATGGTCCGCAACACCCGCCTCGGCGACGTCCTGGTCGACCCGCGCAACGGCCTGGTCACCCTGGACGGCACCCCGCTGCGCTCGGAGCCCGCCGACAGCGTCCCGCTCAACCGCCTCTACTTCCTGTGAGGCCCGGCGGCCGCCCGACCGCACCGGCCCGGGCGGCCGCACACGCACCGTCCCGGCGGCCGCGGGCGGCCCGGTGCACACCTGACACTCGGCCCAACTCGGCTTTCTCCACGAACACTTGAGCCCCGACGGGTTCGACGGCATCCTTGGCGATCGACACGGCCGGGCGGCCCTCCAGCGGTGCTGGACGGACCCTCCAGCCGCCGCCGGGAGGCTGGCGGCGCATGCCGACGAGTGATCACTGAGGAGGGGGCCAGATGCGGGTTGGCGATGTCTTCATCGAGGGAATCGGGATCTACCTGCCGGAGAAGAAGAACGCGGCCACGGCGGTCGACGAGGGCGTCTACTCGGCCGAGGACTTCGCCGCGAACGAGATCGACGAGGTGCCGATAGCCGGGGACATGGCCCCGGTGGACATGGCGGTGCACGCCGTGCGGCACGCGTTCGACCGCTCCGGGGCGGACCCGGCGGACGTCTCCTTCGTCCTCTATGCGACCGGGTTCCACCAGGGCCCCAACGGCTGGAGCCCGGCCTCGTACATCCAGCGGAACACCATCGGCGGCTCGGCGCCGGCGGTCGAGCTGCGCGGCCACTGCACCGGCCTGTTCAGCGCCATGCAGCTCGCCGTCGGACAGCTGCGGGCCGCACCGGAGAACGCCTCCGTCCTGGTGGTGGGCTCGGACAACTTCTCCGGGCCCCTGGTCGACCGCTGGTCGCACCTCAACGGGATGGTCCTGGGGGACGCCGCGGTCGCCGTGCTGCTGTCCAAGCGGCCCGGGTTCGCCCGGCTGCGGTCGGTGGGCGTGCAGGCCGTTCCGCAGCTGGAGGAACTGCACCGCTCCGGGGTGCCGATCTGGCCGCCGACGGACCTCTCGGCCCAGACCATGGACCTGCGGGCCCGCAGCGTCCACTTCGTCGAACACTCCCCGCTCGCCAAGGAGTTGAAGGACCTGCTGGTCAACGGACAGCAGGAGCTGAACGACCGGACGGTGGCCGACGCCGGGCTGGGCTCGATGTCCGAGATCTCCTGGATCGGGCACATCAACGCCAGCCGCGCCGTGGTCGCCGAGCGGCTGCTGCCGCTGTTCGGCTTCACCGAGGAGCGCTCCACCTACCGGCTCGGCCGCGACCTCGGCCACGTCGGCACCGGCGACCAGGTCATCTGCTTCGACCGGCTGATCGAGCAGCAGCTGATCAAGCCGGGCGAGACCTACCTGATGGCCGGGGTCGGCCCCGGGCTCCAGTTCGGCACCGCGGTGCTGGAGTACCTCTCGGCCCCGCCGTGGTCCGCCTGAGCGGCCGGCCGCACCGTCACGACGCGCAGCGCCGCCCGCCCGGGATCCGGGACGGGCGGCGCTGCGCGTCGTCGGCGCCGGTCAGCCCAGTGCGATCCCCTCCAGGAGGTCGCCCAGCAGGCCGGGCGAGGGCATGGCCGCCATCTCCCGGCGGATCCGGTCGGCCCCCTCCCGGAAGCGCTCCTCGGTGAGGATCTCGCCGAGGGCCTTGCCGATCGCCGCCGGGTCGTCCCGCTCCCGCTCGTCGACGATGCCCCGCCCGCCGCCGCTGGCCTCCACCCGCTCGGCGTTCGGCACGAGCAGCGGCCCGTCCTGGGCGAGCACCAGCTGCGGCACGCCGTAGCAGAACGCGGTGAGCGCCGTGCCGGAGCCGCCGTGGTGGATGATCGCGTCGCCGTACGGGAGGCAGAGGTTGACCGGCAGCGGGTCGGCGACCCGGACCGTCCCGGGCAGCGGCCCGAGCGTCTCCCGGAAGCGTTCCTCCAGGAAGAGCACCGCCTCGACCTCGTCGACCTCGTGGACCGCGGCCGCGATGCTGTCCACGATCGAGTCCAGCTTGCCCTGTTCGGCCAGCCGCCCCGTCCCCCAGGCGCCCAGGCTGACGAACACCCGGCGCGCCGGACGCGGGCCGAGCACCCAGTCCGGCAGCGACGCCGTCCCGTTGTACGGCACGAAGCGCACCGGCTCGCCCGGGGTCACGTTCGGGGACTGCACGCTGGGCGGGCACGGGTCCAGGACCAGCACCGGGTCGGGCAGGCCGTCCGGCGCGCCCAGCCGTGCGCACAGCTCGTGCAGCGCCAGCTTGCCGGGCTTCAGCAGCGAGGAACTCATGTTGTCCAGGCCCCAGCGGTGCAGCACCACCGGCACGCCGAGCACGCCGCCGAGCACCAGCCCGCCCCACTCCAGCGGGTCGGTGATGATCAGGTCCGGCTGCCAGACCCGGGCCAGCTCCAGGTACTCGTCGATGTAGGTGTCCAGCCGGGCCAGCCAGCGCTGCCCCATCTGCGCCCACGGGGGCTCCTCGCTCGGCCGGTTGCTGCCCGAACCGGCCACGGCGAACGGGGACTTGGCCACCAACGGCCGGCTCCAGCGCTCGGCGCCGCCGTCCGCCGGGCCGACCCGGCGGCTCGGCAGGCCGGCCCGGCCCGCCGCTCTGGCCACCTCCGCGTCACCGACCACCAGCACGTCGTGGCCGGCCAGCCGCAGCCCCCAGGCGACCGGCACCATCGGCATCAGATGGGTGAGCACCAGGGCATTCACGATCACACGCACAGCAGCTCCTCGATCGGTACGGTCATTGGTCTCCCCCCGGGCCCGGCACCCGGGCCCCGGCCGTCAGGCGCCCGCCTGCCCGAGGCCGTCCGGGACGGCCAGCACCGGGCTGCGCCGGGAGGTCACGAACTCCCGGACGGAGTCGGCGAGGTAGTCCACCATCTCCGGGGTGAGCCGGGGGTGGACGCCGATCCAGAAGGTGTGCTCGGTGACGGTGTCGCTGTTCTCCAGCGAGCCCGCGACCCGGTAGTGGGCGTGGGTGTAGGCCGGCTGGCGGGTGAGGTTGCCGGCGAAGAACCGCCGGGTGCCGATCGCCCGCGCCTCCAGGAAGGCCACCAGTTCGGCCCGGGTGTACGGGGCGTCCGGCAGCACCGTGAGCACGAAGCCGAACCAGCTCGGGTCGCTGCCGGGGGTGGGGCTGGGCAGCAGCAGGCCGGGCAGCCCGTCCAGCGCCTCGCGCAGCCGGGCCCAGTTGCGCCGCCGCAGCCGGCCGAACTCGTCCAGCTTGGTCAACTGGGCTTCGCCCAGCGCCGCTTGGAGGTCAGTCGACTTCAGGTTGTACCCGATGTGGGAGAAGATGTACTTGTGGTCGTAGCCGTGCGGCAGCGTCCCCAGCTGGTGGTCGAAGCGCTTCAGGCAGGTGTTGTCCTTTCCGGGGGCGCACCAGCAGTCCCGGCCCCAGTCCCGGTAGGACTCCACCAGCCGGGCCAGGCTGACGCTGCGGGTCAGCACGCAGCCGCCCTCGCCGGTGGTGATGTGGTGCGCCGGGTAGAAGCTGACGGTGCTGAGGTCGCCGAAGGTGCCGGTCAGCCGGCCGCGGTAGGTGGAGCCGAGCGCGTCGCAGTTGTCCTCGACGAAGTGCAGCCCGTGCTCGCGCGCGAGGTCGGCCAACTCCTCGGCCTGGTAGGGGTTTCCCAGCGGGTGGGCGATCATGATGGCCCGGGTGCGCGGTCCGATCGCCGCGGCGACCCGCTCCGGGGTGGTGTTGTACGTGCCCAGTTCGATGTCGACGAAGACCGGCACCAGGCCGTTCTGGATGATCGGGTTCACCGTGGTCGGGAAGCCCGCCGCCACCGTGATCACCTCGTCGCCGGGGCAGAGCCGGCGGTCGCCGAGTTCGTGCGCGGTGAGCGCCGACAGGGCGAGCAGGTTCGCCGAGGAGCCGGAGTTGACCATGTGGGCCTTGCGCAGGCCGAGGTGGCGGGCCAGCTTCCGCTCGAAGCGCACCGAGATCTCGCCGGACGTCATCCGCAGGTCGAGGGCGGCCTCGACCAGCGCGACGCGGTCCTCCTCCGCCAGCACGGCACCGGCCGGCAGCAGCGGCGTGACGCCCGGTACGAACTCCTGCTCCACGCTGATCTCGCGATGGTACTCCCGGACCTGTTCGATCAGTAGATCGCGGCGGTCGTTCACCTTCGTTCCTCCCGGCAGTAGGCGCGGCCGCGGGCTCGCCCGCCTCGCGGGGCCCGTTCGCGGTCGATGGTGCGGATGTTCGGTCGAAGCCCGTTGGAGTCACCGGGGGCCGGCGGCCGCGGCCCGCTGGATCTCCCCGGTCAGGACGGCGTGCCGCAGCGTCGCCTCGGTGTAGCGGTCCAGGTGCCGTTCCCCGCGCACGGCCGCGGCGAACGCCCGCACCAGGTTGGCCCACTGGTCGTCGGCGGGCAGCACGATCTCCTCGGTGCCGCCCTTGGTCTCCACCCGGAGCACCGGCCGGTGGTCCGCCGGCGGGGTGTACGCCCGGTCCAGGACGATCCGCCCCTCGCTGCCGGCCAGCTCGTAGGCCGAGCGGTAGCCGTGCGCCATCCCGTACGTGAGCTGGGCGCTGACGCCCTCCGGGGAGACCAGCAGCGCGGCGCCCGCGACGTCCACGCCGGAGCCGGGGTCGCGGACGGCCACCGCGCCGGCCACCCGCAGCTCCGGGCCCAGGAAGAGCTGGGCGGTGCGGATCGGGTAGCCGCCGACGTCGAGCAGGCAGCCGCCGCCGAGTTCGGGCCGGTAGCGGATGTCGTCGGGGTGCAGCGCCGGGATGGTGAACACCGCGCTCAGTGACCGCAGTTCACCGATCGCGCCCTGGTCGAGCAGGTCCCGGACGGCCCGGTGCTGGGCGTGGAACTGGAACATGAAGTTCTCCAGCAGCACCAGCCCGCGGGCGGCGGCGAGCTCGACCAGCCGTCGGGTGGCCACCGCGTCGACGGTCAGCGGCTTCTCGCAGAGCACGTGCTTGCCCGCCCGCAGCGCCGTCTCCACCCACGGCTCGTGCAGGGCGGCCGGCACCGGGACGTAGAGGGCGTCGACGTCGGCGCGCTCCACCAGGGCGCGGTAGCCGGTGACCGCCTCGCAGCCGAAGTGCCCGGCGAAGCGGCGGGCCTTGGCCTCGTCCCGGCTGGCCACCGCGACCAGCTCCACCGCGGGGTCCGCGACCAGCGCGGGCAGGGCCCGGCGCCACGCGATGTCGGAGCAGCCGAGCACGCCCGTCCTGAGGACGGGCGGCTCGGTTCGGGTCTGGTCCATCGTCGCCTCCGCTGTACGGCCGGTCGGTGTCGTGCGGCCAGCCTGTCGCCGCCCGCTGGAGGCCCCGTCCAGCCGGGCCGCGCGAGGGCCGGTCGGGGGAGGTGGCAGAGAGTGGCTTGAACGCCCCTCGAACGCGAGCCCCAAGCATCGTCCCGCCTGGGGCCGGTGTGTGCTCCCGGCGCGGGCCGGTCCCGTGCCGGGTGCACACCGCGACGGACCCACGCTTTCCGTATCCGGCCGGGGCGAACCGCTCCGGAGCCTGCCCGGCCTCCGGTGCCGCGGCGGTGAGGAGAAGGCACCTTGAGGGCTCTGTTGTTGTCCGGAGGGACAGGCACCCGCCTGCGCCCGCTCACGTACTCGATACCGAAGCAGCTCGTCCCGGTGGGGAACAAGCCCGTGCTCGGACACTGCCTGGAGAACATCCGCGACTGCGGGATCGAGGAGGTCGGCGTCATCGTCGGTCCGCACGCCGAGCAGATCGCGGCCGTGTTCGGCGACGGCTCCGCGCTGGGCCTGCGGCTCACCTACCTGCATCAGGAGCGGCCGCTGGGCCTGGCGCACTGCGTCGCGATCGCGGCGGACTTCCTCGGCGACGAGGACTTCCTGATGTACCTCGGCGACAACCTGCTGACCGAGGGGGTGGCCGAGGCCGCCGCGGTGTTCCGGGAGACCCGGCCGGACGCCCAGGTCCTGGTGACCAAGGTGGCCAACCCGTCCGCGTACGGCGTCGCCTCGCTCGGCGCGGACGGCCGGGTGGACGCCGTGGTGGAGAAGCCCGAGCGGCCGCCGAGCGACCTGGCGCTGATCGGGGTCTACTTCTTCACCCCGGCGGTCCACCGGGCCGTGCGCGACCTTCGCCCCAGCCTCCGCGGAGAGCTGGAGATCACCGACGCCATCGGCGAGTTGATCGCCGAGGGGGGTGACGTCCGGGCCCTGGAGTACGCCGGGTTCTGGCGCGACAGCGGGACCGTCGAGGGGCTGCTGGACTGCAACCGCGCGGTCCTGGACACCCTGCGGCGGGACGTCCGCGGCAGCGTCGACCGGCATTCGGTGCTCACCGGTGACGTGGTGCTGGCGGAGGGCGCCGAGGTGGTCCGCTCGCAGCTGACCGGCCCGGTCACCGTCGCCGCGGGCACCGTGGTCCGGGACAGCCGGCTCGGCCCGTACACCTCGGTCGGGCCGGGCTGCATGCTGGACGCCACCGGCATCGAGAACTCGATCGTGCTGGAGGGCACCACGATCACCGGGGTGCGCGGACTGGACGGCTCGCTGATCGGCCGCCGGGCCGAACTGCACGCCGAACCGGCCGCGGCCCGGCAGCAGTTGATCGTCGGCGACCTGACCCGGGTGCGGGTGGCGCGATGACTCCCGCCCCGCTGACCGCCACCGCCCTGCGGCACGGCTCCGACGTCGCCGACCGCACCGAGCTGATCCGCCGCTTCACCCGCTCGGCGGCCGCCACCGACAGCCCGGTGACGCCCAACCGCGCGATCCTCGCCTGGCTGGAGGAGAACCGGCGGATCTTCCGCCACGAGGTCACCCGCATCCCGTTCGCCGATCTGGCCGGCTGGGGCTTCGACGCCGCCACCGGCGACCTCGGGCACGAGAGCGGGCGGTTCTTCACCATCCAGGGGCTCGACATCCGGACGGACACGGCCCACTGGATGCAGCCCATCATCAACCAGCCGGAGATCGGCATCCTCGGCTTCGTCGCCAAGGAGTTCGACGGCGTCCTGCACTTCCTGATGCAGGCCAAGATGGAGCCGGGGAACATCAACTCGGTGCAGCTGTCCCCCACCGTGCAGGCCACCCGCAGCAACTACACCGGGGTGCACCGGGGCCGGCCGATCACCTTCCTGGAGCACTTCGTACCGCCCACCGGCGGGAAGGTGCTGCTCGACTCGCTGCAGTCCGAGCAGGGGGCGTGGTTCCTGCGCAAGCGCAACCGCAACATCGTGGTGGAGATCGACGAGGAGCCGCCCGAGGCGCCGGAGTTCCGGTGGCTGACGCTCGGCCAGATCCACCGGCTGATGGGCTTCGACGACGTGGTCAACATGGACGCCCGCACCGTGCTGTCGTCCATCCCGCTCGGCCCCCGGGTGGAGGACCAGGGCGCGTACCAGTCGCTGACCGACGTGCTGAGCTGGCTCACCCGGATCCGGGCGACCAGCGAACTGGCCCAGAGCTACCGGCCGTTGGACCGGATCGAGAGCTGGCGGCGGACCGCCGACCGGATCGGGCACGAGCAGGGGCGCTACTTCCAGGTGATCGCCGCGTCGGTGAGCGCCGCCAACCGCGAGGTGTCCAGCTGGACCCAGCCGCTGTTCGAGCCGATCGGGCTGGGTGTCACCGCCTTCCTGGTGCGGCCGGTCGAGGGGGTGCTGCACCTGCTCGCGCACGCCCGGGTGGAGGCGGGTCTGGCCAACGTCGCGGAGATCGCGCCGACCGTGCAGTGCTGCCCGGACAACTACGCGGGCCTGCCTCCCGAGCGACAACCGCGCTTCCTCACCGAGGCGTTGACCACCACCGGGAGCCTGGTGCGCTACGACACCGTGCTGTCCGAGGAGGGCGGACGCTTCTTCGAGGCCCGCTCCCGCTACCGGATCGTCGAGGTGCCCGAGGACTTCCCGCTGGACGTCCCCCCGGACTTCGCCTGGATCAGCGTCCACCAGGCGATGACGCTGCTGCGCTACGACGGGTACCTCAACGTCCAGGCCCGGACCCTCATCGCGGCCCTGCTCGCGACGCTCTGAGCCCCGCCCGCACCCCCACCCGCCCACGAGGAGGAGACCCATGCCGTTCACCGAGAAGGAGACCGCCTACCTGCGGTCCCGGCGCATCGGCCGGCTGGCCACGGTCGGCGCCGACGGCCGCCCGCACAACGTCCCGGTCGGATTCCGGCTGAACGACGACGGCACCATCGACATCACCGGCCGCGACCTCGGCCGCAGCCGCAAGTACCGGGACGTGGCCGAGCAGCCCGCGGTGTCCTTCGTCGTCGACGACATCGCCGGTACGGACCCGTGGGTGGCGCGCGGGGTCGAGATCCGCGGCCGGGCCGCCGCGCTCGCCACCGGCGGGCGGGCGCACAACCCGAACCTCGCCGAGGAGTTGATCCGGATCACCCCGGAGCGGATCGTCGCCTGGGGCGTCGACGCCTCCTGGCAGGAGGGCACCAACGGCCGCGACGTCGGCTGAGCGGCGAAACCACCGGGCCCGGCCCCGTCCGTCACGGAGGGTGGCCGGGCCCGGCTCGTGGGTGTCCGCGCTCAGAGGTGGACGGCGACCGACCCCGGGGTCAGCGCCTGCTCGCGCAGCCGCTCCTCCGCCGTCTCCTCGATCCGCGCCATGAACCGGCGCAGCAGCGGCGGCGCCATCAGCGAGGTGACGATGGCGACCAGGATCACCACGGTGTACATCTCCTGGCTGAGCACACCGAGTTTGAGACCGACCATGGCGACCACCACCTCGATCACGCCCCGGGCGTTCATCCCCGCGCCGAGCGCCAGGCCCTCCCAGTGGCTCATCCGGCTGAGCCGCGAGCCCAGGTAGGCGCCGCCGAACTTGCCGGCGATCGCGACCGCGAGCACCGCGAGACCGGCGGCCAGGACCGCGGGCCGGCCGAGGGCGGTCAGGTCCATCCGCAGTCCGGCGGTCGCGAAGAACACCGGGGCGAGCACCGAGACCACGACGGTGCGCACGGGGGCGAGCCTCTCCGGGTCGGCCAGCGGGGTGCCGCTCAGGGCGAGTCCGCACAGGAAGGCGCCGAAGACGGCCTCCAGGCCGAGCGCCTGGGTGCCGGCGGCGGCGAGCACCAGCGCGCCGACCAGCACGGCCGGAACGGACGGGCCGGCCGCGATCCGGCGCCCGGCCGCGGTGACGACGCGGCGCAGCACCAGGGCGAGCACCACCACGACCACGAGGTTGGCGATCGAGTGCAGGACCCGGCCGCCGGAGACGCCGACGGTGGCCATCGCCGAGACGACGGAGAGCAGCAGCCAGCCGACGATGTCGTCGACGGTGACGGCGCAGAGGATCAGCTGGCCGATGTTGCGGTGCAGCAGGCCCAGTTCGATCAGGGTCTTGGCGATCACCGGAATGGCGCTGACGCCCATCGCGACCCCCACGAACAGCGCGAAGGTGCCCCGGTCGGAGACGCTGCCGAGCAGCGAGCCGGGCAGCAGGTACGCCAGCCCGATGCCCAGGCCGAGCGGCACCAGGATCCCGGGGACGCTCACCCGTACGGCGGTGGCTCCCCGCCTGCGGACGAGTCCGAGGTCCATCTGCAGGCCGGTCACACCGACCATCAGGACGACGCCGACCTGCCCGAAGGCGTCCAGGAGGTGGAACCTCGCGGGGTCGTGCGGCAGCAGCCACTCGGCGAAGCCGGGGGCCAGGTGGCCGAGCAGCGACGGCCCGAGCAGCACGCCGACGAACAGTTCGCCGACGACGGCGGAGAGCCCGAGCCTGGTGAAGAGGCGTCCGAGCGCGACGGCGAGCCCGAGCAGCAGGCCCACTTGGAGGAGGAAGACCATCAGGTCGTGGGCGGCGAGCGGCGCGACCGGTCCGGCGGCCAGGTGCACGGTGACTCCCTTGCTGGGTAGGGGGTTGGGGGCGCGACGGAGCGCCGGGGGCCGGTGGCCCGGCAGGTGCCGGGCCACCGGCCCCCGGGGTTCGCCGTACGGCGTGGGTCCGGGCGGACGGGTCAGGAGCGGACGGACAGCCGCTGGTTGATCAGCTCCAGCAGCTCGCGCACGGTGCCGATCTCGCCGAGCTCCTCCTCGGGGAGCTGCACGCCGAACTCGCGCGAGATCCGGCTGGTGGTCTCGATCAGGGCCAGGGAGTCGTAGCCGAGCTCCTCGAAGCGGAGGTCCAGGATCTCGCCGTCCAGGTCGACGGACTCCTCCTCCCCGGCACAGTCGCGCATGATCCGCTTGAGGTCCTCGATGGTGAACGCGCTCACGGTGGTGAATCCTCTCGTCGCAGTTCCAGATCCATGACTTCCGGGTGACGTTCCGTCAGATCGCCCGCACCACCAGGGCGGTGTTGAAGCCGCCGGCGCCGCGCGCCACGACCAGGGCGGTGCGCAGCCGGGCCGGACGGGCCTCGGTGACCAGGTCCAGGCGGTACTCCTCGACCGGCGCCGTGATGTTGACGGAGGGCGGGATCACCCCGTCCCGCAGCGCCAGCAGCGCCAGCGCGACGTCGACCGGCGCACCGCCGGAGCTGAGCCGGCCGAACATGGTCTTCGGTGCGGTCACCGGCACCCCGCGCGGGCCGAACAGCGCGGTGACCGCCTCGGCCTCGGCCCGGTCCGATTCGGGCACCCCGGAGGCGTCGGCGAACACCACGTCGACCTCCTCGGCGGTCAGCCCGGCCGCGTCCAGCGCGCCGCGCATCGCCCCGAGGAGCCGGGAGGGCCGGCCCGACCCCGGGCGCGGGTCGAAGGTGGCGCAGTAGCCGGCGATCTCGCCGTAGAGGTGCGGGGCGCCGCGCTCGCGCGCGGCCGCCGCCGGCTCCATGACCAGGATCGCGCCGCCCTCCCCCAGCACCTGGCCGCTCGCCGCGGTGTCGAAGGGCAGGAACGCCCGCTGCGGGTCCGGTTGTTCGCTGAGCAGGCCGGAGGGCAGCTGGGCGACCAGGCCCCAGGGGCAGAGCGAGGCGTCCATCCCGCCGGTGAGCACCAGGCGGATGCCCTTGGAGAGCTGCCGCCGGGCCTGGCCGAGCGCGTCCAGGCCGCCGGCCTGCTCCGCGACGGTGACGCCGCTCGGCCCGCACATCCCGTGCCGGATCGACAGCTGGCCGGTGTTGACGGCGTAGAACCAGGCGAAGGACTGGTAGGCGCTGACGTACTGCGGGCCGTTCGCCCAGAGCTGTTCCAACTCCTTCTGGCCGAACTCGAATCCGCCCGAGGAGTTGGCCGTCACCACGCCCATCTCGAAGTCGTCGAACCGCTGCGGGTCGACCCCGGCGTCCGCGAGTGCCCAGTCGGCGGCGGCCAGGGCGAGTTGGGTCATCCGGTCGGTCTGCGGGACGAGTCGGCTCGGCACGTGCGCGGCCACCTCGAACCCCGGGACCTCACCGGCCAGCCGGACCGGGTAGCCGGAGGCGTCGAACCGCGAGATCGGGCCGATCCCGCTGGTGCCCGCCAGCGTGCTGCGCCAACACTCCTCGGTGCCCAGGCCGTTGGGGGCGGCGATGCCGATGCCGGTGACGACGGCGGGTGTACTCGCCGACGCGC
The DNA here is from genome assembly GCF_040303045.1 of Kitasatospora sp. NPDC096140. Lineage (NCBI taxonomy): Bacteria > Bacillati > Actinomycetota > Actinomycetes > Kitasatosporales > Streptomycetaceae > Kitasatospora > Kitasatospora sp. NPDC096140. The sequence goes on from NZ_JBEOUW010000013.1 coordinate 30,399, forward strand.
CCCCGGTGACCGTCCGCACTCCGCCGGCCTCCGGGCCCGGGTGCCCCCGTCGCTCGCTCATGCCCGCACCGCCCCGGGCCGGGTGAGCACCATGGCGCTCTGGAAGCCGCCGAACCCGCTGCCGACGGTGAGGACGGCGTCCAGTTCGCGCTCCCGGGCGGTCAGCGGCACGTAGTCGAGGTCCAGCTCCGGGTCCGGCTCGGTCAGGTTGGCGGTCGGCGGGACGGTGCCGTGCTCGATGGCCAGCGCGCAGGCGGCGATCTCGATCGAGCCGATCGCGCCCAGCGAGTGCCCGATCATCGACTTGATCGAGCTGACCGGGGTCCGGTAGGCGTGGTCGCCGAGGGCGCGCTTGAACGCGTTGGTCTCGTGCCGGTCGTTCTGCCGGGTGCCGGTGCCGTGGGCGTTGACGTAGTCGATCGCCTCCGGGGCGAGCCGGGCCTCGGCCAGGGCGGCGTCGATCGCCGCGGCCATCTCCCGTCCGTCGGAGCGCAGTCCGGTCATGTGGTACGCGTTGCTGCGGGCCGCGAAGCCCGAGATCAGCGCGTAGATCTTGGCCCCGCGCCGGCGGGCCCGCTCGGCCTCCTCCAGGACCAGGACGGCCGCGCCCTCGGCGAGCACGAAGCCGTTGCGGGTGCGGTCGAACGGCCGCATCGCGTGCTCGGGGTCGTCGTTGTAGGTCGAGGTCGCCTTGATCGCGTCGAAGCAGGCGACCGTGATGGGCGAGATCGGGGCGTCCGTCCCGCCGGTGATCACCACGTCGGCGCTGCCCTCCCGGATCAGGTCGCAGGCGTAGCCGACCGCGTCCAGGCCCGAGGTGCAGCCCGCCGACACCATGTTGACCGGGCCTTCCGCCCCGGCCGTCCAGGCCACCTCGGCCGCCAGCGAGCTGGGCACGAAGTAGTCCGGCAGGTGCGGCAGCGCGTACGCGTGGTCCACCTCCCAGCGGCGGCCGCTGTCGCTGACCACCGCGTACTCGGCCTCCAGACTCATGGTGCAGCCCACGGCGCTGCCGAGGCAGACCGCGATCCGCTCGGGCCGCTCCTGGCCCAGTTCGAGCCCGCTGTCGGCCACCGCCTCACGGGTGCCGACCACGGCGAGCTGCGCGGCGCGGTCCAGCCGGCGGACCTCCTGGAGGCCGAGGCCCGCCTGCAGCGGGTCGAACACGCACTGGGCGGCGATCCTGGAGCGGTAGGGCGACGGGTCGAACCCCGAGATCGTCCGGGTCGCCGTGCGCCCCGAGACGACGAGGTCCCAGAACGCCTTCGTGCCTGGATCTCCCGGCGCCACCACGCCGATTCCGGTAATCGCGACGAGCCGGTCCACCGGCAACCTCCTCATGGCAGTGACCCGCGTCCGGTGCGAACCGCCCCGAGTCCCCGTCGGATCTGTGCTTCCGGACGATGGACGGCCGAGCTCAACCCGCGATCGAGCGGTGGTGGAGGGCCCGCGGCGGCACCCGCTCCGGCCGACGCCCATCCGGCCTCGTCCGTCCCTCGAACGGCCGTCGCCAGCATCGGCCGGAACGCGAACGTTGCCGAGGAGGTGAGCCGTATGACGACGGATCCGACCAGTCGGCCGCACGCCCCGCTGCTCGTGGTGGGCGCGGGACCGGTCGGCCTGGCGGCGGCCCATGAACTGACCCGCCGCGGGCTGCGCGTGCGGATCGTGGACGCCCGCGACGAGCCGCCCACGACCAGCCGCGCCATCGCCACGCACCCGCGCACCCTTGAGGTCTACGACCACATGGGCATCGTGGACGAGATGCTGGCCGCGGGCCGCCGGATCACCGCCTTCACGCTCTACCAGCGGGGCCGGCGGATGGCCCGGCTCGACGCCGACTACTCGGCCACCCCCACCCGCTTCCCGTTCACCCTCGCGGTCGACCAGGCCGACACCGAGCGGGTCCTGCGCGGCGCCCTGGCCCGGCTCGGGGTCGAGGTGGAGTGGGGCACCCGGCTGACCGAACTCGCCCAGGAGGACGGCTTCGTCCGGGCCAGGCTGGAGCTGCCGGGCGGGGCCCGGGAGCACATCGGCACGCCGTGGCTGCTGGGGTGCGACGGCGGCCACAGCCTGGTCCGCAAGACCCTCGGCGTCCCCCTGGAGGGCGAGAGCGCCGAGACCTGGATGCTCGCCGACGCCCGGGTGGAGACCGCGCTGCCCGCCGACAGCATCTACTGGGTGCGCACCGGCGGGGTGACGCTGATGGCGGTGCCGCTCACCGAGCCCGGCCGCTGGCGGATGCTGGACACCTCGCCGCGCGACCGCAGCACCGACCCGCACACCGTCGCCGACCGGCTGACCCGGATGCTCTCGGCCGGCACCGGGGTGCCCTTCCGGGTCGGCCCGCCCCGGTGGGTCTCGGTCTTCACCTTCCAGCAGCGCATGGTCCACCGGATGCGGGTCGGGCGCTGCCTGCTGGTCGGCGACGCCGCCCACGTGCACAGCCCGGCCTCCGGCCAGGGCATGAACACCGGCATCCAGGAGGCCTACAACCTGGCCTGGAAGCTCGCCATGGTGGTGCACGGCCAGGCCGCGGAGGGCCTGCTGGACAGCTACACCGCGGAGCGGGTGCCGGTGGGCGCCGCACTGCTCGCCACCACCAAGCGGGCCACCCGGATGATCCAGCTGAAGAACCCGGTCGCCGACCGGCTGCTCCCGCTGCTCTTCGGGGTCCTGCGCACCGTCCACCCGCTGCGCGCCCGGGTGCAGCGCGGCTTCCTGGGCGGCATCTCCGGCCTCAACCTGCACTACGGCCTCAGCCCGCTGACCGTGCCGTCCCCCGCCGGCGCCCGCTCCGGGCCGGCGCCCGGCGAGCGGATCACCCAGGTCGACGAGCGGCACTCCGCGACGCCCGGCTGGCAGGCGCTGCTCGCCGAGCTGCGCGACCCCGGCTGGACCCTGCTGGTCTTCTCCGGCCCGGGCGCGGCGCACACCGGCGAACCGGCCGCCGCCCTGGCCGACCGGCACAAGGACTGGCTGTCCGTCCGCACCGTCCGCACCGCGGCGGAGGACGGCGCGGGCCACCCGGCCCCGCTGCCCCACGACCCCCGGCTGACGGCCGCGCTCGGCGGCCGGCCGGGCGGCTGGATCCTCGTCCGGCCGGACGCGTACGTGGCCGCCCGCGGCGAGCGGCTCGACGAGGACGTGCTCGACGAGGCCGCCCGCCGGGCCGGCCTCACCCTGCCCGACTGACCCCGGCCGACCGACCCTGACCGCCCCCACGCCCGGACCCGCCCCCACCGCCGCCCGTCCCCGCACCCGATGTCGGGAACCGACCACGAGACTGGAGTCGCCCGTGAAACCCGCCGACCCCGCCGGAACCGCCGGAACCGCCGAACCGTACGACGTGATCATCGTCGGCACCGGGCTGTCCGGCACGATGCTGGGCTCGATCCTCGCGCGGCACGGATTCCGCACCCTGCTGCTCGACGGCGCCCAGCACCCGCGCTTCGCCATCGGCGAGTCGACGATCGGCCAGACCCTGGCGCTGCTGCGGCTGATCGCCCAGCGCTACGACGTCCCGGAGATCGGCTACCTGGCGAGCTTCCCGGACACCATCAAGCACGTCAGCAGCTCCCACGGCCAGAAGACCAACTTCGGCTTCCAGATCCACCAGGAGGGCGCGGAGCCGGACCCGGCCCAGAGCAACCAGCTGCGGATCCCCGAGGTCATCGGCTACGCCGCGCACTACTTCCGCCAGGACACCGACGCCTACATGTTCCACACCGCCGTCCGCTACGGCTGCGACGCCCGGCAGAACTTCCGGGTCGAGCGCCTGGACCTGCGCAAGGACGGCGTCTCGGTCGCCGGCGCCGACGGCACGGTGTACGAGGGCCGCTACCTCGTGGACGCGAGCGGCTTCCGCTCCCCGCTGGCCCACCAGGAGGACCTGCGCGAGGTGCCGACCCGGCTCAAGCACCAGGCCCGGTCCATCTTCACCCACTTCGTCGGCGTCCAGCCGTACGACGACCACATCGACGTGCCCGCCGGCCAGCGCCCCCCGGAGCGCTGGAACGACGGGACGATGCACCACATCTTCGACCGCGGCTGGATGTGGGTCATCCCCTTCGACAACCACGAGAACGCCACCAACCCGCTGTGCAGCGTGGGCATCCAGATCGACCCGCGCACCTACCCCGAGCGCTCCGACCTCACCCCGGAGGAGGAGTTCTGGCTGCACGTGCGGCGCTTCCCCGCGGTCGAGCGCCACCTGGCCGGCGCCCGCCCGGTGCGCGAGTGGGTGCGCACCGGACGGATGCAGTACTCCTCCAGCCGCACCGTCGGCGACCGCTGGTGCCTGATGTCGCACGCGGCCGGCTTCCTCGACCCGCTGTTCTCCCGCGGCCTGGCCAACACCTGCGAGATCATCAACACCCTGTCCTGGCGGCTCATGGACGCGCTGCGCGAGGACGACTTCGCCCCCGAGCGCTTCGAGTACGTCGAGCGCCTGGAGCAGGGCCTGCTCGACTACAACGACAAACTGGTCAACTCCTCGTTCATCGCCTTCGCCGACCACCGGCTGTGGGACTGCGTGTTCCGGCTCTGGGGCAGCGCCAGCATCCTCGGCGGCCGCCGGCTGGCCACCGCGATCGCCCGCACCGTCGCCACCGGCGACGACGCGCACTGCCGCGCCCTCGACGACGACCGCTACCCCGGCCTGTGGTGCCCGACCGACTTCTACCACGAGCTGTTCACCGAACTGGTCGAGGTCTGCGAGCAGGTCGAGGCCGGCGAACTCGCCAGCGAGGAGGCCGCGCAGCGGATGCAGGCGCGGATCCGGGAGTCCGACTGGATGCTCCCCGCGCTCGGCTTCACCGACCCCGCCACCCGCTTCATCGACCCGACCCCGGCGAAGATGCGCGAGGTCGGCGAATGGGCCCGCAACCACCCCGGCAAGGAACTGCGGGAGTACCTCGCGATCGGCCACCGGGAGCTCGACTGACCCCGGCGCCGCGCACCAACGCGACACCCGTACCGGGACGGCACGACGCGCCGTCCGCACCGGGACGGCGCACCGCCCGTCCGTACCGAACCCCTTCAGGAGGAACCATGCTGACCATCGTCAACAAGCTGACCGTCACCGGTGACCGGGCCGAGTTCGAGCGGCTGCTGGGCGAGATCACCGGCTACATGAAGAGCCGTCCCGGCTTCGTGTCGCACACCCTGTACAAGTCGCTGAAGGACGAGAACGTCCTGATCGAGACCGGCACCTGGGAGAGCCGCGAGGCCCACGCGGCGGCCCTCCAGGGCGCCGGGTTCCGCGACCGGGTGGGCCTGCTGATGAAGCACGCCACCGCCGAGTTCGAGCCCTGCCTCGAAATCCCCGCGTTCCCCGCCGGCCAGTAGCCGACGACCGCACCGCGGCGGCCGGGAGCCCGCGTTCCCGGCCGCCGCTCCGTACGTCCGAGCCGCCCGGACCCGTCCGGGATCCCGCCCGAGTTGAGGAGAGGCAGCACAGATGAACGACACCGAGGCCTCCGGCTTCACCGCCGTGATGCGACTTCGCGAACTGGCCATGAGCGGCGCGTACGCGGCGACCGTCCGGGCGGCGGCCCGGCTGCGCGTCGCGGACGGCATCGGCGAGCACCCGACCACCGCCGAGGAGCTCGCGGCCGCCGTCGGCGCCGAACCCGGGACGCTGCTGCGGCTGCTGCGGGCGCTGGTCGCCCACGGCGTCCTCACCGAGGGCCCGGACGGCTTCGCCCACACCGAGGCGTCCCGGCTGCTGCGCGAGGACGCCCCGCGCAGCCTGCGCAACATGGTCCTGTGGGCCACCGAACCGTGGACCTGGGCGGTGTGGGGCCTGCTCGACGAGTCGGTGCGCACCGGCAAGGGCGTCTTCCAGGACGTGTTCGGCAAGGAGTTCTTCACCTACCTCCACGAGGACGCCCCCGCGTCCGCCGAGATCTTCGACCGCGCCATGACGGAGTCCAGCCGGCTGTCCGCCAGGACGGTGGCGGACGTCCTCGACCTCGGCGGGGCCGCCACGTTCGCGGACATCGCGGGCGGTCAGGGCCTGGTCCTGGCCACGCTGCTGGAGCGCCACCCGCAGCTGCGGGGCACCCTGCTCGACCTGCCCGACGTGGTCGCCGGCGCGGACGGGCGGCTGCGCCCCGGCGGCGCCCTCGCGGACCGGGCGACGCTGCTGCCGGGCGACTGCCGCGACAGCATCCCGGTGAAGGCCGACTTCTACCTCCTGAAGAACATCCTGGAGTGGGACGACGAGAGCACCGTGACCACCCTGCGCAACGTCCGGGCCGCGGCGCCGGCCGGCGCCCGGGTCGTGGTGATCGAGAACCTGGTGGACGGCAGCCCGGAGATGCGGTTCACCACCGCGATGGACCTGCTGCTCCTGCTCAACGTGGGCGGCAAGAAGCACACCCGGGCCGGCCTGTCCGCCCTGATCGCCGACGCCGGGCTGGAGCTCGGCGGGGTGCGGCAGATCGGCCCGTACCTGCACTGCTTCGAGAGCACCGTGCCGGCGTCCTGAGCCACCGACGGAGCGAGGGCCCGAGCCGTGGACAACGGCTCGGGCCCTCGCTCTTGACGGTCGGTCAGCCGCGGTCGACCGTGGCCAGCAGGCCCGGCGGGTAGCGCTCGCCGGCCGGGCCGTGCGGGGGCAGCAGGCCGTCCAGGGCCTCGGCGACGGCCTCGTCCAGCCGCAGCTCCGCGGCCCCGAGGTCGGCTTCCAGGTGGGCGCGGTCCAGGGTGCCGGGGATCGGCAGGACGCCGTCGTGCGAGAGCAGCCAGGCGAGGGCGAGTTCGGCCGGGCCGGTGCCGGCCTGCCGGGCCAGTGCGGTGAGCGCGTCGGCCAGCGCCAGGTTGGGGCCCAGGTTGCCGGGGGCGAACCGGGGGTCGCGGTGGCGGAAGTCGCCGGGGGGCAGCGTCCGCGGGTCGGTCCGGCGGCCGGCCAGCAGGCCCGAACCGAGCGGCCGGTAGGCGACCAGGGTGACGCCCAACTCCCGGCAGGCGGGCAGGATCTCCGCCTCCACGTGCCGTTCCCAGAGCGAGTACTCGGTCTGCAGCACGCTGACCGGGTGGACGGCGTGCGCCCGGCGCAGCGTGGCGGGCGCGGCCTCGCACAGGCCCACCCGGCCGACCTTGCCGGCCGCGACCAGCTCCGCCAGCGCGCCCATGGACTCCTCCACCGGCACCTGCGGGTCGATCCTGGCGAGGTGGTAGAGGTCGATCCGGTCGGTGCCCAGGCGGCGCAGCGAGGCCTCGCAGGCCCGGCGCAGGTGTTCGGGGCTGCCGTCGAGGCCGGGCGGGCCGCCGTCGCGGTGGAGGATGCCGGTCTTGGTGGCGAGGACGACGCCGCTGCCACGGCCGGCGGTGCCCCGGCGGCCGAGGGCGCGGCCGAGGATCTCCTCGCCGGCCCCGCGGCCGTAGTAGTCGGCGGTGTCGAAGAGGGTCACGCCGAGGTCGAGGGCGTGCCGGACGATCGCGGCGGGGTCGTCCGCCGGGCCGTAGGCGCCGGCCAGCGGGAGCCCGCCGAGGCCGAGCGCCGAGACGGCCGGCCCGGACCGGCCCAGGGAGGTGGTCCGCACGGTTCAGTCCTCCAGCAGCGCGACGGCGCGGGACCAGCCGGCGCCGGCCCGCGCCAGCTTGACCGGGAAGCAGGAGACGGTGAAGCCGTACGGGCGGGGCAGCGTGTCGAGGTTGGCGAGCCGTTCGATCTGGCAGTACTCGCGGTCGCGGCCGGCGAAGTGGGCCGGCCAGAGCACCGAGCGGTCGCCGGTCTCCCGGTAGGTGTTCAGGATGTACGGGAACGGCGCGTCCAGGCTGAAGGCGTCGGTGCCGATCACCCGGACGCCGAGGTCCAGCAGGAAGTGCACGGCGGGGCCGTCGAGGCCGGCGAAGTCGGAGAAGTAGGCGGGGGTGCCGAGGTGGCGGTCCGCGCCGGTGTTGAGCAGGGCGATGTCCATCGGGGCCGGCGTGTAGCCGATCCGGTCGAGCTCCTCGGCGAGCAGGTCGGCGCCGACGGCCCCGGTTCCGGCCTTGGTGAGGTCGAGGACGAAGGCGGGCCGGTGGAACCAGTCGAGCGGGAGCCGGTCGATCGTGCGGGGGCCGCCGTCCCGGTAGGAGGCGCGGGTGCCGTAGTGGGCGGGCGCGTCGATGTGGGTGCCGGTGTGGACGGTGAGGGTGAAGGTGTCGTTGTTGAGGAACTCGCCGTCCGGGAGGTCGTCCACGTCGAAGTCGACGCCGAAGTGCTCCCGCATCGATTCGGCCATGTGCAGGGCGCCCTCGCGCGGCGACATGGTGACGTGGGTGACCGGGTCCGGCTCCCAGAACGTCGCGTCCACCGGTGAGGAGAGGTCGATCAGCTGCATCACTGCTCCTGGGTCTGGGAGTTGTGGACGGCGGCGGCGGGTGCCACGTCGATGGCGCGGTTGCCGAAGGCCAGTTCGGCCAGCACCGCGCGGTAGAGCGGCGAGCGGGAGAGCAGCGGCGCGAGGAGGGGCCGCAGCGCTCCGGCCGCGCGGCCGGAGGAGAGCATGCCGCGGCTCTGCAGGCGCTGGATGCGCATGATCCGCGCGATGTCGCGGTGCCGGGCGGCGGCGTACCTGCGGACCGGGCCGCTCTCCCCGCCGGCCGCCAGGGAGGCGAGCAGCGCGGGGTGGAGGGCCACCGCGTCCTGGACGGCGAGGTTGATCCCCTGGGCGCCGATCGGGCTGTGGGTGTGGGCGGCGTCGCCGATCAGCACCAGCCCCTCCCGCACCCACTCCCGGGCGACGCCCGAGAAGACGTCCAGCAGCGTCAGGTCGCCGAGTGCGGTGATCCGTTCGCGGACCTGGTCGGCGTACATCGGCATCGCGGCGCAGATCAACTCCCGTACGGCTTCGGCACCCTGGGCCGCGAGCGGGCGGTAGCCGCCGTGCGGGAGGGTCCAGCCGACCTGGATCGCGTCCGGCACGGCGGTGTACGCGAGGACCGGGTTCCCGCCGGCCCGGAAGATCCGGACCTCGTTCAACGGCCTTGCGTCGGCGGGCAGTTTGAACCAGAGGACGTCCTGGTCGAAGACGTCCAGCCGGCCGGCGTCGATCCCGGCCAGTCGGCGCACCTTGGAGTAGCGGCCGTCGGCGCCGACCGTCCAGCGGGCCCGGACCGTCTGTTCGCCGCCGCGGCCGGAGGCGACCACGCCGCGGACCCGGCCGTCCTCGGTGTGCAGGGCGCCGACCTTGGCGCCCTCCAGGTAGCGGAATCCGGACAACTCCCGGCAGCGGTCGAGCAGTTCCTCCAGCACGTGCCGCTGGGGGATGCTCAGCAGGCAGTTGAACGGGCCGGGCAGCCGCCGGTAGTCGCCGTCGATCAGTGTCCGGCCGCGTTCCGTCAGCACGAACCGGTCGTGCTCGTGGCTGCCGCGCTCGCGCGCGCCGGCCAGCACGCCCAGCCGGTCGAGCAGGGTCATCCCGCCGGGCTGGAGGATCTCGCCGCGGAACTGCCGCTCGAACGAGCGCGAGCGTTCGACCAGGACGACGTCCACGCCGGAGCGGGCGAGCAGCAGGGCGAGGGTGAGGCCGGCCGGGCCCGCGCCGACGACGCAGACCTCGGCCTCCAGGTCGGTCACCGGCCCGGCCCGGTGCTCGCCCCGCGCTCGACCAGCGCCCGGGCGTGCTCCAGCGTGGTGCGGCTGTTGGCCCCGAGGGCGGCGCGCACCGCGGTGCGGGCCTGCTCCAGGGTGGCGTCGGGGCCGAGCAGGGCGGGCACCGCCTCGGCCCGCAGGACCACGGTGTGGTGGGAGGTCGCGGCGACGCCCTCGGCGGTCTCCTCGAAGGTCCACGCGCCGGTGTGCGCCGCCATGATCGGGGGCAGGACGGTCTGCTTGTAGACGATCCGGTCCGGCAGGCAGACCCGGACCGACTCGGTGGTGTGCGTCGTCCCGTCCGGCGCGCGGGTGTCCATCACCATCCGCTGGATGCCGTCCTCCGGTTCGGTCAGTTCCAGCCGGGCCACGTGCGGCAGCCGATCGGGCCAGAGGTCGCAGCGGCGGATGAACTCGTAGGCCTCCGCGCGCGGGCCCCGGACGAGCACGGTGTCGTCGAAGGAGAGCAGCAGTTCGTCGAGTCCGGGGTCGCGCTCGGCGATCTCCCGCAGGCAGTCCAGCTCCGAGCGGGAGTTGCGGTCCACGGCCCGGTCGATCCAGTCGAGGTCCGACGCGCCGTCCCCGACGGCGGCGAAGGTGTGGCCGAGCACCACCTCGGTCCGGCCGTCGGCCGCGGGGTTCATCGCCCAGCTGCCGGTCATCGACGCCACCGGCGCCTGCGAGACCTCCTGGCGGAACTCCACCCGCCGGGCGGCCGGGTCGAGTTCGCGCAGCGAGGTCCAGGTCCGCACCTCGCCGTTGGCGAAGGCCCAGATCCGGATCCGCTCCCGGCGGTCGTCGCCGTCCACCCGCTCGGCGTGGACGGTGGGCGTGAACAGGTGCGGCCAGCCGCCGACGTCGGCGACGAGCCGGTAGAGCGTCTCGGCGGGCGCGGAGACGAGGATGCGGTGGTCGGTGTGGCGGATGTCCTGCGCGGGCACGGTGGCCCTCCTTCCGTGGGGTCCGACGGGGTCCCGGGCGGCCCGGCGGCCCGGGTGGCCCGGGTGCCGGGTGCCGGGTGCCGGGTGCCGGGTGCCGGGATCAGTAGTTGCCGAGCCCGCCGCAGACGTTGATCGCCTGGGCGGTGACCGGGTCGGCGGCCTCGGTGGTGAGGTAGCCGACCATCGCGGCGACCTCCTGCGGCGTGCTGTAGCGGCCGAGCGGGATCTTCGCCTCGAACCTCTCCAGCACCTCGGCCTCGGTCACGCCCCAGTGGGCGGCGTAGCCCTGCCGGACCCGGTCGGCCATCGGCGTCTCCACGTAACCGGGACACACCGCGTTCACGGTGATCCCGGTTTTGGCCAGTTCCAGCCCCAAAGCTTTGGTAAATCCGACGACACCGTGCTTGGAAGCGGAATAGGGAGCTCCTAGCACCACGCCCTGTTTTCCGCCGGTCGACGCGATATTGATGATTCGCCCCCAGCTCCCGTCCCGCATGCCGCCGCGGGCGAGCACCTCGCGGGTCATTCGGAATACGCCGTTGAGATTCACCTCGATCACGTCGCACCAGGTCTCGTCCGGAATCTCGGCCGTAATCCCGCCGCCGCCCCGGCCGGCGTTGTTCACGAGGATCCCGATCGGCCCGAAGCGCTCCACCGCCGCGGCGACGGCGACGGCGATCTGCTCGGTGGAGCGGACGTCGCAGCCGACGCCGTCCACCTCCATCCCCTGTTCCCGGAGCCGCTCGACCGTGGCCGCCACGTCGTCCCCGGTGCGCGCGCAGACGAACACCCGGTCGCCGCGCCGTCCCAGCTCCTCGGCCACCGCGAGCCCGATCCCGCTCGTGCCGCCGGTGACCAGCGCGACCCGCTCCTTCTGTTCCGCCATGTCTCCGCCTTCCCGCCGGTGTCCCCGCCGCGGTCGCGCGCGGGGCTGTGCGTCGTCACACTCCGGCGGACTCTCCCGGGACCGGTTCAAGACACCCTCAAGGCGGGGCGGAACGGCGGGCCGTCGGCCGCCGGGCTGGACCGCAGCTCCAAGAGATCTCCAGGCCGCCCTGCGAGGGTCGGTCAGCGTTCGCCCCCCTCACCCGCAGGCACCGCCCGCCGTCCCGAGAGGAAGCCCGATGACAGCCCACGAGGTCGCCCCGCTCGCCGACACCGACACCTACCTGCGCGTCCAGCACTTCTACGCCCGCCAGATGCGGCTGCTCGACACCGGCGCCACCGACGCGTGGGCGGCCACCTTCGCCGAGGACGGGGTGTTCGCCGCCAACGGCCTGCCCGCGCCGGTGCGCGGCCGCGGCAACATCGCGGCCGCGGCGAAGGAGGCCTCCCGGCGGCTCGCCGAGGCGGGCGTGGTGCACCGCCACTGGGTGGGCATGCTGACCACCGAGCCGGCGGAGTCGGGCCGGCTCCGGGCGACCTGCTACGCGCTGGTCCTGGAGGTGCCGCGCGGCGGCGAGGCGACGGTGCACCGCTCGACGGTCTGCGTGGACCTGCTGGAGCCGGTCGGTGACTCCTGGGTCGTGACGGACCGCAGGGTCACCCGGGACGACCTCGCCTGAACGGCCGGCCGGTCGGTTTTTCCCTGAGTATTCGCTGAGCAGGCAGACAATCAGACAGTCTTCGTATTGTCAGGTAATACTCCTCCGTGGCAGGGTCAAGCAACAAGATCCACGCACGATCGACCTATCGACCCAGAGCCCCAGAACGGGGGAGAAGAACCGTCATGTCGACCACAGAATGCGCGGAGGCTTCTCTTCACCAACGAAGCGGATCACTACCCGCCGGTATTCGAAGCGCTCCCGGCCGACCTGCTGGAAAGATCGTCAGTAACCCGGTCCGTCCCAACGGCAGAACGGTGTCGAAATGAAACCGGTTGAGCCCGCCCGGGTACTGCTCATCGACGACCACACCCTGCTACGGCAGTCGCTGCGGCAGGTCCTCTCCGCCGAACCCGACCTCGCGGTGGTCGGCGACACCGGCGACATCGACGAAGCCGTCACCCTCGTCGCCGCCACCGCGCCCGACGTCGTCCTGCTGGGCGGCGAACTGCTCGACTCGGAGGTCGCCGAGGCGGTCCGGCGGATCGCCACGGTCTCCCCCGACGCCCGGGTCATCGTCCTGAGCATGAGCGACCGGCCCGCCGACGTCCGCGACCTGCTGGACCTCGGCGTGCGCGGCTTCATGCTCAAGAGCGTGAGCCGGTACGAACTGCTCGCGGCCATCCGCGGGGTCTACAGCCGCGACCAGTCGACCCTCGCCGTCTCCCAGCACAGCCTCGCCCAGCTCAGCCGACAGGCCGCGGTCACACTGTCGGACCGGGAACTCGAAGTCCTCGTGCTCGCCGCCCAGGCGCTGACGAACTTCCAGATCGGCTCCCGGCTCGGCATCGCCGAGGGCACCGTCAAGCGTCATCTGCGCAACGTCTTCGGCAAGTTGGGCGCGGTGTCCCGGATCGACGCGGTGAACAAGGCCGTCGCCGCGTCACTGATCCCGGTCCCCACCCGCACCCGGGGAACCCCGCTGACGGCCGGCCGACAACCCTGACCGCTCCCGGCACCGACGACGGCCGACGCGCTGCCGGGGCAGCCGGTTGCGAACGGCCGGGGGGCGCGGGACCGGCCCGGCGACCAACGGTGGTCGCCGGGCCGGTCCCGTGTCCGCGCTCACCCCCGGCTGGCGGCCCGGGTCACCTCCAGCGGCCCCTCCGCGGAGGGCTCCGGCAGGTCCCGGCCGTGGACCGCGTCCCGGATCTCCCGCCGCTGGACCTTGCCGTTCTGCGAGCGCGGGATGACCTCCACCACCTCCACGTACCGCAGGTGCTGGTAGTACGGCATCCGCGCGTTCGCGCCCCGCACGGCCGCCAGCGCCGCCCCCTCCTCGTCCGCGTACGGCTTCGCGAGCACCACCAGCGCGTACGCCACCGAGCCGCTGAAGCGGTCCGGGCGGTCGACCACCACGCTGTCCGCGACCTCGGGCCGCTGCCGGAGCACCCCCTCGACCTCGGTCGGCGACACCAGCCAGTTGTCGCACTTGAAGACGTCCTTGATCCGGTCGACGACGAACAGGCAGCCGTCCTCGTCCGTGTAGCCGATGTCGCCGGTCGAGAACCACCCCCCGGCGTCCAGGTGCGCGCCGGGCTCGGCGCCCAGGTACCCCTTCATCAGCTGCGGCCCGCGGACCTGGATCTCGCCCCGCTCCCCCACCGGCAGCTCCGCCCGGGTGTCGACGTGGACGATCCGCGACTCGGTGCCGGCCGACGGCGGCCCGCAGGAGCCGGCGCGCGGGTCGTCCAGCCGGTCGAAGTGCGTCTGCGGGGACGCCTCGGCCAGCCCGTAGCCCTGCACCACCGGCACCGCGAAGCGGGCGGTCAGGCCGCGCGTCGCCTCCGGCGGCAGGGCCGAGCCGCCGGAGAGGATCGCCCGCAGCGTCGGGACCGCCCCGTCCGCCGCGGGATCGGCCGCGAGGCGGGACAGCCGCATCGGCAGGCTGTAGTAGTGCGTGACGGCGCCCTCCCGGGCGGCGGCGAGCGAGCCCGGCACGTCCGGGTCGGTCCACAGCAGCTGGGTGGCGCCGGCCTGCACCGCGGCGTTGAGGTGCATCAGGTGGTAGGTCGGCAGGTAGTTGAAGACCACCGACGCGGCGTCCAGGCCGTGGGCGTGGGCCGTCTGCGCCGCGTTGACGGTCAGGTTGAGGTGGGTCAGCTCGACCGCCTTGGGCGCGCCGGTGGTGCCGCTGGTGAACAGCAGGTTGGCCACCGCCCCGGGATCCGCCGCGGCCTCCGGGAGCGGGCGCCCGGCCGCGGCGGCCAGCACCTCGGCCAGGAGCGGCACGCCCTCGTCCTCCGCCGCGCCGGAGGTCAGCAGCACCGTCTCCAGCCGCGGCAGGCGGTCGCGGACGGTACGCACCCGCCGGTACACCTCGGGCGTCAGCACCGCCGTGCGCGCACCCGAGGTGGCCAGCACGTGCACCAGGGCGTCCTCCCGCAGCAGCGGGTTGACGAGCGCGGCGACCCGGCCGGCCCGCGCGGTCCCGTAGTACGCGACCGGGAACGCCGGGGACAGCTCGGCCGCGACCGCCACCACCGCCTCCGGACCGGGCGTCAGGGCGTGCAGGGCGGCCGCGAAGGCGTCGACCTGCCCGTCGAGCCGGCCGAAGGTCAGCACCGACCCGTCGGGGGTGCGCAGCGCGGCGCGGTCCGGGGCCAGGGCCGCCGCGCGGCTCAGCAGGTGGTCCACCCGGGGGCCGCCGAGCCGGTCCGCGATCGCCGCCAGCGGAGCGCCGGCCGTGGCGCTGCCACGACGGGCAGGTGGGCTGGACGTGGTCACAGGTCTTCTCCTCCGTCCGGTGGGTGCGACCCGCACCCGGGTACCGGGACGGTGCCAGGCCTCCTTGGGGCACGGGTTGAGAGCCGTTCGAGGGGACGCGCCCCTCGAACGGACCGCGAGCGGACCGGTCCAGGCTGACCGGCGCACGTCCGAGCAGAACCGACCGATGGGAGTAGCGGATGCGCGTGTTGTTCGTGGCCACCGCAGGGGCGCACCTGCCGTGGATCACCCCGCTCAGCTGGGCCTGCCAAGTCGCCGGCCACGAGGTGCTGGTGGCCTCCCGTCCGGCCGCGACCGGGTTCCTCACCGCGGCCGGGCTCACCGTCGCCCCGGTCGGCGACGAGGACGCCATCCGTACGGCGCAGTCCGCCCACCGGGGCCTCGCCTCCACGGGCGGCCCCCGCCACCTGGCCTCCGGCTGGGTCAGCAACCCCGAACGGCTCGACCGGGAGGCCCGGCGGCTGCTCGGCACCCGGCAGATCACCTCCGCCGACGCGATGACCGACGACCTGGTCGCCCTCGCCCGCGCCTGGCGGCCCGACGTGGTCGTGTACGACACCGTCGCGCTGGCCGGACTGGTCACCGCGGCGGCGGTGAAGGTCCCGGCCTTCGGCCACACCTGGGGGTTCTCCTTCGGCTTCGACTTCGAACGGGACGAGGACCTCCGGGCGCCCTTCGCCCGGCTCTTCGAACGCTTCGGCGTCGAGCCCCGGTTCGCGCCGGAGGCCTGGATCGACCCCTGCCCGCAGACCCTGCGCTCGCCGCACCCGGTGCCGTGGGCGCCGATGCGGCTGGTGCCGTACAACGGGCCGCTGGTGCTGCCCGAGTGGCTGCTGGACCGGCCGGAGCGGCCGCGGGTCTGCGTCACCGGCGGGGTGACCACCACCGCCCTGACCGGCCTGGTGGGGCGGCTGGCCGAGGGCGTGCGGCGGGCCGGGGCCGAGGCGGTCGTCACGGTCGCCGGCCACCACGACGTCTCCGCGGCCGATCTGCCGGACGGCGTCCGGCTGTTGAGCGCCTTCCCGATGAGCACGCTGCTGCCGACCTGTGACGCGGTGGTCCACCACGGCGGGGTCGGCACCGGCATGATCAGCGCGGTCACCGGGCTGCCCCAGCTGGTCGTCCCGCACACCGCGATCCAGGACCACTGGGCGGAGCGGATCACCGAGGTCGGCGCCGGCCTGACCCTGGACGTCCCGGACGGCCCGGACGTCGACGCCGTCGCGGAGGCCGTCACCGCGCTGCTCACCGTGCCCGGCCACCGGGAGAGCGCCGGCCGGCTGCGGGACGAGAACGCGGCCATGCCGGCGCCGGCCCGCCTGGTGGGCCTCCTGGAGCGCGCGGTGGCCGAGGGCGGGGTCGTCGGCAGCGAGTTGGTCGTCCGGCCCTGACCCGGGCGCCACCGCGCCGGGCCCGGTCCGCGAGCCGCGGGCCGGGCCCGGCGCGTTCCGGGCCGCGCGTCGGCGTCGTCCTCCGCCGGCCGTCGTCATCCGCCGACGGTCACCGCGCGTCGGCCGTCACCGCGCGCCGGCGTCAGGCCGGGGCGGGCTCGGCGGGTACCGACCCGTGCCCCTCCGCCCGCAGGAACGCGGCCGCCGCCAGCACCGTCCGCCGGTCGTCGGCGGGCGCGCCGCGCCGGGCCGGCAGGGTGGGGACCGCCGCGCTGCGCCCGGAGGAGACGGCCGGCCGACGCCGTGCCAGCGCCGTGAGGCCCTGCCCCGGGCCGGCCTCGACGAGCACGTACCGGCCGGTGTCCAGCAGGCGGCCGAGGGCCGGTCCGAACAGCACCGGTGCGGCCGGCTGCCCGGCCCAGAACGCCGGGTCGGTGGCCTGTTCGGGCGAGAGCGGCCCGGCCGTGTAGCCGGAGAACAGGGTCGGGCTCGGCGGCGACAGCCGCAGGGCGGCCACCGTCGGCAGCGACTGCGCGGCGGCGGCCGCGAGGCTGGGGCTGTGGAAACCCTGGACCGCCCGGGTGCGCCGGCAGAGGAACCCGTCCGCCCGCAACCCGGCCTCCACCGGGGCGAGTTCGGCCTCCGGTCCGGCCAGCACGCACTGCCTGGCACCGTTGACCACGCCCACCACCACCTGCTCGCTCAGGTACGGCGCCAGTTCCTCGCGCCGGGCGGCCACCGCGAGCATCCCGCCGGGCGGGGCGGCGCTGATCCGGGAGATCCGGTCCATCTGCAGCCGGACCGCGTCCGGGAGGTCCAGCACCCCGGTCAGGACCGCGCCGACCACCTCGCCGACGCTGTGCCCGAGCACCGCCGCGGGCCGGACCCCCCAGGACAGCACGAGCCGCGCCAGCGCGTGGTCCACGGCGAACAGCAGGGCCTGGGCGCGGGTCACGTCGTCCAGCGGCACCGCCGGACGGTCGCTCAGCCAGTCCGCGCGCACCCGGCGGCCCTCGGGGCCCATCAGCTCGAAGACCTCGTCCATCGCGGCGGTGAACACCGGCTCGGCGTCGTACAGGCCCACCGCCATCCCCTCGTACTGCGCGCCCTGGCCGGGCAGCAGCAGCACCACCGGACGCGGTCCGGTGCCGGGGCCGTCGTCACCGCCGGCGGTCGCCGGGGTCGCGGTGGTCGCTGCGGTGGCGGCGGGGGCGGTGGTGGCGGTGGTCCGGCCGGGGAGTGTCGTCATCACGGTCCGTCCTTCCAGGGGCGGGTCAGTGGCGCCGATGCTCCCCGCCCCGGGTCGAGACCGTCTCGACCGGCGTTCGACCGGCGTTCGACCGGCGGACGACGGCCGTCCGACCGGCCCGGCCCGGCCTCGAACGACGCTCCACGCGAGGTCGAAGCCCCCGGCCCAGGATGAGTCCCGACCGACCCACGCGGAACCCGCGGGACGGTCGACGGAGGACGACCCCCGGGCGTGCGCCACAAGCCGCCGGCCGGCGTCGTCCTGGCCGACCACCACGGCACGGTGCCGGACCGGCGGGGCCGACAGCGCCCACCCCCGGTCCGGCACCCCGCCGCGACGAAGCGAAGCGAAGCGGCGACCCGCAGACACGTCAACCCGTCGACATCGGAGTGAGGATGAGGTTCGAGGGCCTGTTCATCGCCGGCGCCGCCCTCCATCTGCCGCCGCCCGTGGCCGTGCGCGACGCCGTCCGCGCGGGCTGGTGCGAGCCGGAGCTGGAGTCGTCCACCCGGATGGTGTCGGTGCGGGTCTCCGACACCCTCTCGGCGCCCGAGATGACCGTACGGGCGGCGCGCGCCGCGCTGCGGTCGGCCGGGCGCGATCCCGCCGACCTCGCGCTGCTGCTGCACGCCACCGCGTACTACCAGGGGCTGGACGAGTGGCCGGCCCCCTCCTTCGTCCAGCGGGAGGTCGCCGGGTCGAGCCACTGCCCGGCGATGGAGGTGCGGCAGATGTCCAACGGCGGCATGGCCGCGCTGGACCTCGCCTGCCACTACCTGGACGGCGCCCCCGAGGACCGGGCCGCGCTGCTGACCGCCGGGGACCGCTTCAGCCCGCCCGGCTTCGACCGCTGGCGCACCGATCCGGGGACGTTCTACGCGGACGGCGCGGCCGCCGTGGTGGTCACCCGCAGGCCCGGCTTCGCCCGGATCGTCGCGCTGGTGTCGCACTCCGAGCCCGGACTGGAGGGCATGCACCGGGGTGACGACCTGTTCGCGGACGCCCCGTTCACCCACCGCCGGCCGATCGACATGGGCGTCTGGCAGAAGGCCTTCATCGCCCGGCACGGCATGCCGTACACGGCCGCACGGGTCTCCCGCGGCGGACGGACCTCCCTGGAGACGGTGCTCGCCGAGGCCGGGACGGACCTCGCCGACATCGACCACTTCGTGCTCCCCAACCTGGGCCTGCACCGCCTGGACTCCGGCTACTTCCGCCGCTACGGGATCCCCGTGGAGCGCTCCACCTGGGAGTGGGGCCGGACGGTCGGGCACCTGGGGCCCGCCGACCAGTTCGCCGGGTTGGCCCGGCTGTGGCAGGACGGCCGGCTCGCGCCGGGGCAGCGGGTGCTGCTGCTGGGCGTGGGCGCCGGCTTCACCTGGTCCGGCGCCGTCCTGGAGGTCCTGGCGCCCGCCGCCGACCGCTGACCACCGCATCCGCCGAACGCACCGCAGCGGCCGGCCCGGTCCCCGGGTCGGCCGCTGCGGTGCGCAGCCCCGTCAGGGCCCGGTACGGGCCAGCAACCGGCCCAGAACATGGGCCAGTTCGCCCTCCAGTGCGGCGCCGCCCCGCCCGCCGTGGTCGACCGAGCGCCAGGCGACGAAGCCGTCCGGCCGGACGAGGGCGGCCCCCGTGTGGCCCAGGTGGTAGCGGGCGCCCCAGTCGCCGTCCGGGTCCACGAGGTCGGTGCCGATCCGGTGGGCGGCGAACGGCGCCCCCAGCCGGTCGGCGGCGCGGGTGCCGGCCTCGGCCCAGGGGGTGCCGTCGCGGCCGGTGAGCAGCACGAAGCGCTCGCCGAAGAGGTCCAGCGCGGAGAGGGTCGCGCCCTCGCGCTCCAGCCGTACGTGCGGGGCGCGGGTGCCGGCGAGCCCGGCCAGGTCCGCGGGCTCGCACGGGTCGGTGCCCGCCGGCGGCCCGCCGATCACCGCCGTCGAGCGGTAGTGGTAGCCGAAGGTCAGGGCGAGCGGCGAGAAGCCGCCTCCGGCGCCGTCGGCCCGGCTGCGCTCGTGCTGCTTGGCGGCGGAGAAGGCGCAGGTGGTCTCGGCGACCGGCTGCCGTTCCGGCTCGTAGGAGTCCAGCAGGCCGGGCCCGGCCCAGCCGTTCAGCACGGCGGCGAGCTTCCAGGCCAGGTTGTGCGCGTCCTGGACGCCGGTGTTGGCGCCGAAGCCGCCGGCGGGCGAGACCACGTGGGCGGCGTCCCCGGCCAGGAAGACCCGCCCGTCCCGGAACCGGTCGGCCACCCGGGCGGCCAGTTCCCAGCCCTGGACCGGCCGGTCGGCGCCGTCCAGGGTGGGGACGATCCGCGCGTCGAGCGTCGGGTCGCCGGTGGCCGTGCGGACCAGTTCCAGGCACCGCTCGGGGGTGAAGTCGTCCAGGTGCTCGCCGTGTTCGGGGTGGTAGGGCACCATCAGCAGCCAGCGGTCCTGGCGTTCGAACATGGCCAGCAGGGTGCCGGCCTCGGGCCGGTCGATGTAGCAGACCGAGATCAGCCGGCCGCGCAGCAGGGCGGTGAGGTCGGCCTCGAAGACGATGTTGGCGACGTGGTGGAGCACGCCGGGCCCGTGGGTCGCGATGCCGAGCTCCCGGCGGACCGGCGAGCGGTGTCCGTCGGCGCCTATCAGGTAGCGGGCGCGGATCCGGTGGCGGCGGCCGGTGGCGGTGGACTCGACCAGCGCGGTGACGCCGTCCGGGTCCTGCTCGAACTCCAGCATCCGGGTGGAGAAGCGGATGTCGGCGCCGAGTTTGCGGCCGTGCTCCAGGACGAGCGGCTCCAGCACCTGCTGGTCCACGAAGGCGGGTTCGCACGGGCTGAGGTGCGCCACCGAGCCGGGCTCCTCGCGCCGGACCCGGTAGACCTCCGGACCGGCCAGTGTCTCGACCCGGGCCAGTTCCGGGTAGCGCTCGAACACCGACGGCGGCGCCGCCCGGATCACCGGTTCCAGTCCGCAGGCGCGGTAGAGCTCCATGGAGCGGGAGTTCATCACCCGGCCGCGGGGCAGCACCGAGGTGCCCGGGTGCCGCTCGACCACCGTCGTGGTGACGCCGTGGCCGCGCAGGAAGGCGGCCGCCGACAGCCCGACGAGGCCACCGCCGACCACGAGCACCGAAACTTCTTCGTCGTCCATGACTCTCCCTCGTCCGACCGTGTCCATGGCTGGGCGCGGACGTCGGTGCCGCTCGCGCGCCCGCGCCCCCTCACCCTGGCCGGTCCGCCTCGAACGGTGCTGGAGAACGGCTGCGCGCCCCGGCTCCCGCCCGCCCGGCCGCCCGACCGGTTGGTTCCGGCCGCCGACAGCCCTGCGGCCAGGGCGGGTTCGCAGGCTCCGGCGGGCGCCTCCTTCCAGCCGTTCTCCAACCGCGCCCGCTACTGCTGAGCGGTCGGGGAACGGGGAAGGACCCCGGGGAAGCCGGGGACATCGGGAAGGGAACCGAGGATGACACGATCGAACGGGCGACGGGTGCTGGTGACGGGAGCTTCACGCGGGATCGGGGCGGCGATCGCCCGGGCGGTGGCCGCCGACGGCGGTCGGCTCGCCCTGCTCGCCCGCCCCTCGGCCGAGTTGGACGGCCTGGCGGCCGAACTCGGCGCGGTGGCGGTGGGCGTCGACCTGGCCGACCCGGACGCGGCCGGGGCCGCGGTGGGCACGGCCTGCGCGGAGCTCGGCGGGCTGGACGTCCTGGTCAACAACGCGGGGGTGTTCCCGCTGGGCCTCGTCCGGGACGGCGATCCGGCGGACTGGCGGGCGATGGTCGACCTGAACGTCCTCGGGCTGCTGGCGGTCACCCGGGCCGCGATCCCGGCCCTGCTCTCCGGCGATCACCCGCAGATCGTCAACATCGGCTCCACGGCCGGGCGTTCGGTGGCGCACGCGATCCAGGGCGTGTACGCGGCGACCAAGCACGCGCTGGTGGCGATCAGCGACGGGCTGCGGATCGAGCTCGCCGGGGACGGCGTCCGGGTCACCCTGGTGTCGCCCGGCGCCGTCCGCACCGGGGGCAGCGAGCGGATCCGGGACGAGGCGCTGCGCGGGGTGCTGGCCAAGGTGCAGGAGGCGGTCGGGCTGGATCCGGCGGAGGTGGCGGAGCAGGTGCTGCACGTGCTGCACGCCCCGGCGGGGGTGCACCTGACCGAGCTGACGGTGCTCTCCACGCGGGAGCAACTGGGCTGAGGCAGCGGCGACGTGCGGGGCGGCCGGGTCGAACCGGCCGCCCCGTCCGCGCGCCCGGGGTCCCCGGGCGCCGGGCGGCCGCCGGGGCGCTCAGCGGCCGCCCGCGACGGTCAGCACCTCTCCGGTGATGTTGCCGTTGGCCCCGGAGCAGACGAACAGCACGGCGTTGGCGACGTCGGCGGGCGCGCTCAGCCGGCCGCTCGCGGTCCGCGCGGTCTCCTGCTCGCGCACCGCGGCGGGCAGGCCGGTGAGGGCCCGCTCGGTCAGGGTGAGCCCGGGGCAGACCACGTTGACCAGGATGCCGTCCGCCCCGGTGTCCCAGGCCAGGCTGCGGGCGAAGCCGTGCAGTCCGGACTTGGCCGCGCCGTAGAACTCCTGGCCCCGGTGGCCGTCGACCGCCACGTGCGAGGAGAGCAGGGCGATCCGGCCCCAGCCGCGGCGCCGCATGCCGGGCACGACCAGCTGGGCGAGCCGCAGCGTCGGCGCGAGGTTCTGCTGCACCACCGGTTCCCAGTCCTCGACGGCGACGTCCTCGAAGTGCACCCCGGGGGCCCGGCGGCTGCCCATCATCCGGACGGCGCTGGTGACCAGGACGTCGATGTCCGCCCAGCCGTCGCCGGCGGCGGCGAGCTCGGCGAGCGTGCGCTCGGGCTCGGTGAGCGCGTAGCGCACGGCCCGCGCCCGGCCCTTGGCGGCGCCCAGTTCGTCGGCGAGTTCGGCCGCCTCGCGTTCCTTGCTGTGGTAGCCGATCAGGACCCTGGCGTCCTCGGCGGCGAAGGCTCGCGCGATCTCCCGCCCGATCCCTCCGGTCGCACCGGTCACCAGGACCACCCGGTCCGCGACTGCGAGTTCCACGCTGCCTCCTTGCGGCCCGGTGTCGGGCGGGCCGGCTCCCGGGGGATCGAGCGGATCCCGTCGCGAGCCTGCCCGGGCCGTCTGGAGGGCGGTTCGAGACCGCCTCCGCCGGCCGACTCCGGCCCCCCGCAAGGGCATCGGCCGAGCCGGCACGTCGGCCGGAGTTCGAACCCGGGTCGAAACGGCTCTGCCAGCCTCGCCGCCATCCGCGCGGCCGCGACGGCCGGTCGCGGGGCGTACCCGAGGACTGGGAGGAAGCATGAGCACCGAGACCGGGAACCGGCACACCGACGGCGGGGTGCTGCGGATCGACTACGACGACAGCGGACCGCACGTGGACGACAGCGTGTTCCGCTCGATCATGGCCACGCTGCCCACCGGGGTGACCGTCATCACCACGCTCGACGAGGAGGACCGCCCCAAGGGCCTGACCTGCAGTGCGGTGTGCAGCGTCTCCGCCCGTCCGCCGCTGCTGCTGGCCTGCCTGGACAACCGCAGCACGGTGCTGACGGCGGTCCTGGCGCGCGGCGCCTTCGTGGTCAACGTGCTGCGCGAGCGCGGCGAGGGGGTCTCCAACCTGTTCGCCTCCCGGACCGGAGACCGCTTCGGCGTGACGCCGTGGCGGGCGAGCCCGGTGACCGGCCTGCCGTGGATCGAGCGGCACGCGATCGCGCACGCGGAGTGCCGGCTGGCGGGCGCCGTCCGGGCCGGCGACCACACGGTGCTGGTGGGCGCGGTCGTGGACGGCACCGCGCACCAGGGGCTGTCCACCCCGCTCATGTACTGGCGCAGCCAGTACGGGACGTGGCCCGCCCAGCCGGACGAGGCGTCCGCCGCGATCACCCTGGCCGCGGAGGGCTGAGCCGGCACGGACCACGCCGCGTTGCACTCAGTGCAAAATTTGCATAATCCGATGGAAGTGCAAGCTCTGCACTTCTTGCAGGCCGCGCCAAGATTGCATAGAGTGCAGTGGTGATGAGTGCATCCGATCAACGCAGAGAACGCCAGAAGGCGGCCAAGAGACATGCGATCACGCTCACGGCCGTCCGACTGGTCCTCGACAAGGGCCTCGACGCGATGACCGTCGAGGCCATCAGCGAGGCCGCCGACATCAGCCCCCGAACGTTCTTCAACTACTTCTCCAGCAAGGACGAGGCGCTCCAGATGCGGCCGTCCTGGTCGGCCGTGTCGCTGACGGCGCTCTTCCAGGACCGCCCCGCCGACGAGCCGGTGTTCCGCTCGATGCGCGTGGTGGCCCAGGAGATCGCCGATTCGTTCGTCCCGGCGCGCGAGGAGTCCGAGCTCTGGCGCGAACTGTGGCGCCGGCACCCCGAACTCCTGGCCAAGCGCAGCTCGGAGGGCGAGGAGGAGATCTTCCGGAGCCTCATCCTGGCGGTCGCCGAGCGGACGGGCACCGACCCGATGAAGGACAGCTACCCGAGCGTCGTGGTCACCTCGGCGTTCTCGGTGATCCAGTGGGCGGTCCGCTTCTCCTGGATCAACGAGGACGACCGGACATCCGCCAACCTCATCGACGAGGCCTTCGACCTACTCGAACGCGGCCTCTGAGTCCGCCGGATCCACCGGCCCCGCACGGCCGGTCGGACCCGCCGGAACAGCACGACCCGCACGACCCGCGCCCCCTGCACGACCCGCACACCCCGCACGATCCGCGCCCCACCGCAGCTGCACCGCTCCCCACTGCTTGTCGGCACCACCCCAGACCACCGTCCTCGTGACCAGCCGCACCAAGGAGCCACCCGTGCCACCAACAGCTGGCGACGCCGCCCGGAGCCCCCTGAGCCGCCGCCAACTGGCCGTCGTCATGTCGGCCCTGCTACTGTCCATGTCCCTCGGCGCGCTGGACCAGACCGTGGTCGCCACCGCGCTGCCCGCGATCGTCGGGGATCTGCACGGCCTCAAGTACACCTCGTGGCTGTTCACCGCCTACATCCTCGCCTCGGGCATCTCGACCCCCATGTACGGGAAGCTGGCCGACCTCTACGGGCGGCGCAAGCTCTACCTGTTCGCCCTGGTCGCGTTCCTCACCGGCTCGGCCCTCGCGGGCGCCGCCCAGTCGATCTTCCAGCTCATCGCCTTCCGGGCGATCCAGGGCGTGGGCGCCGGCGGCCTCATGGTGCTGACCCTGACGATCATCGCCGACATCGTGCCCACCCGTGAACGCGGCAAGTACATGGGCCTGTACGGCGCCGTCCTCGGCCTGTCCTCGGTGGCCGGCCCGCTGATCGGCGGCTACTTCGTCGACCACACCACGTGGCGCTGGGTCTTCTACATCAACCTGCCGCTCGGCCTGGTCGCACTCGCCGTGGCCGGCACCGCGCTCAAGCTGCCGGCGCGCACCCGCGGCGGGAAGATCGACTACGCCGGGTTCCTGATGCTGGCCGGCGCGCTCACCTGCCTGGTGCTGGCCACCTCGTGGGGCGGCACCAAGTACGCCTGGTCCTCCACCACCATCCTCGGACTCTTCGCGGGCATGGCGGTCTTCATCGCCGCCTTCGTCGTGGCCGAGCGCTACGCCCCCGATCCGCTGATCCCGCTGCGGCTGTTCACCGTCCGCACGGTGGTGCTCGCCTGCCTGGCCAGCATGCTCGTCTTTACCTGCGTCAACGGCCTGGCCACCTTCATCCCGATGTTCCTGCAGCTGGTCACGGGCATCACCGCCACCAACACCGGGCTGCTCACCCTGCCGCTGATGGTCGGCCTGATGTTCTCCTCCGTCGTCGGCGGCAACCTGATCACCAAGACCGAGCGCTACAAGTGGTCGCCCATGGTGGGTGCGGTGATCGGCGCGCTCACCATGTTCCTGCTCTCCACGATGAACGAGCACACCGGCTGGTGGCTGCTCGCCGTCTACGTCACCATCCTCGGCGCCGGCCTCGGCCTGATGATGCAGCCCCTGGTGATCGCCGTGCAGGTCACCGTCGAGCGCCGCGACCTCGGCGTCGGCACCGCGACGGCGGCGTTCTCCCAGCGCATCGGCGGTTCGATCGGCCTCGCCGCACTCGGTGCGCTCTTCGCCCACCAGTACGAACACGGCCTCGCCAAGCACCTGACGGCCGCGCAGGTCGCGGCCGTGCCGTCCGACGGCTCGGTGTCGCCGACCGTGGTCGAAGCCCTGCCGCCGGCGATCCGGGACGGCCTGCGGCTGGCCTTCAGCGACGCCCTGACCGACGTCTTCTTCTGGCTCACCCCGGTGATGGTGGGGGTGCTGGTCATCTCCGCCTTCCTCAAGAACGTGCACCTCGACCAGAGCGTCCCGCTGGGCGAGTTCGCCCACCTGGACCTCGACGAGGACGACGAGGGCGACTCCGCCGCCTCCCCCGACGGCGCCTCGCCCGACGCCGACCGCCCGGTCGACGCCTTCGACGTTCCCGCCCAACCGGGCGGATACGAAGGAGGCTTGACGCAGCGTCAGAGCTGACGGAACGTCAAGCCCGGAAAGCCGGCCGCGGCGCGGCCGCCCAGCGCCCACCCGTCACCCCCGTACGGGTGATCGCACAGCGACCGCGCCGCGCGCCATCTCTCTTCAGTGACATCGCCGGATACCCCGAAGGTGGGTGTCCGGCGCCCCGTTGGAAGCATTCGCCTTGAGCGTTCCCCGACAACGCTCCTAGGGTCCTGATCGCAGGCCGGCCACCAAAACGGGCCGGCCACCCGCGTTCATGAGGATTCAGCCGACCGGCGAGGAGCTTCCCATGGATTTCAAGGTATTGGGACCACTGGAGGTAAGCCACCTGGGTTGCCCGCGGACGCCCAGCCCCCCGAAGACCCGTCAGCTGCTGGCCCTGCTGCTCCTGCGGGTCAACCAGGTGGTGAGCCTGGACTCGATCATCACCGAGCTGTGGGACGACCGCCCGCCGCGGAGCGCGGTCACCACCGCCCAGACCTACATCTACCAGCTCCGAAAAGCCTTCGCCGCCGAGGTCGGCGAGGAGGCGGCCGGGCACATGATCTCCACCGTCCTCCCCGGCTACGTCCTGCGGATCGACGAACGGCAGCTCGACGCACCCCGGTTCGACCGGCTCGTCGAGGACGCCCGGCTGCTGAACGAGGACGGCGAACCGCTCCGGGCCGCCGGACTCCTGGCGGACGCCCTGGCGATGTGGCGCGGGCCGGCCCTGTCCAACGTCAGCTGCGGCCCGGTGCTGGCGAGTTACGCCACCCACCTGGAGGAGCGGCGGATCAGCGCCCTGGAGGCCCGGGTCCGCACCGACATGGAACTCGGGCGCCACCGCCGACTCGTGGCCGAGCTGCAGACCCTGGTGAGCACCTACCCCTTCAACGAGTGGTTCCACACCCAGCTGATCCTGGCGCTGAACCGCTCCGGCCGGCGCGGCGACGCCCTCAACGCCTACCAGCGGGTGCGCCGGCTGCTCGGCGAGGAGCTGGGGCTCGACCCGTCGGCGGAGCTCCAACGCGTCCACCAGCAGGTGCTGCGGGTGGACGGCCCCGCCGTCCAGCGGATGCCGGTCGGCTCCGGGGCGAGGAGGGGCTGACATGCGGCCCGTCACCCCGTCCGCCGTCCCGCCGAGTACGTCGACCGGACCGCCGGCGCCCGCCCCCACGGCCCTGGACGTGGTCGCCGGCCACGACCTGACCGGCCGCACCGCGGTGGTCACCGGCGGAGCCTCGGGCATCGGCCTGGAGACCGCCCGCGCCCTCGCCCGGGCCGGCGCCCGGGTGGTCATCGGCGCCCGCGACCCGCGGACCGCCGAGGCCGTCGCGGCCGGACTGCGGAAGGGCAGCGGGAACCCGGCCGTCACCGTCGCGGCGCTGGACCTCGGCTCCCTGCACTCGGTCCGGGAGTTCGCCGACAGCCTGCTGCGCCGGCGCGACCCCGTCCACCTGCTGATCGCCAACGCGGGCGTCATGGGCGTGCCCCCCGGCCGCACCGCCGACGGCTTCGAGACCCACCTCGGCGTCAACCACCTCGGCCACTTCGCGCTGGCCGTCCGGCTGCTGCCCGCGCTGCACTCGGCCGGGCACGCCCGGGTGGTCGTGGTGGGCTCCAGCGCGCACCACCTCGGCGGACTGGACCTCGACGACCCGCACTTCGAGCACCGCCCGTACGACCCGTACCTCGCCTACGCCCAGTCCAAGACCGCCAACGCCCTGTTCGCCGTCGCCCTCACCGCCCGGCACCGGGAACACGGCGTGCTCGCCAACACCGTCAGCCCCGGCGCCACCCTCACCGGCCTCCAGCGCCACCTCAGCACCGAGACCAAGCGCGCGGTCGGCCTGATCGGCCCGGACGGCACGCCCGACCCGCGCCTGCGCACGGCGGCCCAGGGCGCGGCCACCTCGGTGTGGGCGGCGGTCGCCCCGGAGCTCGCTGAGACCGGCGGGGCCTACCTGGAGGACTGCGCCGTCGCCGGCCCGTGGCAGGGGACGGCGCCGGCCCAGGGCTACCTCCCCGCGGCCCTCGACCCGGAGCGCGCCGACCGGCTCTGGGAGCTCTCCGCCGCGCTGGTGGGCGCGGACCGACCACGCCCCACCCGCACCCCGCTCAACCAGCCGACCGCCGGCCCTCACCCCGACCGGGCGGCTCCGGGAGTGCGCCGAGCTCCCTGAACAACCGCAACTCCACCTCGCTCAGGGGCAGTTCCGGGCACAGTCGCTCGGGGTGCCCCGGGGCGGGACCGCGCAGTCGCCGCGGCTCCGGCACCTCCGCCGGAGCCGCGGCGGCGCGTGCGGCGGCCTCGTACATGTCCGCCCCGCCGAGCACCTTGAATCCCGACCACAGCCACCCCACCAGTGCGGCCAGGGCCCGCAGCACCCACCACAGAGCGATCACGTCCGCCTCCTGTCGGCGTCCCGTCCAGCGCGGGCAGCCAGCGTGCCCGCCCCGCCTCAAGCCCGCCTGGAGGCGCCGGCGCCGGCCGGACCGGCCACCGTCGGGCACCCGGCCCGGAAGGCGCCGGGCCCGGCCGCCGCCGATACTGGGGCCGCGACCCCCGGGAGGAACCATGGACTACGGGATCGGCGTACGGCTCGACCGGCCGTTCGCGCAGACGGTGGAGGCGGTCACCGCCGCCCTCAAGGAGCAGGGCTTCGGCATCCTGACCACGATCGACGTCCGGGCGACCCTGCGCGAGAAGATCGACGCCGAGATCGAGGACTACCTGATCCTCGGCGCCTGCAACCCCGCCCTCGCCCACCGCGCGCTCGGGGCCGACCGCCGCATCGGGCTGCTGCTGCCCTGCAACGTCGTCGTCCGCGCGGACGGCGGCGCCACCGTGGTGGAGGCCGTCGACCCGCAGACGCTGGTCGCGCTGGCCGGCCCCGACGGCGGGCTCGGCGAGGTCGCGGACGAGGCGGCCCGGCGGCTGGGCGCAGCGCTCGACACCCTGCGCGGCTCCCGGAGCGGGCCGTGACCGGGCCGGTCGTCGCCGGCTTCGACAACTCACCCGAGAGCGTCGCCGCCACCGCCTGGGCGGCCCGCGAGGCGCAGCGCCGGGACTGCCCGCTGCGGCTCCTCCAGGCCCGGCCCCGACCGAAGCGGAACGCGGCCGACGACGAGCGGGAGCGCGGGCACGCCGTGGAGCGACTCGGCTCCCGCGAGACCGAGTTGCGCGCCCTCGTCGAGGTCCCGGTCAGCTCCGCACTCGTCCCCGACGGCCCGGCCGCGGCACTGGAGGACGCCTCCCGCGACGCCGCCCTGCTCGTGCTGGGCTCCCGCGGCCTGGGCGCCGTACGCGGCTTCCTGGTCGGCTCGGTGAGCCACGAGGTCCTGCGCCGGGCCGGCTGCCCGGTGGTCCTGGTGCGCCCCGGCGAGGACGAGCGGGAGGGCCCGGTCCTGGTCGGCCTCGACCTCGTCCACCCGATGGAGGAGGTGCTCGCCTTCGCCTTCGACGCGGCCGTCCGGTACTCGGCCCCGCTGCGCGTGGTGCACGTCTGGTCCCCGCCGGTCGGCAGCGAGTACATGGCCTTCGAGGCGATCGGCGGCCTGGAGACCGAGCTCTCCTCCGTCGAGCGGACCCGCTTCACCGAGCTGCTGGAGCCCTGGCGGGCGCGCTACCCCGAGCTGGACGTGACGACCGACCTGATCCGCGGCAGTGCCGCCGTCGCCCTCGTGGACGCCGCCGGAGCCGCCCGACTGCTCGTCGTCGGACGGCGCGTGCGGCGCACCCTGCTCGGCGCCCACCTCGGCCCGGTCGCCCACGCGGCGATCCACCACGCCCGCTGCCCGGTCGCCCTCGTCCGGCACGCCTGACCGCGCTGACCGCGGTCGGGGCCCGGGAGGGCGCGGCCCGGGAGCCGGAGCCCGGGAGCCGGGTCGGAACCGTCGGCCCGGCCCTCCGCTCCGGGCGGTGCGGCCGGCCCGGGGCTCACCCGGACAGCCTGGCCGGGATGCCCGCCGGGGTGGGAGTGCGCAGGCTGCTGGCACGGACCGGGCTCGCGTGGGCACACCCGGGGCACGGCTCAGGGAGGACGACATCGACGGAACGCGGCAGGTGGGCCCCGACGGGGACGTGACCGCACGGGTGCTCGCGCGGTGCGCGCTGCTGGCCGCGGTCGGTGCCGTGGTCGTGCTGCTGATCGCACTGGGCGAGGGCAGTCTGGCCGTGGTGGCGAGCGGCTTCGTGGTGCTGGTCGTCTGGGCGGCCGGGGCCTGGTGGTTCCTGGCGCACCGCGGCGCCCTGCGGCTGGTCGGGGGGCTGCTCACGGTCGCCGCGCCGATCGGACTCGTGGTGCTGTTCGCCTACCACGACCTGTGGCCGACGGCGCTGGTGCTGTTCCTCTGCTGGGGCGCGGCGCTGGCCCTCGCCCGGGCGGCACTGCGCCGCGTGCGCCCGAGCGGGGCGAACCCGGCGGTCCCCGCCACCCGGCCGGTGCGCCCGGTACTGATCATGAACCCGAAGTCCGGGGGCGGGAAGGTCGGCCGCTTCGGCCTGGTCGAGCGGGCCGAGGAGCTCGGCGCCCGGGTGGTCCTGCTCGACCCCGCCGTGCACGCCGACGTCGCCGCACTCGCCCGCGAGGCGGTGGCCGGCGGCGCCGACCTGCTCGGCGTCGCGGGCGGCGACGGCACCCAGGCCCTGGTCGCGGCCGTCGCCGCCGACCACGGGCTGCCGTTCCTGGTGGTCTCCGCCGGCACCCGCAACCACTTCGCGATGGACCTCGGCCTCGACCGCGCCGATCCGTCCCGCTGCCTCGACGCGCTGACCGCCGGCGAGGAGCTGCGGATCGACCTCGGCGAGGTCGCGGGCCGGCCCTTCGTCAACACGGTCTCCTTCGGGGTGTACGCGGACGTCGTGCAGCGCCCCGAGTACCGCGACGCCAAGGCCGGCACGGCCCTGAACCTGCTGCCGGACCTCCTGGTCGGCGAGGGGGTGCGGCGCGTCGACGCCCGGATCGAGGGCGGCAGCGTCGCGGCCCTCTCCGCCCAGCAGGCGCTGCTGATCAGCAACAACCCGTACGGCTCCCCCGACGACCTCGAAAGCGGCGGCCGACGCGCCCGGCTGGACAGCGGCCTGCTCGGCGTCACGGGCATCAGGGTCGAGGGCGCGGCACAGGCCGCGGAACTGGCCGTCCGGGGCGCGCAGGCGACCGGACTGACGGTGCTGACCGCGCGCCGGGTCGAGGTGACGTCCGAGGAGGCCGAGATCCCGGTGGCCGTCGACGGCGAGGCGCTGCGGCTGCCCACGCCGGTGGTGTGCACGCTGCGCCCGGGCGCGCTGCGGGTGCTGGTGCCGCGTGACCGCCCCGGCGTCGCGCCCACCCGGCAGCGGGTGGACTGGCGGCAGCTGGCCACGCTCGCGTTCAGCCGCGGCACGCCGGACTCCGGGCGGGCCCCGGACGAACGGGACGGGCGGGACCGGGACGTGCAGGACCAGGACGCGCAGGACCGGGACGGGCAGGGCCGGGACGCACAGGGCCGGGACGGCGACGGACGAAACGGCGGGGGGCGGTCCCGTGCCTGACCGGAACGTCTCCGCGGCGGCCGTCCTCGCCGACCTGCGCGCGATCGACGGCGCCCTGTACGCGGCCGTGGCCGCCACCCCCACGCCGGCCCTGGACTCCGCGCTGCGGCGACTGTCCCGGACGGCCGACCACTCGAAGATCTCACTGACCGTCGCCGCCGGCCTCGCCCTCCTGCCCGGCCGTCCCCGGCAGGCGGCCGCGGTCGGGGTCGGCGCCGTCGCCCTGGCCTCGGCGGCGTCGAACCTGCTCGGCAAGCGGCTGGTCCGCCGCCGACGGCCCGACCGGGAGGAGGCCCGGGTGGACATGGCCCGGCACGTGCCGATGCCGAAGTCGGCCTCCTTCCCGTCCGGCCACACGGCGTCGGCGACGGCCTTCGCCACCGCCGTCGGGGTGGTGCTGCCCCCGGCGGCGGTGCCGCTCGGGGCGCTGGCGGTCGCCGTCGGCTACTCCCGCGTCCACACCGGCGTGCACTACCCGGGCGATGTCGCGGCCGGCGCGGTCCTCGGCTTCGCGGCCGCGGCGGCGGCCCTGGCCGTCGGGCACGTGCCGCTGCGGCTCGCCGGGGACTGAGCGGCCCGCCCGGGCACCGCGTCCGAGCGGACGCGCGGCCCGACCGCTCCCACCCCGACCGCCGTCCCGGGCGGCCCGGGGTGGCGTCCCCGGTCACCCGGCCAGCGGTGCGGGCAGCGGCCGGGAATGCAGGATGTCCAGCCGGGAGACCGCCCTGGTCACCACGACGTACAGCCGGTGCAGGCCGCGCGGTTCGGCCTCGACGATCGCGGCCGGTTCCAGGACCACCACGTGGTCGTACTCCAGTCCCTTGACCAGCGAGGCGGGCAGCACCGTCACCCGGGCCGTGGTGCCGACCTGCTCGGCCGAGGCCGTCGGGATCCCGGCCGCCCGGAGCGCCGTGTCGGCCTCCGCCACCGCGCCGTCCGCCGCGATCACCGCGATCGAGCCCTCGCGCTCCAGCGCGGCCCGTACGGCGGCGACCGTCGCACCGCCCAGCCCGGCCGCACCGCCCGTTCCGCCTGTCCCGCCTATCCCGCCTGTCCTGCCTGTCCCGCCTGTTCCGCCCGTTTCTGCCTCACCCCAGCCGCCCGACCCGTCGACCCGGCGCACCGTCAGCTCGCCGTCCCGCCGCAGCGACACCGCCTGCGGCACGTCCACGTCCAGCGCACCGAGCACCCGGTTGGCCAGCGCCATCACGTCGGCCGGGACGCGGAAGCCGGTGGTCAGCGGCACCACCGCGGCCTCCGGCTTGCCGAGGTGGGCGAGCTGCTCGGGCCAGCTGCGGGCGGCCCACGGGGCGGTCGCCTGGGCGAGGTCGCCGAGGACGGTGAGGGAGCCGAAGGCGCTGCGGCGGGCGATCGCCCGGCACTGCATCGGGGAGAGGTCCTGGGCCTCGTCCACCACGACGTGACCGAAGCCGGCCGGGCGCTCGATCAGGCCCGCCACCTCGTCCAGGAGCATCAGGTCGTGCTCGGACCACTTCGCGCTCTTCGCCGAGCGGGGCGGCCTGCGCCACAGGACCGCCGCCTGCTCCCCGGCGTCGAGCACCCCGTCGGCGGCCTCGGCCAGCACGGCGGGGTCGCTCAGCAGCGCGGCGACCACGGCCTCCGGCCGCAGGGCGGGCCACGCCGCCTCCAGGAACGCCGCGACCGGCTTGCAGCGGCCGACCTTCCGCTGCCACCCGCCGGACATCACGCCCGCCCGGCGCTCCGCCTGGTCCTGCAGCATCGCCACCACCCGGGTGCGGACGCTCTCCCGGCCGATCGCGTACGGCGGCTCCTGCGCGCGCAGCTCGGCGACCATCCGGTCCAGCCGCTCCGGCGCCACCCGCCACCGGTACGAGCCGTCCGGGACGACCAGCGGCTCCGCGCCCGACGTGCGGATCCGCGCGTACAGCGCCCGGCGCAGCACCGTCGCCATCCGTGCGTCCTGCTTGACGGCGGCGGCCCGCTCGTCGTCCACGGCCGCGACCGGCCGGTCGGCGACCAGGTCCTCGACGGTGCACTGGCCGACGTCGATCTCGCCGAGTGCGGGCAGCACCTCGGCGATGTAGCGCAGGAAGGTGCGGTTGGGGCCGATCACCAGCAGGCCGCCGCGCCGGATCCGCTGCGGGAAGCTGTAGAGCAGGTACGCGGCGCGGTGCAGGCCGACGGCGGTCTTGCCGCTGCCGGGCGCGCCCTGCACGCAGACGGACTCGCTCAGCCCGCCCCGCACCAGCTCGTCCTGCTCGGGCTGGATGGTGGCGACGATGTCGCGCATCGGGCCGGTGCGGGGCCGCTCGATCTCGGCGGCGAGGATGCCGCCCGGGCCGTTGCCCGCCGGGCTCCGGCCGGCTCCGTCGAGGCGCTCGTCCTCCAGGCCGGTGAGCTCGTCGGGGCGGCCCAGGCTCCACGGCGCCCAGCCGAACCGTCGGCGCTGCGCCAGTCCGAGCGGGGTGTGGGCGCTCGCCTGGTAGAACGCCCGGGAGACCGGGGCCCGCCAGTCGACCACCAGCGGCGCGACGGTCGGGTCCTCGGAGATCCGCCGACGGCCCACGTAGTAGCGCTGGCGCCGGTGGTCCCCCGCCGCCGGGGTGTCGGCGAAGTCGAGGCGGCCGAAGAACGACGGGCTCTCCGGCAGCTCCCTCATCCGCTTGGCGCGCGTCCGCAGGTACCGGCCGAGCGCCTCCGCGCTGGCACCGTCGCCGGAGACGTCCTCCCCGGCGACGACCTGGTGGCTCGCATCTTCGACCTGCCGGGCCGTCGCCGCCCGGCAGGACTCGACGTAGGCCCGTTCCCGCCGCAGCTCGTCGTCGAGGTGCCGGGTTTCCGGCGCCGTCCGCTGGACTTCCGAGGTCATCGTTCCGCGTCCCTTCCCGTCCCGAGCCAGCGAGCTCACTCGCTCGGGATCCAGCATAACTGAACTCAGTAAAGTTACTGACTTGGTTGCGCAATCTGGGAACGAGGACGGGCGCGAGGGCCGGGGCGAAGACGGGGCGGGGCGGGGCCCCGGACCGGCTCAGGACACCAGGGGCGCCTCCGCCAGCTCCGTCAGCGTCACGGTGCACAGCCCGCCGCGCTCGGTGCGGACGTCCGTGACCTCCAGCTGCGTGCCCGGCAGCAGGATGAACTCCTCCTCGCCGGTGAAGGCCGAGAAGTTCTGGATGCCCGTGGCCCTGGCCGGACGCACCTCGAAGAGCGTCCGCTTGCCGCGGCTGCCGAGGAAGGCCTGCGCCACGCCGAGCTTGGAGGTGCAGGAGGAGACGCCCCACCACGTCACCGTCTTGCCCAGCGGGTACTGCCGGCGCAGGTCCAGCGAGACCCCGCGCCAGAGCGGCTCGGTGCGGACGGGCAGCCGCGACACCGCCGCGAACAGCAGCCGCAGGTACGGGAGGTAGGGCACCAGCCGGCTGCGGTCGGGCGAACGCAGGACGGCGTTGATCTCCCGGTAGAACGCGGACTCGCAGGTGTACAGGTAGAGCGCGGCGATCTCGTCGGCCGACGGGCCGGTGCCCGCCTCGTCCGCCCGCCGCTTGCCGAACTCGTGCGACAGCTCGACGTGCCGGCCCAGGCCCCGCAGCACCTCGGCGACCGGGGCCGCGGCCTCCCGGAAGCCCATCAGCGGGGTGTCGAACACACCGGTGATGGCGGGCAGGACGAGGCCCTCGTCCTTCACGCTCGCGAGGCGGTCCAGGTAGAGCTGGTGCAGCTCCATCGTGGAGGCGATGAAGGCGCCCATCCGCTCCGCGACCGCACCGTCCGCCCCGCCGCCGTCGGCCGACTGCGCGTTCCAGCCGGTGCTGGGCAGCCAGTCCACCGGCTCGGCGCCGAGCGCGGCGAGGGCGTCGTTCACCGTCGCGAAGTGCTCGCCGTCGCAGAAGATGTCGCCCTGCGCGGCCGGGTTGGCGTGGTCGAGGTGCCGGACCTCGACCTCGGGGTACTTCTTCTGCAGCCGCAGCACGACGTTCTTCAGGTTGCGCGCGTGCGCGCCCCACCACGCGAAGACCACGTAGCGGTCCTCCTCCGGGCCCTGCTGCTTCGCCCGGAGGATCTCCTCGACGATCCGCTCGGCGACCGGCCGCCAGAACGCGGTGTGCTGGTCCGGCCCCATCGCGCCGTCGCTGCTGGCGGTCAGCGCCGCGTTCAGCAGCAGCACGCCCTGGGTGAGCATCGCCTGGAACCACTCCGGCGGCTGGACGGTCTCCTGCTCCTTCAGCAGCGCCCGTATGTCGGCGATCGGCGTCTTCTTGGCGATGCCGTACTTCCACATCGCCGCCGCCTTGATGATGCACCGGATGCTCACCACCCGGCCGAACTTGCTGTCCTTCCAGTCGTGGAAGGTGTTGTCGAACATCGCGATGCCGGTGGCGCTCTCCGGCCGCGGGTACGGGTTCTGCCCGAAGACCACGACCTTCCACTTGTGCGGCGCGTGCGGCTTGAGCGCCTGGAAGGTCAGCTCGCGGACCGGCACGACGTCCGGGCCGCGGCCGGGGCCGATGAACGAGGCCGCGCCGGGCTGGGCCTCGATGACCGGCTTCAGCAGCGGGAGCCACGGCTCGCCGCCGCCCGTGAACAGCTCCGCGAGGGCGAGCGGGTCGTTCGGGTCGGGCTGGGTGGCGGAGGTGTCGGCAGCGCTCATGGTGGTGCCCCAAGACTGTGAGGCGGCCCGGACGGTCGGGGCCGCACGAATGGCAGACGAAAGGGATGTGACGGCCAGTCGGCTTCCCTGGCGGACACCACAGTCCTACCAGCGGGCACCGACAGTCCGTGCCGGCGGACGGCGGGCACCGACGGACTGTCAGTGCCGCGGGCTAGCTTCATGGACGTCAGCAGGAACCACCCCCGACCGACAGGAGCCCCCGCATGACCACGGACCGCGCGCAGTCGCCGCTCAAGGTGGTGTTGACCGACCTCAACGCGACGGTGGTCGAGTCGTGGCGGTCGGCCTTCGCCGACACCCCCGGCGTGGAGATCCGCAACGCCTCGATCCTGGCCACCGACGTCGACGCCTGGGTCAGCCCCACCAACTCCCGCGGCCGGATGGACGGCGGGACGGACGCCGCGATCAAGCGCCACCTGGGCGCCGGCATCCAGCTGCGGGTGCAGCGGGCGATCCGCGCGCGGCACGCCGGCTCGCTCCCGGTCGGCAGCGCGGTGTGCGTGCCGTCCGGGGCCGTCAGCCCGCGCTTCCTGATCTCGGCCCCGACGATGCAGACCTCCTCGCAGAACGTGAGCGAGACGCTGAACGTGGCACTGGCCTGCGCCGCCGCCTTCCAGGCGGTCCACCGGCAGAACCGGCTGGAGCCGGGTTCCATCCGGTCGGTCGCGCTGGTCGGCATGGGCGCCCAGACCGGGCGGGTGCCGGCCCGGGTCTGCGCCAACCTGATGTGGACGGGCTACACCCTCTTCAACGACCACCACTTCGAGGACGACGACGACCTGCGCGCCACCGTCCTCGCCCAGCTGGACGACATCGAGCGGGCACCCGTCACCGAGCGGGTCCGCATCACGCCGCCCGCGCGCCGCAGCACCCCGGGGGGCAGGTCCTGAGGAGGCACTGAAGACCTGCCATCCCAGCCGCCCTGACGATTCGTCAATTCGTGCCGACCGCCCGGAGTGCGGCCCTCTCCGTACCGCCCGCGGCCGCCCGCCCGCCCGGGGTTCCGAAGCGTAAGGAGGACGCCCCGATCCCTCCCGTGTTGTTGCCCTGACAAACCTCCCCAAGCCCACCCGGGCGGGTGTTGAATGGCCCTTTCTGAAAGCCCTTGCAGCCACCTGCAGCCCCTGCAGCCGTCGGCTGGCAGACCGGAAGGAAGGCCTCCCATGCACCCGCCCCGCGACATCGCCTGGCACGAAGGCAGCTGGCTCAACCAGCCCGAGCGGGCGCGGGCCGACGGCACCGACCTCCTGGTCACCGCCCGCGGCCGC
Source organism: Kitasatospora sp. NPDC096140 (assembly GCF_040303045.1). NCBI lineage: Bacteria > Bacillati > Actinomycetota > Actinomycetes > Kitasatosporales > Streptomycetaceae > Kitasatospora > Kitasatospora sp. NPDC096140. The sequence continues at coordinate 67,782 of NZ_JBEOUW010000013.1, forward strand.
AGCGACTTCTGGCGCACCACCGGCTACGGCTTCGTCCGCGACGACGGGCACGCGCTGCTCACCGGCTTCCCGCCGGGCAGCGCGACCGAGGTCACCTTCGTCGCCGACTTCGGCGCCCTCTACGACCAGGCCGGCCTGCTGGTCCGGGTCGACCCGCAGACCTGGATCAAGGCCGGGGTGGAGATGAGCGACGGCCTCCCGCACCTGGGCGCGGTCGTCACCCGCGGCGTCTCGGACTGGTCGCTCGCCCCCGTGCCCGAGTGGCACGGCAGAGAGGTGACCGTCAGAGCCAGCCGCAGCGGGGACGCCGTGACGGTCCGCGCCCGCTGCGACGACGGCCCCTGGCGCCTGGTCCGGCTGGCCCCGCTCCCGCCGGCGGCACCCGCGGCGGCCGGGCCGTTCTGCGCCTCACCCGAGCGGGACGGCCTGCAGGTCCGGTTCACCCGCTTCGCCCAGGGCCCGGCCGACGTGACCCTGCACCTGGCAGACTGACGGCTGATCGACCCAGGGCACGCCCACCCACCGGAGCCGCCCCATGACCACCCTCCGCCTCGGCGTCGACGCGGGCGGCAGCCGCACCCGCGCCGTCGTCCTCGACACCTCCGGCACGCCGCTCGGCCGGGGCGAGAGCGGCGGCGCCAACCCCGCCGGGCAGGCCCGGGCCGGCGCCGTCGACCAGCTGGCCGCCGCGGTGTCGGCCGCGCTCGGGCCGCTCGACCCGGCCCGGGTCGCGGCCTGCCTGGTCGGCCTCGCCGGGTACCGGGCGCTGCCCGACCCGGACGGCTTCGCCGGGCTGGTCCGCACCGCGCTCGGCCTCCGCTGCCCGGTCCGGCTCGTCCCGGACACCGTCCCCGCCCTGGCCTGCGGCGGCGTCGCCGACGGCCGGGGCACCGTGCTGATCGCCGGGACGGGCGCGATCTGCGTCCGCCTCGACGGCAGCCGCACGCTCGCCCGCAGCGGCGGACTCGGCTGGCTGCTCGGCGACGAGGGCGGCGGCTTCTGGCTCGGCCGGGAAGCGCTCCGGCACGCCCACGCCGACCCGGACGGCCCGCTCGGCACCGCCGTCCGCGCCCACTGCGCCGCCGACTCTCCCGACCGGCTGCTGCGCTGGGCCTACGACGGCCCGCCGCGCCGGCTCGCCGAACTCGCCCCGCTGGTCTCCCGGCTGGCCGACGCCGGCGACGCCGACGCCCTCGCCATCGCCCGCGCCGCGGCCGACCACCTGGCCGCGCTGGTCCGGGCAACCGCCGTACCCGGCGAACCGCTCGTCCTGACCGGCTCGGTGGCCACCGCACCGGGCCCGATCCGGCAGCACCTGCTCCACGGCCTCGCCGACCTCGCCCCGCTGCTGCCGGTCACCGACGCGGCCACCGCCGCCGCCCTGCTCGCCCGGCCGGCCCCCTGATCGGCCCGTCACCCGCGGCCCGTCACCCGCCGCCCGCCGCTACTCCAACAGGCCCCCCATGTGGCCGTCGTCGACCCGGATCGGCCAGAAGTGCGTATCGGACGCGAAGGCCTCCGGGTCCAGCCTGCGCAGGGCCTCCTCCGCCGCGGCGTCCAGCAGCTCGCTCGGGTGGAAGACCTCCCAGGGCACCGGCGCGTACCGACCGCCCCAGCGGCGCCGGTCGGCGCGCAGGCGCTCGTACGTCCAGACCACGTAGAGCAGGGCCGAGACGTCCCGGTGGAGGTACGCGGCGGGCTCGCCGTCGTCGAACCAGGCCGGGAGTTCGACCCGGCCGGTGGCACCGTCCAGCGCGACGGTGAACTCGTACGGCCAGTCGGCGAGGGCCAGGAACTCGCCCTGGTGGTCGCGGCGGTGCTCCGCGCCGTACTCGGGGTCATCGGGGTCGTAGAGGTCCGGGAAGATCTCCGCCATCGTGTACAGCGGCCCCACCGTGTCGATCCGGAACACCCCCCGGTCGGAGACCGGCAGGCCGATCCCGGTGAGCAGCCGCCGCGTGGGGACGTGGCAGAGCTCCGCGGGCAGGTCCGACTCCTCGAAGCGCTGGACGGTGCCGTCGGTGAGCGCCGCGAGCTCCTCGACCAGGGACGCGTCGACCGCGTACCGCAGGCCGCCGGGCTCACCGGGCAGTGCGCCCCAGGCGAGCGCCCGGACCCGCATCGCCGTCTCCCAGTGCGCCGGACGGCCGGCCGTCCGCCGGAACAGCTCCGGATCGGCCGCGCGCATCCGCTCCAGGGAGATCCTGGCGGCCTCGGCGACCGCCGCCGGGCCGCGCGGCTCGTCCTCCTCGCCGTCCTCGTCCTCCTCGCCTTCCTCGGGCTCGTACGGCTCGTCGGCACCCGCCGTGACGGCCTCGACCTCGATCATCAGTGCGACCAGCGGGTCCAGGCCGCTGGCGAGCAAGTCCCGCTTCAGGGCACCGGCGTCGTCCCGGCAGGCCAGGTACACCTCGCCGGTGGCCCCGTCGAGCAGTACATCGGCGAGCGCGTCGCCGAACGCGTCGCGGTAGGTCGTCTCGCCGAGCACGACCAGAGCCTCGGCACCGTCCTCCCGAAACCCGTCGTACCACGTCGCGGCCGTCGCCATGGGCTCGTGCCACGACGCCGTCAGGTCCAGGTGGGCGAAGCAGCGGGGCAGGCCCCCGGCAGCCAGCCGCGCCCGGCTCGGCCCGTGGGTGAGACCGGCGGGCAGCTCCCGGGGCCCGAAGCCCTCCGGCACCGGGACCTTCGTTCCCGTCACCGCCCCGGCGTCCTCCGCCGCCCCGACGCTCTCCTTCGACACCGCGTCCCGCTCCGCACCCATGCCCGCTCGCCCCCTCCCCCGCCGTTCCGACGGACGATCTTGCCTCGACGCGACCGACCCTAGCCGACACCGCCGACAACCGGCCCGAACGCACCGGCCGCCCAGGCCCGGGAGGCGTCAACTCCGCGGCGTGCCACAGGAAATGGCATGCACGCCACTAGCCAACCGGCCAGTAGCGCCCCTACCGTCGAGCTCTCGTGGCTTCGACGGAGGAGTCCGCCTTGCGCCTACACCCCCACCCCCTCCGACACCCCTTCCGATCCCAGGCGGCCGCCGCCCTCGCGTCGGCCCTGCTCGTCACCGCCGCCCTGACCGCCGTCCCCACCGCGGCCGCCGCCCCCACCGCGCCGAGCGCCGCCGCCGGCGACTACTGCGGCGGCCACTGCGCCGACATCCTGCCGCCCGGCGAGAACGGCAACGCCACCCTCGCCGACATCCTGCTCAACCGGATGTTCGGCACCCGCCCCGCCCACACCGACGACCAGCTCGGCCCCTACGCCGCGCTCGCCTCCGGCTACCCCGGCCTCACCGAGGCCAAGCTCCGCGACTTCTTCAACGACGCCTCCTTCGGCGTCCCCGCCGACCAGGTCGCGAGCACCACCAACCCCCGCCCGGACGTCACCATCGTGCGCGACAAGGCCACCGGCGTCCCGCACATCACCGGCACCACCCGCTACGGCACCGAGTTCGGCGCGGGCTACGCCGCCGGCCAGGACCGGCTGTGGGTGATGGACCTCTTCCGGCACGTCGGCCGCGGCCAGCTGTCCGGCTTCGCCGGCGGTGCCGCCGCCAACCGCCAGCTGGAGCAGAGCTTCTGGCAGGCCGCGCCGTACACCGAGGCCGAACTGCAGCAGCAGATCGACGCCATCGCCGCCCGCGGCGGCCGGGCCACCCAGGCCCTCGCCGACGCCAACGCCTACCTCGACGGCATCAACCAGTACGCCAAGGAGTCCTACAACGCCCGCACCTTCCCCGGCGAGTACGACCTGACCGGGCACATCGACCCGATCACCAACGCCGGGTCGATCGAGCCGTTCAAACTGACCGACCTGGTCGCCCTCGCCTCCGTGGTCGGCGCCCTGTTCGGCTCCGGCGGAGGCAACGAACTCGCCTCCGCCCAGGTCAAGTCGGCCGCCGAGGCCCGCTACGGCAAGGACGCCGGGGACGCGCTCTGGAAGTCGCTGCGCGAGTCCGACGACCCCGAGGCCGTCCAGACCCTGCACGACGGGCAGAGCTTCCCGTACGCGACCGTCCCCGACCGGCCGCAGGGCGAGGCACTGCCCGACCCCGGCTCCGTGGTGCCCGAGCGGATGATCTACGACGCCACCGGCTCCGCGAACACCGCCGCCACGAAGGCGAACGGCGTCCTGCCCGGCAACCTGCTCACCGCCAAGCACGGCATGTCCAACGCCCTGCTGGTCTCCGGTGCGCACACCGACGACGGCCACCCCGTCGCCGTGTTCGGCCCGCAGACCGGCTACTTCGCCCCGCAGCTGCTGATGCTGGAGGAGATCCAGGGCCCGGGGATCAGCGCGCGCGGCGCCGCCTTCGCCGGCCTGAGCTTCTACGTGCAGCTCGGCCGCGGCCAGGACTACGCCTGGAGCGCCACCTCGGCCGGCCAGGACATCACCGACAGCTACGCCGTCCCGCTCTGCACCACCGACGGCTCGCCGGTCACCACCGCCTCGAACTCCTACCTCTGGCACGGCCAGTGCGTGCCCCTCGACCGGCTGGAACGCAAGAACGCCTGGAACCCGACCACCGCGGACTCCACCGCGGCCGGCTCCTACACCCTGGTGATGTACCGCTCGAAGTACGGCCTGGTCACCGCGCGCGGCACGGTCGGCGGCGCACCCGTCGCCTTCACCTCACTGCGCTCCACCTACCGCCACGAGGCCGAATCCATCATCGGCTTCCAGGAGCTCAACGACCCCGGCGCGGTGCACGACGCGGCGAGCTTCCAGCGGGCCGCGCAGGACATCGACTACACCTTCAACTGGTTCTACGCCGACTCCCGCGACATCGCGTACTACAACTCCGGCAGCAACCCGGTGCGCGCCCCGGGCGTCGACGCCGGACTGCCCGTCCGCGCCGAACCCGCCTTCGAGTGGGCGGACTTCGACCCCGCCGCCAACACCGCCCGGTACACCCCGGCGGCCGAGCACCCGCAGTCCGTCGACCAGGACTACTACGTCTCCTGGAACAACAAGCAGGCGAACGGCTACACCTCGGCCGGCTTCGGCAACGGCTCGGTGCACCGCGGCAACCTGCTCGACGACCGGGTCAAGGCGCTGCTGCAGGGCGGCGGCAAGGTCAGCCGGGTCTCCCTCACCCAGGCCATGGAGAGCGCCGCGCTCGCCGACCTGCGGGCCGAGGACGTGCTGCCCGACCTGATCCGGGTGCTGCGCAGCGCACCGGTCACCGACCCGGCCACTCTCACCGCCCTGCAGCAACTGGAGGCCTGGCTCGCCGACGGCGCCCGGCGGCAGGAGACCTCGCCCGGCAGCCACACCTACGCGGACGCGACCGCGATCCGGGTGCTGGACGCCTGGTGGCCGCTGGTCGCCGAGGGCGTCATGCGGCCCGGCCTCGGCGACCAGCTGTTCGGCGCGCTGACCGGCGCCCTGCAGATCAACGAGTCGCCCTCCGGCGGGCAGACCGGCCCCGGCGGGGGCCCGGTGAGCGCCAACGAGGGCATCCCGCACAAGGGTTCGTCCTTCCAGTACGGCTGGTGGAGCTACCTCGACAAGGACCTGCGCGCCGTCCTCGGCGACCAGGTCAAGGGACCGCTCGCCCGCCCGTTCTGCGGCGGCGGCGACCTCACCGCCTGCCGGAACGTCCTGCTCGACACCCTCAAGCGCGCCGCCGCCCAGACCCCGGCCCAGGTCTACCCGGGCGACCCGGACTGCTCGGCCGGCGACCAGTGGTGCGCCGACACCGTCATCCAGCGCCCGCTGGGCGGCGTGACGGACGCCAAGACCACCTGGCAGAACCGCCCGACCTACCAGCAGGTGGTGCAGTTCCCCGCCCACCGCTGAGCCGCCGGACGGCAGTCCCCGCCGGAACCCCGGCGGGGGCTGCCGTCCTCAGCCGTCACTTCACCCGGGCGGCGGCGACCTCCGCGTCCCCCTTCAGATTGTTCGCCTCGTCGCGAAGCCGCCGGCGCGCCACCATGTACGTCGTCCGAGTGGCGCCGGTGGTCAGCCGCCCGGCGGTCGAGTCGACCAACTCGCCCACGGTGTCCAGCAGTTCGGCGATCGCACGCAGCAGCGTCGCCTCCTCCGCCGCCGGCACCGGCTCCCGCCCGCTCTCCCGGGCCATCGGCAGCGCGTCCTCCCGGATCTTCGTCCTCGCCGCCCGGACCGCCTCGATCACGGCCCCGATCCCGCTGTCCATCCCGGCTCCCTGGTCGTCCGACTCCTCCGACGTCCCATCCCTCCCCCGCCCCGCAGAGGCCCAATCCGACGGGCGACGCCCGGGGAGTGCCCCTAGCGTGGTCCGGGGACCGCCCGGCCACCCCCGGGCCGGGGGCCGACACCCGTACCAGGAGGCACACCGACCATGCCCGCCACCCTCTCCGACCTCACCGGCGACTACGTCCTCGACCCCACCCACACCCGGATCGGCTTCGTCGCCCGGCACGCCATGGTGACCAAGGTCCGCGGCGCGTTCCAACGGTTCGAGGGCACCGCCCACCTCGACGGCGCGGACCCAACCCGCTCGACCGCCCAGCTGGTGATCAAGGCCGAGAGCATCGACACCGGCGTCGAGCAGCGCGACCAGCACCTGCGCACCAACGACTTCCTGGACGCGCCGAACTTCCCGGACATCACCTTCCGCACCACCAGGATCGAGCAGAAGTCCGACACCGACTACCGGGTCACCGGGGACCTCACCATCAAGGACGTCACCAAGGCGGTCACCGTCGACTTCGAGTACACCGGCAACGCCGTCGACCCGTACGGCAACCTGCGGGTGGGCCTGGAGGGCTCGCTGACCATCAGCCGCAAGGAGTTCGGCGTCACCTGGAACGCGGCGCTGGAGGGCGGCGGCGTCCTGGTCGGCGACAAGGTGGTCCTGGAGTTCGACATCTCCGCGGTCCGCCAGAACCAGTGACCGCCGCGGGTGCCCGGCGACCCCGCCGGGAGCCCGCCGGCCCCGGGGCGGCAGCCCGCCGACCCCAGGGCGGGAGCCCGGAAACCGCCGGACCGGACGCCCACCGCCCGGCTAGTCTCCTGACATGGCAACAACAGACTCGCTCGCGACCGGCCAGCGCTCCCTCGGCGACCCCGACCTCGACTACCCGCTCTGGCCCCCGCTCACCGCGGGCTGCCCGGGCACCGGCACCGAGGACGTCTCCTACCCCGTCGAGGTCGACTACGCCTACGACAAGGCCGACCCGGCGAGCCTGTTCGCCCCCGCAGCGACCCGCGGCGGCCTGGAGCGGTGGGCCCCCCTGCTGCCGCCGCTGCTCGCGCCGGGCCTGGGCGAGGGCGCCACGCCGCTGGTCGAGATCGAGCCCGGGGTGTACGTCAAGGACGAGTCGCGCAACCCCACCTGGAGCCACAAGGACCGGCTGAACCGCTGCACCACCGGCGCCGCCGTGGGCGTCGGCGCGCCCGGCATCGCGGTCGCCTCCTCCGGCAACCACGGCGCCTCGGCCGCGGCCTACGCCGCCCGCGCCGGGCTGCGCTGCGTCGTGTTCACCGGCCCCGACGTCCCGCCGAACGTCGACGCCTTCCTCAACGCGTACGGCGCGGTGGTGCTCCCGGTGCCGTGGGAGGCGCGCTGGCCGCTGCTGCGCCAGGTGGTCGACCGGCTCGGCCTGCACCCGGTCAGCAACCTGACCACCACCCACACCGGGCACGCGTACGGCCCCGAGGGCTACAAGACCGTCGCGTACGAGATCTTCCAGGACGTCGGCGTGCCCAGCGCGGTGTTCGTGCCCACCGGGTACGGCGAGTTGCTCTTCGGCGTCTGGAAGGGCTTCGCCGAGCTGCGCCGCCTGGGCCTGACCGACCGGGTGCCGCGCATCCACTCCTGCGAGGCGGCGGCCTCCGGGCCGCTGGCCCGGGCCGTCGAGCAGGGCCTCCCGGCCGCCAAGGTGACGGTCGGTCCGAGCAACGCCTACTCGATCGCCTCCCCGGTGAGCGGCTACCGCGGGGTGGTCGCGGTCCGGGAGAGCGGCGGCCGGGCGCTGACCCTGGACGACGGCCGCCTCGCCGACGCCCAGCGCGAGCTGGCCCGCGCCGGCCTGTGGACCGAGCTGTCCGCCGCGGCCGGCCTGGCCGGGCTGCGCAGCCTCGGCGAGCCGGACCTGTCGGACGGACCGGTGGTGTGCGTGTCGACCTCCACCGGCTTCAAGGACCTGGGCGTCGGCAGCCGCCGGACCGAGCCCGTCACCCCGGAGTGGGACGCCGTCCTCCGCCGCCTGCGGGCCGCCGGAATCACCGGCTAGGACCTCCCCGCCGGGCCACCGGCGGCCCCCGGGCCCGCGCCCCGCTACACCGTGGTGCGGGCCCGGCGCACCAGCCACCAGGTCACCGCCAGGGACACCAGGAACAGCCCCAGGTTCAGCCCGTTCTCGATCAGGTGGAAGGTGCCCAGCCGGCTCGCCGGCTGCAGGCTCTGCTGGATCCCGGTCAGCCCGTGCTCCTGCAGGCAGGCGGTGAACGCCGCGGTCCGCCCGTCCGGGACGGCGCCGCACCACTGCCCCATCACCTCGTTGTACGGGTGGAGGGCCCCGGCGGCGTCGACGAAGGGCGCCTTGCCCCCGTCCAGCAGCAGTTCGTCGGCCACCGGCGCGAACGGGTCGAGGCCCTGGCCGTGCTCCGCCCCCAGCTGGATCGTCCGGGTCACCGGGTCCATCAGGTGCGGCCGCAGCTGCTCCATCAGCATCGTCCGCGCGCCGAAGGCGCCGAGCACCGCCACGAACGCGGGCAGCAGCCGGCGCAGCCCCGCGCCCACCGCGACGCCGAACATCCCCCAGCCGAGGGCGAGCGTCAGCGGCAGCCAGCCGCCCGCCTGGTAGAGCGTCCCCTCGAACAGGCTCCGCCGGTCGGCGAGGTGGACGAGCCCGGCGACGTGCAGGCACTCGGCGGAGAGCACGGCGGCCAGCCCGCCGACGACGGTGCCGAGCACGGCCAGCTTGCCGAACAGCCACTGCCGCGGGCTGATGTCCTGGGACCACGCGAGCAGCAGGGTGCGCTGCTCGTACTCCCGGGCCAGCAGGGGCACCCCGATGAACATGCCGAACATCGCGGGCAGCAGGACCACCAGGTTCAGTTGGTAGCCGGCGATGTCGGCGGCGTGCCTGATCCGGGCGAGCCGGTCGTCCGCGACGGCCTTGGAGCAGTCCGGCCCGTGGCACAGGTCGAGCGCGCTCTGCAGGTCGGCGGCGTTGACGGCCATCCAGGCCAGGAGGGCGAGGGTGGTGACGGCGGCGCCGATCAGCTGCCAGCGGTGCTGGCGCCAGCTGAGCCAGAGGATGCCGCGCCACAGGTGTCCCCGGGCGGCGGGCGCGGTCCGGGTGGCGGCGGGTGGCGGGGTGACGGCCGGGGCGCTCACCGTCCGGTCTCCCCGAGCGAGGTCTTCAGGTAGCCGAGCACGAGGTCCTCCAGGGTGACGGGGTGGCCGGTCCAGCCGGGGGCGCCGAGCGGGGTCGCCGCGCCGAGCAGGGTGCGCACCACGAAGGTGGACTGCCGGGCGGTGTGGTTCTCGTGGACGACCTGCCCCTCGACGGGCGGCCGTTCGGCTCGCGGGCCGGTCAGCCGCACGTGCTGGGCCAGGAGGTCCTCGACCTCGCCGTCCAGGATGTTCCGGCCGTACGAGAGGAGGAGTAAGTGGTCGCCCACGCCTGCGAGTTCGGCGACGACATGGGTGGACAGCAGCACCGTCATCCCGGTCTCGGCGACTTCGGCGAGCAGTTCGCCGGTGACGGCCTTGCGGGCGACGGGGTCGAGGTTGGCCAGCGGTTCGTCCAGCAGGAGCAGCGACGGGCAGGCGCCGAGTGCGACGGCCAGCGCGACCTGGGCCTGCTGCCCGCCGGAGAGCTTGTCGCAGCGCCGGCCCAGCGGGACGTCGAACCGGGCCAGCCAGGCGAGCGCGCGGGCCTGGTCCCAGACGTGGTTGGTGTGCCGGCCGAAGTTCAGCATGTCGGTGACGCTGAAGTCGCGGTAGAGCGGCTTGTCCTGGGAGAGCAGCACCACCCGGCCGTCCGCCCGGTACTCCCCGGCGGTGGGCTTGAGCATGCCGCCGACGATGCCCAGCAGGGTGGACTTGCCCGCACCGTTCGCGCCGACCAGCGCGACCACCCCGCCGGCCGGGAGCGCGAAGCTGCAGTCGTCCAGGGCGGTGACGCCGCGGTAGCGCTTCGTCAGTCCGCGCGCCTCCAGGACCGCGGTCACGCCCCGGCTCCCTGGCGCGTGTCGCGCTCGGCGGCGGCCGGCTCCTCGGCGAGCACGGCGGTCACCAGGGCCTTGACGTCCTCGTCCTCCAGCCCGGCCTCGCGGGCTTCGGCGACCCAGCGGGCGAGCCCGGTGCGCAGCCGCGCCATGTCGTGCGGCTCGACGGCGCCGAGCGAGCCGGTGACGAAGGTGCCGGAGCCCTGCCGGGCCTCGACGAGGCCGCCGTGCTCCAGCTCGCGGTAGGCCTTGAGCACGGTGTTCGCGTTGACCGTGCACGAGACGACGACGTCACGGACGGCCGGGAGGCGGTCGCCGGGCTTCAGCAGCCCCAGCCTGAGCGCTTCCCGTACCTGCTGCACGAGTTGCGCGTAGGCCGGGAGGCTGTCCGCCCGGTCCACATGGAATTCGATCACGGGGCATCTCCTCGGTCGTTGAGGCCTGCCCGTGAATTGTTATGGTTCAGTAGAACACTAGTCAACCACTACACCGAAACACCGCTGCGAGACCCTGCGTCGGAACACTGCAGCGAACACTGCGCCGGAACACTGCCCGGAGCGCCGGGGCCGCCGCTCAGAGCTCCACCAGCACCTTCCCCCGGCTCGCCGAGCGGTCCACGTAGAGGCTGCGGTACGCGGCGGGGATGCTCTCGAAGCCCCGGTGCACGGTCTGCTGGTAGCTCAACTCCCCGCCGCGGACCAGCGCGCCGAAGTCCCGCCGCAGCGCCGCCCAGTTCTCCTCGGTGAACCACTCCAGGGAGAAGATGCCGCGGATCGTCGTGCGCGGGTACATGATCATCGGCAGCAGCCGGGGCCCCGCCCAGTCACCGCCGACCTGGCTCCCCCACTGCCAGCAGACCGCCACCCGGCTCTCCACCGCGAGCATCCCGAAGACCACGTCGGTCAACACTCCGCCGAGGCTGTCGAAGTAGCGGTCGACACCGTCCGGGGCCAGCTCGGCGAGCTCCTTCGCCAGCCGTTCGGGCGCGTCGCCGTCGCGGTACAGCACCACCCCGTCGAAGCCCAGCTCCCACAGCCGCTCGGCCTTCTCCGGCGTCGCCGTGGTGCCGATCACCCGCGCGCCCCGGTGCCTGGCCAGCTGCCCGACCAGCGAACCGACGGCCCCGGAGGCCCCGCTGACCAGCACGGTCGATCCGGGGCGCACGTCCAGGAACTTCTCCACCGTCCCCCAGGCCGTCATGCCCGGCCCGCCCAGGACGCCCAGCGCGGTGGACAGCGGCAACACCTCGTCGTAGTCCCCGGGGTCCAGCCGGCGGAAGGCCGGGAAGACCATCGGGAAGGTGCCGGTCTGCCAGAGCCTCGGCGCCCCGTTGCCGATCACGTGGCTGCGCCAGCCGCCGAAGCCCTGCACCAGGTCGCCGACCGCGAACCGCGCGGCCGGCCCGGCCTCCAGCACCTCCATGATCGAGTCTGCGCCCATGTGGTCGCCGATCGGGGTGTCCAGCGCGATGCCCTGGAGGTACGGGTCGACCGAGACGTAGCGGGTGCGCAGCAGCATCTCGTCCTCGGCGAGCCGGACGTCCACGTCCTCGACGACCTTGCGGTACATCCGCTCGATGTCCGGCACGCCCTCCACGTGCTCCCGGACGGTCCACTTCTCGATCCTCACGAGGTCACTCCAAACTGGCGCTCGACGGGTCCGACCGGGTCGATGAGCAGGGTGGGCGGCGGCGCGCTGTCGTCCACCTCGGCGGTGAACGGCCGGCCGTCGTCCCGGCAGATGAACTGGACGACGTGCCGCCCGGCCGCCGCCGCCCGGATCAGGCCGCCGGTGGTCGCCCACACGCCGGAGAGGTAGAAGTTCTCCAGGCCCGGCAGCCCGGGCCCGTTGCGCTTGATCTCCTCCTCCAGGGTCTCGCCGCTCTCCACGAAGGGCTGCCAGCCCAGCACCGTGCCGTCGTAGTTGCCGGTGTAGCGGACCTGGGTGAGCGGGGTGGAGACGTCCCGCACGGCCACCGCGTCCCGCAGGCCCGGGTGGCGGCCGTCCAGGAAGTCGATCACCGCGTCCCGCACCCGGCGCTTCTCCCGCTGGTACTCCCGGCCCCGGCCGACCGGCAGGGTGTGCAGTTCCTCGCCGCGCCGCAGCCGGGGCGTCTGCTCCGGGCCGGTGCTCAGCGCGCGCCAGGGGGCGATGTCGCAGAAGTAGCTGGCATAGACCACGGTGGTCCCGGCCGGGGACAGCTCCGGGTAGTGGCGGCTGCGGAACTGGACGTTGATGCTGGGGTGCCGGATCCCGGTGAGGCGGGCGGCGACGTCGTCCTCCAGCAGGTAGGTGGTGCACGGGTCGCCGGCCGGGAAGGGGCGGCGCAGGCCGAGGAAGACGGTCAGGTAGCCGGGGAAGACCATGCCGGGCTCGGAGATGGTCCGGGTGTACAGCCGGCGGTAGGTGTCGTTCAGGTAGCGGCCCTTGAGCAGGTCCAGCACGGTCGTCCGGCCGTCGCAGGCCGCCACCACGATGTCCGCCCGCACCTCCCGGCCGTCGCTCAGCCGCACCCCGACCGCCCGGTCCCGCTCGACCAGGATCTCGGTCACCTTGGCGTTGTACGTGATCTCGCCGCCGAGCCGCCGGTAGCGCTGCTCGACCGAGTGCGCCAGGCCGAGCGAGCCGCCCTCCGGCACCCCGGCCGACTGCCCCGCGTGCGAGGCGAGTTGGAAGTACGTCGGCAGTACCGGGAAGTTGGGGTGCTTCTCGTACAGGACGAAGTTGAACGCCTCGCGCAGCAGCGGGCTCCGGAACCGCGCCGAGTAGTCGCTCATCAGCACCGTGATCGAGCGCCGGATCACGTTGAAGTACGGCAGGAAGGAGGCGAGCATCCGCCACCGCTCGCGCCGTCCCATCAGTCCGACGGGCTTGAGGAAGGGGTAACGGGCCAGCGCCAGGCGGAACTTGCGCAACCCGGCGCAGAACTGCCGGATCTGCCGGGCGTCTTCCGGCGCCAGCTCCAGCAGGTGGGCCTCCAGCCGGTCCGGGTCGGAGTAGAAGTAGACCGCCCGGCCGTCCCGGGCGCGCACCACGTTGAACACGTCGAAGTTGCGCATCCGCTTGCCCTGCAGGGCGCCGAGCTCCAGCCAGATCCGGTGCATCTCGTTGCCCGGCCCGCTGCCCAGCAGCCAGCTGACGCAGCAGTCGAAGGTGAACTCGCCGCGCTCCCAGCCGGTGCAGCAGCCGCCGGGGATCTCGTGCATCTCCAGGATCCGGGTGCGGTAGCCGTTCATCTGCGCGTAGCAGCCGGTGGACAGGCCGCCGAGCCCGCCGCCGATGATGACCATGGTCCGCCTGTCGGCCGTCGTCCCGCTCACTCCGCAACTCCCACTTCCGCCGCCTCCGCTTCCGGCACGACCGCCTCGGGCACCACCGCCTCGGGCCCGACCGCCTCGGGCGCCCCCGCGTCCGGCGCTCCCACGGTGGCCCGGTCGAGCTGCGGCAGGCTGCCCCACTTGCCCGGGTGCCAGGGCTCCCGGTTGTCGCTGGGCCAGGCCCGGAACGGCCGGCCGAGTTCCCGGCAGAGGTACTGCGCGGCGAACCGGCCGCTGGTGGCGGCCCGGATCAGCCCGCCGAGCGCCGTCCACTGCCCGGCCATGGAGAACCCGCTGAGGCCCGGCAGCCGCATCCGGTCCCGGTTGACCAGCCGGTTGGCGGCGTCCTCGGCCTCGGAGAAGGCCTGCCAGGCGAGGATGCTGCCGTAGGTGTTGCCGGTGAAGCGCTCGGTGGTCACCGGCGAGGCCACGTCGACCAGTTCGATCCGCCCGGCGAGGCCGGGGTGGGTCCGCTCCAGGAAGCCCCGGACGAACGCGGCGACCTCCTGCTTGCGCGCCCGGTACGCCTTGCGGTCCCGGACCCGCAGGTCCTTCCAGGAGCGGTAGTCGCTGAAGTAGGTGCAGTGCAGCACCGACTTGCCGGGCGGTGCGAAGCCGTCCGCGTAGGACGAGCGCAGCTGCACCACCAGGCTGTGCTGCAGCGAGCCGGGCAGCCGGGCGCCCTCCTCGGGCGCCAGCAGGTAGGTGGTGCTGTGCGGCTCGCCCTCGGGCAGCGGGCCGTCGACGCCGACGAAGGCGGAGACCACGGCCGGGTACAGGTTGCCCGGCTTGTCGAGCAGTTCGCCGTACAGCAGGTCGGTCGCGGGGCTGGAGTAGCGGCCCTCCAACAGCCGGTCCAGGACCGTCGGGCCGTCGCAGGCGGCGACCACGTGGTCGGCGAAGTGCCGTGACCCGTCGCGGAGTTCGACGCCGACGGCGCGCCCTTCCTCGACCAGGATCCGCTCCACCCGGCAGCGGTAGCCGATCACCCCGCCGAGCCCGGTGTACCGCTCCTCCACCGAGCGCGCCAGCCCCAGCGAACCGCCCTGCGGGAAGCCCGCGTTGCCGTTGTGCGCGGCGGCCAGCGTGTACAGGTACGGCAGCAGCGGGAAGCCCGCGGGCTCCTGCAGGAACATGTTGGGGAAGGCCCGGCGCAGCAGCGGGTCCTGGAAGCGTTCCGCGAAGCCGCTCATCGGGGTGGTGGCGGTGCGCCAGAACAGCCGGAAGGCGGGCAGGACGGTGCGCAGGGTGCGCAGCCGCTCCGCCGTGGTGCGCAGCGGCGGCGGGGTGAGCTCCCAGGGCAGGTCGATCGCGGCGAAGCGGCGCAGGTCCCGGCAGAAGGCCCGGATCGGCCCGGCGTCGCCGGGGGCGAGGGCCAGCAGGTGGCGTTCCAGCCGGTCCGGGTCGCCGTAGAAGGTGACGGCGCGGCCGTGTTCGTCGACGACCCGGTTGAAGGTGTCGAAGCGGGTCACCGACTTGCCGTCGAGGGCGCCGAGTTCGCTCCAGACCTGGTGCGCGCCGGTGCCCTCGGCGGTGCCGATCAGCCAGTCGATGCAGTAGTCGAACAGGTAGCCCTGCCGGGACCAGGCGGTGCAGCAGCCGCCGGGCAGGACGTGCTTCTCGAAGATCCGGGTCTCCAGGCCGCTCATCTGCGCGTAGCAGCCGGTGGCGAGGCCGGCCAGGCCGGCCCCGATCACGATGACCCGGGGCGGGCCGCCGGGGGCCCGCTCCCTCGTGGACCAGTCCGGTCCGCGGTCAGCCGCGGCCATCGGCGGTGCCTCCGGCCAGGATGGCACCCGCCAGTTCGGCGTTCCGGGCGGCGTACTCGCCGTCGAGCATCTCGGCGTGGCTGCCGTGGCCGGCGTACACGGCGGTGCCGGTGGTGGAGGCGCCGTGCCAGGAGCCGTCCTCCCCGCCGACGTGCACGCCCAGCCGCTCGCGCTCGCAGACCACGTCGAGCTGGGCGCGCACGGTGCCGGTGTTGGGGGTGCGGCTGCAGAACTCCAGGTAGTCCCGGGCCTGTTCGAGGGTCTCGCGGGCGACGATCCGCGAGCCGGTGTGGCGGTGCAGGTGCTCGTGGAGTTCGCGTTCGAAGACGGCCACGTGCTCCTCGCCGAGGTCGAAGGCGTCCAGGACCCGGTAGGCGTCCACCAGCAGCACCGAACCGACCGTCCGGCCCCGGCGTTCCAGCTCCTTGGCCACTTCGAAGGCGAGGTTGCCGCCGAGCGAGTAGCCGAGCAGGACGTGCGGGCCGGACGGGTCCAGTTCCTCGACCAGGTCGGCGTAGCGGGCGGTCTTGTCGTCGCCGGTCAGGTAGTTGAAGGCGGCGATCCGGTGCTCGGGCAGGTGGGCGGCGAGCTGCCGGTAGACCAGGCCGTGGCCGCCGGCGGGCGGGAAGCAGAAGACCGTCCGGCCGCCGGTGGCCCCGGCGTTGAACCAGAGGTGGGGCTGGCCGCCGGCCACCTCGCCGGTGATGATCTGCTCGATCGTGCGGGCCATGCCGTGCAGGGTGGTGACCTTGAACAGCAGGCCGACCGGGATGCCGATGTTGAACTCGGTCTGGAGGTGGTGGATCAGCTCGATGAGCCGGATCGAGCTGCCGCCGAGTTCGAAGAAGTCGTGCTGCAGGCCGACCTCCTCCAGGCCGAGCAGGGTGCGCCAGTGCTCGGCGACCCGGGTCTCGTAGAGGGTGACGGGCGGTTCGTGCTGGGCGCCGCCGGTGTCGGCCTTCGGCTCCGGCAGGGCGGCGAGGTCGACCTTGCCGTTGGGGGTGAGCGGCAGGGCGGGCAGCTCGGTGAGGTAGGAGGGGATCATCACGGTGGGCAGGTGCTCGGCCAGGTGGCGGCGCAGTTCGCGGCGGTCCAGCACGGTGCCCTCGGCGGGCACGACGTAGGCGGCCAGCACGGTCTCGCCGGAGGAGTCCTGGCGCACCGCCACGCAGGCCTGGGCGAGTTCGGGGCGGGCGGTGAGGTGGGCCTCGATCTCGCCCGGTTCGATCCGGTGGCCGCGGACCTTGACCTGGTTGTCGATCCGGCCGAGCAGGTGCGCGGTGCCGGCGGTGTCCCAGTGGCCGAGGTCGCCGGTGCGGTAGAGGCGTACGGGCCGGCCGTCAAGCTCCAGGGTGGTGAAGCGCTCGGCGGTCTGGTCCGGGTCGTTGGGGTAGCCGGCGGCGACGCCCGCGCCGCCGATCCACAGCTCGCCGGGCACGCCCGCCGGGACCGGCTCGCCGTACGGGTCGAGGATGTACAGCGCGCTGTTCGGGAAGGGGCGGCCGATCGGCACCATCCGGCCGGGTTCCAGCTCCTCGGCCGCGCCCTCGTAGTAGGTGCTGTCGACGGTGGCCTCGGTCAGCCCGTAGGAGTTGACCAGCCGGGTCCGCTCGCCGCACAGGGCGCGCAGCCGGCGGTGCTCCGCGGCCTTCCAGGAGTCGGAGCCGACGACGACCAGCTTCAGGAAGTCCAGTCGCAGCCCGTCGCGTTCGCAGTGGGTCAGCAGCGCGCGGGCCACGGCGGGCACGAACTCCCCGCAGTCCACGGCTTCTTCGCGCATGACCCGGTGCAGCCGGGCGGTGTCGAAGAGCAGCTCGCGGTCGACCAGGACGAGGGTGCCGCCGGTGCCGAGCGCCCGGGCGAGGTCGCCGGAGAAGACGTCGAAGGCCGTCCCGGCCATCTGCAGGTGCACCCGGGCCTCGGTGTCCAGCCGGTACTCGGCGCGCCAGCCGGCGGTGACGGCGGCCAGGTTGCGGTGGTCGACCCGGACGCCCTTGGGGCGGCCGGTGGAGCCCGAGGTGTGGATGACGTAGGCGGCCCGGTCGGGGTCGGCGGCGGGCAGCGGCCCGGCTGCCGCGGCGGGCCGCTCCAGTTCCTCCAGGGTGACCGGCCGGGCGGGCAGTTCGGCGGGCAGCGGGCAGCGCTGGTCGACCACGACCAGCTCGGCCCGGGCGTCGGCCACCTGGTACGCCAGCCGGTCCGCCGGGTGCCCGGGGTCGAGCGGGAGGTACGCGGCGCCGGCCCGCCAGATCGCCAGCAGGGTGGTGATCAGCTCGGGTGACTTGTCCAGGCAGACGGCCACCACCGAGCCCTCGCCGACGCCCAGTTCGCGCAGCCGCAGGGCCGCGCGCCGGGAGCGCCGGTCCAGTTCGCCGTAGGTGAGGCGCCGGACCTCGTCGCGGCCGGGCGCGACCACGGCGACGGCCTCGGGGCGCTCGGCCGCGGCCTTGGCGATCAGTTCGGGCAGCGGGATGTCGTGGTCGATCCGGCGTTCGGCGCCGCTGAAGCCGGTGAGGATCTCGCGGCGCTCGGCCGCGTCCAGCATCCGCAGCCGTCCGACCGGCTCGCCCTCGGCGGCACCGGTCATGGCGTCCAGCAGGTTGCGGTAGTGCGCCGCGAGCCGCCGGACGGTGGCGGGCTCGAAGAGGTCGGAGTTGTACTTGAAGACGCAGTGGAAGCAGCCGTCCGAGCGGTCCTCGTAGGCGGACAGGGTCAGATCGAACTGCCCCTCCTCCTCCGGGAGTTCGATGTACTCCAGGCGGTAGCCGAAGCGCTCCACGGCGACCTTGTGGGTGAGCAGGATGAACATCGCCTGGAACACCGCGGAGCGGCTCGGGTCGTGCTGCAGCCCCAGCTGCTCGACCAGCAGCGGGAAGGGGTACTCCTGGTTGTCGAGCCCGCCGAGCACGCTCTCCCGCACCCGGGCCAGCAGCTCGGCCACGGTCGGCTCCCCGGCCAGGCTCACGTGCAGCGGCAGCGGGTTGACGAAGTAGCCGTAGACGGAGGCGAACTCCTCCTGGGTGCGGCCGGTGACCGGGCTGCCGACCACGATGTCCGGCTGCCCGGACCAGCGGTGCAGCAGCAGGTAGTAGGCGCTGAGCAGCACCATGAACGGGGTGGCGTTGTGCGCGCGGGCCAGCTCGTGGACGCGGGCGGTGAGTTCGGCGTCCAGCCGGAAGAACTCGGAGGCGCCGTTGTGGGTCTGCACGGCCGGGCGGGGCTTGTCGGTCGGCAGCGCCAGCACCGGCATCTCGGCGGGCAGGTGGCCGCGCCAGTAGTCGAGCATCCGCTGTGCGGCGGGCCCGGCCAGGAAACGGTTCTGGTGGTTGAGGAAGTCCAGGTAGCGGGCGGCGACCGGGGGCAGGTCGGGGGTGCGGCCCTGGCGCAGCGCCTCGTAGACCTCGAACAGCTCCTCGATGAAGGTGAAGGTGGAGATCGCGTCCGAGACGATGTGGTGGACGGCCTTCATCAGCACCCAGCGGTCCGGTCCGCGCCGGAACAGCCGCAGCCGCACCAGCGGGTCGTCGGCGAGGTCGTAGGGTCGCCGGTACTCGCGGACGATCAGCTCGTGGATCTCCTCCCACGGGCGGCCCTCGACGTCGAACAGCCCGGTGTCGGCCTCGGCCTGCGCGCGGATGCGCTGGACCGGCCGGCCCTCCTCCGCCGTGAACGCGGCGCGCAGTCCGGGGTGGCGGGCGACGAGGTGGCGGAAGGCGGCGAAGACCAGCTCCGGGTCGAGCACCGCCCGCACCTCGACGGCGCCGCCGATGTTGTACGCGAAGCCGTCCGGGTGCAGCTGGCGCAGGAACCAGAGCGCCTGCTGGTTGTGGGTGAGCGGGTAGCGGGACTCGTCGGTGTGCAGGTCGACCTCGGCCTGGGCGGCGTCGCCGTCGGTGTCGAGCCGCTCGGCGAGGCCCGCGGTGAGCAGGTCGGCCAGGTCTCCGACGGTGCCGTTGCTGAGCAGGGCCACCACGGGCAGGGCGACGCCCAGCTCGCCGTGCACCCGGGCGCGCAGCTCCATGGCGAGCAGCGAGTCCAGGCCGTGCGCGCCGAGCCGGGTGTCGGTGTCGATCCGCTCGGCGCCGATCCGCAGCACGGCCGCGGCGGCGGCGGTGAACCGCTCGGTGACCAGCTCGCGCCGGGTCTGCGGGTCGGCCGCCCGGTAGGCGTCCAGGAAGCCGCCGGTCTCGGCCGGGGCCTGCTCGGCGGCGCTCGCCGCGAGGTCGGCGACCAGCGGCGGCGGCGCCGGGTACCAGGCGAGGAAGGTCGGCCAGTCGACCACGGTGGCGACCAGCAGCTGGGCGCGGTCCTGCCCGAGGACGCGCTCCAGGACGGCCGTCCCGGCGTCCGGCGGCAGCGAGCTCATGCCGCGGGCGTCGCGGTAGTGGGCGACCAGGCCCAGCTCCTCGATCATGCCGGTGGCCCAGGGGCCCCAGTCCAGGCTGAGCGCGGGCAGGCCGTCGGCCCGGCGGTGGTGCGCGAGGGCGTCCAGGAAGGCGTTGCCGGCCGCGTAGTTGGTCTGCCCGGCGGTGGTGAGCAGGGAGGCGACGGAGGCGAACAGCACGAAATGGTCGAGCGGTTCGTCGCGCAGCAGCCGGTGCAGCAGGTGGCCGCCGGCGACCTTGGGGGCGTAGCCGGCGTCGAAGGACGGCCGGTCCATCTGCGCGAGCAGGGTGTCCTTGACCTGCCCGGCGAGGTGGAACACGCCGCGGATCGGCGGGCGTTGGCGCTCCCGGTAGTCGGCGAGCCAGGCGGCGAGGGCTCCCTCGTCGGTGACGTCCACCGGGGCGAGCAGGGGTTCGGCGCCGAGCGCCTGGAGTTCGCGCAGGAAGGCGATCCGCTCCCCGGCGGGGGTGTGCGGGTCGGTGTGCGCCCAGCGGGAGCGCTCCGGCAGGGCGGTGCGGCCGACCAGGATCAGCCGCCGGGCGCCGCGCTTGACCAGGGTGCGGCACATCAGGCGGCCGAGGGCGCCGAAGGCACCGGTGACCAGGTAGCTGCCGTCGGGGCGCAGGACCGGCGGGAGCGGCCGGGTGAGGCCCTCGGCCTGCCGCAGTCGGCCGGTCAGGCGGCCGCCGGCCCGCAGCGCGATCTCCTGCTCGTCCCGGGCGGCGAGTTCGGCGAGCAGCGCCCCGGCCTGGTCGGTCGCGGCGACGGCCGGGTCGAGGTCGATCAGGCTGCCGCGCTGGGCGACGAGTTCCTGCTGCCACAGCACCCGTCCGATGCCCCAGGCGGGGGCACCCAGTGGCTCGACCCGGTCGCCGGGGGCGGCGGGCTGGGTGCCCCGGGTGACGATGTGCAGCCGGCCGTCCGGGCGGGCCTCGGGCAGGGCTTGGGCGAGGGCGATCAGGGAGTAGGCGCCGAGGGTGGCGAGGCCGTCGAGCCGGTCGGCCGTGGCGGCGTCGAACGCGGGCAGGTCGAGGTTCCAGAGGTGGACGACGGTGTCGTAGCCGGGCTCCAGGGCGGCGAGCAGTCGCCTGACGTCCTCGGCGGAGTCGGGGCGTACGGTCGAGTGCCCCTCGGCGTACCGGAACTCGGGGCCGGGCCGCACCAGGTGGCAGCGGGCGCCGCGTTCGGCGGCGAGTGCGGCCAGCCGCTCGGCGAGGCCGCCGCCGTCGGCGAAGAGCAGCAGGTCGCCGGTGGCCTCCTCGGCGGCCGGGGCGGGTGCCTCCACCCAGGCGACCTCGGTGAGCCAGCCGTCGATGGTGGCCAGGCCGACCGAGGCCGGGGCCTGGGCGACGTCGGCGACCCGGAAGCCGGTGATCCGGCCGAGCGGGGTGCCGTGCTCGGCGTACAGGACGATGTCGCCGACGAGTTCGTCGCCGCTGTCCCGGGTGACGGTGGCGTGCGCCCACAGGGGCCGGTCGCCGATCTCGTCGAGCCGGACCTCCTCGATGGCGACCGGCAGGCGGACGCTGCCGCCCTCGGGCGTGTGCAGCGTGGTGGTGAGCAGGGTCTGGAAGCAGGCGTCCAGCAGCACCGGGTGCAGGTGGTGGTCGGCCGCGTCGGGGCCGAGTCCGGCGGTCGGCCGGATCCGGGCCAGTGCCTCGCCGGGGCCCGCCCAGACCTGCTCGACGGCCCGGAAGGCGGGCCCGTAGTCGTAGCCGCGCTCGGCCAGCCGCCGGTAGCACTCCGGTCCGTCGAGGTGCCGGCCGTGGGCGTCCGGCGTCGAGACGTCCAGCGCGGGCCCGTACGAGCGCCGCTGGCCGGTGCGGACGCGGCCGCAGGCGTGCACGGTGGGCTCGCCGCCGGCCGGGGTGGCGGCGATGCTGAAGCGGGCGTCCTCGGGCGCGTAGCCGAGCTGGACGGTGACGGGCTCGGTCTCGGAGAGGAAGAGCGCCCGGTTGAGCTCGACCTCGGCCAGCACCACCTCGGTGCCGCCGGTCAGGGCGCGGACGGCCTGGGAGGCCATCTCCAGGTACCCGGCGGCCGGGAAGACCACCTGGCCCTCGATCCGGTGGTCGGTCAGGTACGGCAGCCGTTCGGGGTCGAGCGCGGTGGTCCAGCCGGGCTGGGCGCTCGCGGTGCGGCGGCCGAGCAGCGGGTGGTCGACCCGGCCGAGCCGGACCTGCGCGACCGGCGCGGGCTCGACCCAGTACCGGTCGCGCCGCCACGGGTAGCCCGGCAGCGGCACCGGCCGCCCTGCCGGGTGCAGCGCCTGCCAGCTCAACTCGACGCCGAGGGTGTGCAGTTCGGCCAGGCTGCGGGCGAGGCGCTCGGGCTCGTCCTGGCGGCGGCGGATCGACGGCAGGGTGTGCGCCTGCTCGGCGCACTCACGGATCGCGTGCCCGAGCACCGGGTGCGGGCCCAGCTCCAGGAACAGGGCGTGCCCGTCCTCGGCCATCCGCTCGACGGCGGCCCGGAACCGGACCGGGTTGCGGACGTTCTCCCACCAGTACCCGCCGTCCAGCTCCGGCCCGCGGGCGAGCCCCTCCCGCGCGGTCAGGTAGAGCGGCAGCCGCGCCTCCTGCGGCTTGAGGGCGGCGAGCGCGGCGATCAGCTCGTCCCGAATCGGGTCCATCCGCACGCTGTGGTACGGGACTTCGACGTCCAGGAGCCGGGCGAACACGCCCTGCCGCTTCAGCTCCTCGGCCAGCTCGCCGAGGGCTTCGGTGTCCCCCGCCAGGGTCACCGCGGACGGGCTGTTGACCGCCCCGAGCGAGATCCGGGTGCGGTACGGCCGGATCCGGCGCTCCGCCTCCGCCTCCGGCAGGCCGACCGCGAGCATGCTGCCGGTGCCGGCCAGCCGCTGCTGGAGCCGGCTGCGGGCCAGCACCACCCGGACGGCGTCGGCCAGGTCGTACACCCCGGCCTCGTGGAAGGCGGCGACCTCGCCGGTGCTGTGGCCCACCACCGCGTCGGGGCGCAGACCGTGACTGCGCCAGAGCGCCGAGAGCCCGACCTGGACGGCGAAGTTGGCGGGCTGGGCCAGCCAGGTCTCGGCCATCCGGGAGTCCGCCTCGTCCCGGTCCAGCTCCGCCAGCAGCGACCACCCGGCCTGCTCGCGGATCTCCTGGTCGACGGCCAGCACGGCCTCGCGGTAGACCGGTTCGCTCTCGTACAGGCCCCGGCCCATCCCCCACCACTGCGGGCCCATGCCGGTGAACACCCAGGCCAGGCGCCGCTGTCCGCGCTCCCGGGCGCGGCCCCGGGCCACCCGCGGGTGCTCCTCGCCGCGCTCGCAGGCGGCCAGCGCCTCGTCCAGGTCCTGCCGGGAGCCGTACGCGACGGCCAGCCGCTCGGGCAGGTGCTGGCGGCGGTGCGCCAGGGTGTGGCCGAGGTCGGCGAGGGAGGCCCCGGCGGCGAGCTCCTGCCGTACGGCGGCGGCGAGTTCGGGCAGTCCGGCGGCGTCCTTGGTGCTCAGCGGAAGGACGGTGCACCCCGGCTCCGCGACCGGTGCGGCGGGCCCGGGGCGGGGCGGCTCCTCCAGCAGGACGTGCGCGTTGGTGCCGCCGAAGCCGAAGGAGTTGACGCCCGCGCGGGCCGGGCCGCGGTGCTCGGGCCAGTCGACCGCTTCGGTCGGGATCTCGAAGGGCAGCGCGGCCAGGTCGATGCCGGGGTTGGGCCGCTCCAGGTTGAGGTGCGGCGGGATGCGGCGGTGCTTGAGGGCCAGCGCGGTCTTGATCAGCCCGGCGACGCCGGCGGCGGCCTCGGTGTGCCCGATGTTGGTCTTGACCGAGCCGACGTAGCAGCGGTCCCCGGTGCGGCGGCCGACGCCGAGCACCCGGCCGAGCGCGGCGGCCTCGATCGGGTCCCCGACCGGGGTGGAGGTGCCGTGCGCCTCGACGTACTGCAGGCTGCCGGGCAGCACGCCGGCCTCGGCGCAGACCCGCTCGATCAGGGTGACCTGCGCGTCCGCGTTGGGGACGGTGATGCCGTTGGTGCGGCCGTCCTGGTTGACGCCGCTGCCGAGGATCACCGCGTGCACCGGGTCCCCGTCGCGCCGGGCGTCGGAGAGCCGCTTGAGCACGACGACGCCGACGCCCTCGGCCCGTACGTAGCCGTCGGCGGAGGCGTCGAAGGCGCGCGACCGGCCGTCCGCGGAGAGGAAGCCGCCCTTGGTCTCGGCGATCGTGTACTGCGGCGCCATGTGCAGCAACGCGCCGCCGGCCAGCGCGAGTTCGGTCTCGCCGCGGAGCAGGCTCTGGCAGGCCAGGTGGACCGCGACCAGGGAGGAGCTGCACGCGGTGTCGATCGAGACGCTGGGGCCGCGGAAGTCGAAGCAGTGCGAGATCCGGTTGGAGACCATCGTCATCATGGTGCCGGTGGCGGTGTGCGCGGCGATGGTGGCGAAGTCGAGGTCGGCGAACTGCAGGATCTTCCAGTCGAGGGTGAAGGCGCCCATGTAGACGCCCACTTCGCGGCCGGCCAGCTCGCCGGGGCGCAGGCCGCCGTCCTCCAGGGCCTCCCAGCTGACCTCCAGGAGCTTGCGCTGCTGCGGGTCCATGTGTTCGGCCTCGCGCGGGCTGATGCCGAAGAAGTCCGGGTCGAAGGTGTCGAAGCCGTCGATGTAGCCGCCCCGGCCGCCGATCAGCCGCCCCGGCTTGGCCCGGTCCCGGCTGCCCAGGGTGCCGGTGTCGTACCGGTCGGCGGGCGTGTCGGTGAGACAGTCCCGGCCCTCGATCAGGTTGCGCCAGTAGGTCCGGTGGTCGTTGGCGTGTCCCGGTAGGCGGCAGCCGATACCGGTGATCGCGATCGGTTCGCGGGGCGCGGCGGAGGGCGAGGAGGTCATGGTCCAATCCGGAGGGTGATGGATGCTGGCGTGGCGCCGGGGCACGGGCGAGGGGCGGCTGCGCGGCCGGGCTCAGACGGACTGCTCGGTGGTCTTCGCCCGGCGCCAGGGGTGGAGCAGGCTGGCGCCGAGCTCGCCGGTCGTGGGGAACGCCGCGGGATCGGTGAGACCGACGGTGGTGGGCACGCGGCCGGGCCGCCAGGTGAAGCTCCCGAACACGTGGTCCCACAGCGAGAGGTCGGAGGAGTAGTGGCCGGCTTCGGCGAGGTCGGTGCTGTGGTGCAGGCGGTGGAGTTCCGGTCCGGCCAGGACGTGGCCGAGCGGGCCGAGGTGGACGTCGATGTTCGCGTGGACGAAATACCCCTGCGCCAGAACGAATATTCCGACCACGAACACTGAATCCGCGGAGAATCCGATCAGAGCCAATGAGAGTTGGACGACGGACTGTGCGAAGAAGACGTCCAGGAAATGATTCACGCCGTTGTTCGCGACGTTCACCTTCTCCGGGACGTGGTGCACGCCGTGCAGCCGCCAGAGCCACCGGTTGTGGTGCGACCAGCGGTGCACGAGGTAGTCACCGAGCGAGCCGACCAGCAGCGCGAGTGGGATCTCCACCGCGAAGGGGAGCGCCGGGTGCGCCGGGCCGAGCAGTTCGACCAGCGCGGTCACCACGCCCTGGGCCAGCGCACCGCCGACCATGCTCAGCACGAAGTAGACGCTGTACCAGCCGAGTTCGCGACGCGTCGGGTGCCAGTCGGTCCGGTACGGGATCACCCGCTCCAGTACCGCCAGGTATCCGATGACGGCCACCAGGACGAGCGGGGAGACCCGGTCCGGCGCCCAGTGGAAGTGCAGGGTGGCGACGGCGGTGCAGAGAACGCCCAGGAGCAGGAGCGGATGGGCGAGCCGGCGTGCGGTGGCGTACAGCACGCGCCCCCCGTTCTTCGCGGACTAACGACTGGATTCGTCCACGACTCTAGCGGGAGCCGATGGTCGGGGCAGTCATTCGACGTGTTAACGCCATGAATGACCCGATCGGCGGACGATACGCGCACGAAGTTGACGCTCGAACGGCGTGAAGAGGGCGCATTTTGGCGCAGTTACGGGAGTTGCCGGGGCGCAGAGCCGTCACACCGCCGGGTGAGCGCCGTCGAGCGCCCCATCCTCGCCCGCACCCCGCGGTGCCCCGTGACGGACACCGCGTCGCACACCGCGCCGGAGGCCGCCGCTCAGGCCCGGACCAGCTCCGCCAGCCGGTGCGCGGCGCGCGGTTCGCACGCCGCCAGGCGGTCGCGCAGGCCGCGCAGCTCGTGCTCCACCAGCGCCGGGAGGGCGGCCGCGGGCGTGGCCTCCAGGGCCGGAGCGAGGAGTTCGACGGCCGCCCGTGGATCGTGCGCGCAGACCAGGCAGTCGGCCGCCCGGACGACGAACAGCAGGCGACTGGCCGGGAGTTGGGTCGGGCCGAGCAGGCCCAGGGCGGTCTCGGTGGCGCTCAGCGCCCGGCGGGCCAGCCGGGGGTCGTCCCCCGCCGCCGCGAGGTCGCGCAGCGCGGCGGCCGCCGCGGACTCGACCCGCATCCGCATCGAGGCGATGGAGAGCCAGGGCACGTCGGCCTCGTCCTCGACCCCGACGTGGTCCAGGTACGACCGGGCCAGGCCGATCTGCCGCACGGTCTCCCGGACGTCGCCGGTCAGCGCGTGCGCACGGGCCCGGCTGATCCGGCCCATCGCACCGGCCCAGGGCAGGCCGGGGGCGACCCGGTCGATCTCCCGGGCGTAGCCGAGCGCGGCCTCCGGGTCACCGTCCAGCCGGGCCAGGATGCTCAGGTCGCTGAGCGTGCCGACCTGGGTGGCCTGGTCCCCAGCGAGCCCGGCCCAGGTGAGCGCGCGGTCGTAGCAGGCCATCGCGGTGGCGTTGCGGCCGTCCTGCATGCGCAGCGCGCCGGCCGCGTGGGCGTGCTCGGCGGCCAGCCGGGCGAGCGGACGGCGCTGCGCGGCGGGAGCGGCGGCGAGCCTGGCGAGCACGGCGTGCAGGGTGCGCTCGACGGCGGCGGCCAGGCCCGGCCGGTCGCCGGTCTCGCCGGAGCGCAGGCGGGCGGCGAGCAGTCCGGTCAGGGCGTGCGCGGTCGCGGCGTCCAGCGGCGGGCCGGCGGCTGTCCCGGTGGGCGTCCCGGTGGGCGTCCCGGTGGGCGTCCAGGTGGGCGTCCAGGTGGCGCAGAACTCGGCGTGCAGACCGGCGAGTTCGGCGGCCGCGGGGACGTCGCAGCCCTCGGCGCCGTGCAGCGGGCAGAGCAGGCCGTAGTCGGGCAGCCGCGCCGGGGCGGGGGCGGCGGGCGCCGGACCGGCGGGGGTGACGCCCGGCAGCGGGGGCCGCAGCAGCGCGGGCGAGAAGACGTCGACGCCGCACAGCTCGGCGCTCTCGGCGCGCAGACAGGCGGCGCTCACCTCGCCTCCCGCGCCCAGGAGTCGGTCGATCCGGTCGGCGACCCTGGGGGTGACCCGGCGGGCGCCGTGCTCGATCTTGCTGACGGCGGTGTGGTCGTAGCCGATCCCGGCGCCGAGCTGCGCCTGGGTGAGGCCGGCCCGGCGCCGCCAGTGCCGCAGTCGGGCGCCGAACTCCCGCCAGGCGCCCCGGCCCTGGCCGGTCGGCGGTTCCGGAACGCCCGTCGCTGGGGCCACGCGGTTCCGCTCCACGGCTGCCTCCCGGGGTGCGTCCTCGGCCCCGGCCGATCGCGGGGCCCGCCGACGATTCCAGTGGTTCCGACGACTCCGACGACCAGGACGGTACTCGATGGCCGCCCGCCCCGTACATGACGTGGTCTCAACCACTGGGAGGAAAGCCCAGCTTGACGCAAAGCGGAGCCGCGGACTTGACGGAATTTGCCAACCCCTTGCATCGCCCGCACCAGCCATTGACCCGAGCATGACGCCATGTGAGGGTTCGGGCACCCGAGCGCGGACGGCCCGCACGGCCCTCCCCCTGCCCCGGCCTGCGGTGCGCCACCAGCCGTTGCCGTCCGCGGTCGAGGACCCCCACATGCGAGGAGCCTCGATGCAACGCAGAGTTTCCACCGGTCGGTTGCTCACCACGGCGACCACCCTGACCGTCCTGGCCGGCCTGATCGCCGCCACCGCGGGGCCGGCCACCGCCGCGCCCACCCCCTCCCCGGCACCGCCGAACGCCCTGGCCGCCGCCGTCAACGCGGCCGACGCCGCGGCCGCGGCCGGATTGGACGCACTCGCCAAGGGCCCCGGCGAGACCTACGAGCGCCGGGCCGTCACCCCCTGGGTCGGCGGCCTCTACTCCGTCTCCTACGAACGCAGTTACCGCGGCCTGCCGGTGGTCGGCGGCGACGCGGTGGTGCTCGCCGACGGGCAGGGCAAGGTCCGCGGCCTGCAGTCCGCGGCCCCCGGCCCGATCGGCGGCTCCGTCACCCCGCAGATCGACGCCGATCGGGCCGAGCGGACCGCCCGCGCCGAACTGCCCGCGGTGGACGCGGTGGAGTCGAACCGGCTGGTCGTCCGGGTCAAGGACGGCAACGGCGGCCGGCTCGCCTGGGAGACCGTGCTGAGCGGCCGCAACGGCAACGCCCCGAGCCGGCTGCACGTCTTCGTCGACGCGGCGACCGGCGAGGTCGTCGACCGCTACGACGACGTCCACGCCGGCACCGTCAACAGCAAGTGGAACGGCCCGGCACCGGTCACCATCAGCACCACCGGATCCGGCGGCTCGTACTCGCTGCGCGACCCGAACCGGCCAGGCCTGAGCTGTTCCGACTACAGCACCGGCCAGGTCTTCTCCAAGTCCACCGACTCCTGGGGCACCGGCAGCCCGACCAGCAAGGAGACCGGCTGCGGCGACGCCATGTTCGCGGCCCAGAAGGAATGGGACATGCTCCGCGACTGGCTGGGTCGCAACGGGCACAACGGCAACGGCGGCAGCTGGCCGGTGAAGGTCGGCCTCAACGACGTCAACGCCTACTGGGACGGCAGCACGATATCCATCGGCCACAGCCAGGCCAACGAGTGGATCGCCTCGATCGACGTGGTCGGCCACGAGTTCGGCCACGGCATCGACCAGTACACCCCGGGCGGCGCCAACAACGAGGCCGGGCTCGGCGAGTCCACCGGCGACATCATGGGCGCGCTCACCGAGGCCTACGCCAACGAGCCCGCGCCGTACGACAACCCGGACTACACCGTCGGCGAGATGATCAACCTGGTCGGCAGCGGGCCGATCCGCAACATGTACAACCCCTCGCTGGTGAGCAACAACCCCAACTGCTACTCCTCCTCCATCCCGAACACCGAGGAGCACGCGGCGGCCGGCCCGCTGAACCACTGGTTCTACCTGCTGGCCGAGGGCTCCAACCCGGGCGGCGGCAAGCCCACCAGCCCGACCTGCAACAACTCCTCGGTCACCGGCATCGGCATCAAGGACGCCGGGCGGGTCTTCTACGGCGGCATGCTGCTCAAGACCAGCGGCATGACGTACAAGCGCTACCGCACCGCCACCCTGACCGCGGCGAAGAACCTGGACCCGTCCTGCACCTTCTTCACCCGGGCCAAGGCCGCCTGGGACGCGATCAGCGTGCCCGCGCAGAGCGGTGACCCGACCTGCACGCCGTCCGGGAACAACGACTTCTCGCTGTCGCTCGGCCCGGCGTCCGGCTCCGTCCAGCCGGGCTCCTCGACCACGGCGACGGTCGGCACCACCCTCACCTCGGGCACCGCGCAGTCCGTCAACCTGAGCGTCTCCGGCGCCCCGGCCGGGGTCACCGCGACGGTCAGCCCGTCGTCCGTGCAGACCGGTGCGTCCGCGACGCTGACCCTGGCGGCCTCCGCGGGCGCCCCGGCCGGGACGTACGTGATCACCGTGACCGGCACCGCCGGAGCGGCCACCCACACCGCCCAGTACACCCTGACCGTCGGCGGCGGGGGCAACCCCGGCGGGCCCGCGCCCGACATCGACGTCGCCAAGGTCCAGGCCCACCTGGCGCAGCTGAACGGCATCGCCAACCAGAACGGCGGCAACCGCCGGGCGGGCACCGCCGGGCACAGCCAGTCGGTGGCGTACCTCAAGGGCAAGCTGCAGGCCGCCGGCTACACCGTCAGCGAGCAGACCTGCACTTCCTGCACCTACCAGTCCAACAACCTGATCGCCGACTGGCCGGGCGGCCCGGCCGACCAGGTGACCATGTTCGGCGCCCACCTGGACAGCGTCGGCGCCGGCCCCGGCATCAACGACAACGGCTCCGGCTCGGCCACCCTGCTGGAGAACGCGCTCGTGCTGGCCCAGCAGAACCCGACACTGACCCGGCACGTCCGGTTCGCCTGGTGGACCGGCGAGGAACAGGGCCTGCAGGGCTCGCAGTTCTACGTCGGCCAGCTGGGTTCCACGCAGCGCTCCGCGATCAAGGCGTACTACAACTTCGACATGGTCGGCTCGCCCAACGCCGGCTACTTCGTCAACAACATCTCCTCCGCGGCCTCCGCACCGATGAAGGCCTACTGGGACTCGCTCAACCTGCAGCCGGAGGAGAACGTCGAGGGCCAGGGCCGATCGGACGACTACTCCTTCCAGCAGGCCGGCATCCCCACCTCGGGCTACGCGGCCGGCGCCAGCGACACCAAGACCTCAGCGCAGGCCGCCAAGTGGGGAGGCACGGCGGGCCGTTCCTACGACTCCTGCTACCACCAGTCCTGCGACACCACCGGCAACGTCGACGCGACGGTGCTCAATCGCAGCGCCGACGGCGTGGCCTACACCATCTGGAAGACCTCGGTCGGCGGCAGCACGCCCGCCGACGACTTCTCCCTCTCGGTGAACCCGGCCACCGCCACCGTCAACCCCGGGGACAGCGCCACGGCGACGGTCTCCACCGCGACCACCTCCGGCTCGGCCCAGACGGTCAGCCTGACCGCCTCGGGCGCCCCGGCCGGCGTCACGGTCACCTTCAGCCCGTCCTCGGTGCAGTCCGGCGGCTCCGCCACCGTCACCGTCGCGACCTCCGCCGCCACCGCGGCCGGCACCTACGCCATCACCCTCACCGGGACCGGCTCCGCCACCCACAGCACCGGCTTCTCCCTGGTCGTGGGCAACGGGAACCCCAACCCCGGTGGCACCTGGACGCCCGGCACCACCTACCGGGCGGGCGACGTGGTGACCTACAACGGAGTGAGCTACCGCTGCGTCCAGGGCCACACCGCCCAGGTCGGCTGGGAGCCGCCGATCGTCCCGGCCCTGTGGCAGCCGGTGTGACCGGGGCGACCTGACACCATCCGCAAGCAGCTGCGCCGCGGGCCGTCGAGGGGGACGGACCGCGGCGCAGCCGTGCGCCGGGGCGGGCGGTCATCCGGGGCGGGCGTGTGCCGGGCGGGCGGTCACCCGGGGTGGAAGGCGACCCGGACGGTGGAGTCGAAGGGGAGGATCAGCCCGTTGCCCGTCTCCCAGGTCCAGTCGCGCGGGACGAGGAACATCCGGCCGCCGGAGTGGGCCAGCAGCCGAAGGCCCTCGTAGCGGTACCGGAACCGCGCGCCCTGCTCGACATCGGGCAGCACCGTCTCCCGCACCCCCGCCCACCCCAGGTGGAGCCGCTCCGAGGTGTCCAGGACGACCGCCGGACGCCGGTAGAGGTGGTGGGCGAGCTGCTCGGCGTCGGCCGTCCCCTTCTGCTGGGCGTAGCCGCCGACCGCCCAGTACGAGCAGAGCACGACGAGCGCCACACTGATGCCCAGCGCCGCGCGCTCCCCGGTCAGCGGGTAGGCCGCGCCGGTGCTCCGCACGTACATCAGCCGGGCCAGCACCGCGAGCAGCAGCGCGCCCCCGAGCAGCAGCGGGGTGCCCATCGGGCCGGCGTCGACCACCTCGAACCCGGCCAGGAAGCCGAGCACCAGCAGCGGCAGCGTCAGCGCGGTGACGGCCAGGCAGATCCACCGGACGGTCCGGGCGCCGCCCGTACCGCCCCCGACCGCCCTGGTCGCGAGGTGGTAGCCCAGCGCGCCGACCAGCGCCCCGCACAGCGCCACCCCGGCCGGGACGTACAGCGCGGGCGAGCTGCGCAGCAGCAGGTCCTGGGTGGCGAAGCCGATCGTGCCGGCGTCGATGCCGAAGTAGCTGTAGAGCGAGCTGGTGTACGCGTAGCCGAAGAAGAAGAGGAGCGCGGTGAGGAGGGTGGTCGGGGCGACCCAGGTCGCGAGCTTGGCGATCCAGTCGGCCCAGGGCCGCACGGGCGGCGGCTGCGGCTCGTCCCGGGGCGCGCCCGGGGGCCCGTGCGGGGGCTCCTCCTCGGCAGCGCTCAGGAGTTGCTCCCGGCGCCCGGCGAGGTGCCGCCGTACGGGCTCACCCCGCCGTCGGGGGTCTTGCCGCCCGGGGAGGTGGTGGTGCCGTGGTCGGGGGAGATGATCGACACCCTGCCCACGGCCGTGACCCGCTTGCTGGAGCCGTCGACCGTGACGGTGAGGCAGATCGTGCGCTCCTTCGTGCCCGGCTTCCAGTCCGGGAGGGTGAACTCCACCTGCTCGCCCACGCCGTCGGTCACCTTGACCTGCTGCGAGCCGGGGTTGACCGCGTACGCCGAACTGCCGCAGTCGGCGACCTTGCTGACGGTGGCGTCGAAGCTGCTCGTCGACGTGAAGTGCAGCGTGATGAGGGCGCTGTTGTCGGTGCCCTGGACGTTCGCCGACGGCTCGCCGGCGGTCCTGAACCCGCCCTGGTTCCCGGTGTCCTGGGTCCGCTGGTCGTCGGTCCGCCCGTCGTCGGTCTGCCCGGCGCCGCTCTGGCCGCTGTCGCTCCGCTGACCCGAGGCGGAGTCTCCGCCGCCGCCTCCGCAGGCCGCCAGGGCCGGTACGAGCAGGGCGGCGGCCAGCCACCGGGCGGTCCGGCCGGTCCGGCCGCTTCCGAGGTGCCGGGTCCCGGGCATGCGTTCTCCCATCCGCGCAGCGAGCGGGGCCGGTCGGCCCCGCCGCACGGTACCCGTTCGCATACGGCTGGCCGGGCCGCCGTGCCGGCCCCGGCCCGGACCGCCACCCGGTCGGCGCAGCCCGGCCGCACCCCGGCCTGGCATAGAGTCGCAGCGGACGCACCGTCAGCACAGCGGAAGGACACCACCCGTGAGCACGGACACCCGCCCGGTACCGGAGCTGGCCCCGGAGGCCGTCGAGCAGTGGCGGGCCGAGGAAGCCGAACTCGTCGAACTGCTGGCCCGGGCGCAGCGCGGCGTCGGCGGCCTCGCCGCGGTGCGGCTCGGCCCGACGCCGACCGTCCTGATCACCGACCCGGCGGCGGTGCAGCACGTCCTGGGCCGCCACCCGGACCGCTACGTCAAGCGCTCGCACCGCGCCCGAATGCTCGTCGGGGACGGCGTGCTGTCCGCCACCGGGGACGCCTGGAAGCGCCAACGACGGCTGCTGCAGTCCCAGTTCACCGGCACCGGAATGCGCACGTACGAGCGGCGGATCGCCGCCGCGGCCCACCGCACCGCCGAGCGCTGGACCGGCTACCGGCGCAGCGGGGAGACCTTCGACGTCGGCGAGGAGATGCGCCGCTTCGCCCTGGACACCGTCTGGCGGGCGCTCACCGGGCTGCCGCTGGACGACCGGACGGACCAGGAACTCCGTTCGGTGGAACGGGTGGTGGCCGCCATGCCGAAGCTTCCGACCAACGCGGCGGACGCCCGGGACGCGGTCGCCGAGGACCTGGCCCGGGTCGACGCCGTCGCGCACGCGGCGATCGACGCGGCGCGCTCGGCCGGCCCGCTGGACGAACCGGGCGTGCTCCGGGTGCTGCTGGACGCGGGCGACCGCTTCCCGGAGTACACCGACACCCTGATCCGCGACGAGCTCGTCACCCTGCTCGTCGCCGGACACGAGACCACCGCCACCACGCTGACCTGGCTCTTCCTGCTCCTCGACGACCACCCCGGGGCC
Source organism: Kitasatospora sp. NPDC096140 (assembly GCF_040303045.1). Lineage (NCBI taxonomy): Bacteria > Bacillati > Actinomycetota > Actinomycetes > Kitasatosporales > Streptomycetaceae > Kitasatospora > Kitasatospora sp. NPDC096140. The sequence goes on from NZ_JBEOUW010000013.1 coordinate 101,191, forward strand.
CGGACGGCCGACCCGCAGGCACTTGTGAGCGAGACACTGCGGCTCTACCCCTCCGCCTGGCTGCTCCCCCGGCACGCCGTCGAGGACGACGTCGTCGCCGGCCACCGCATCGCCGCCGGCACGGACGTGCTGGTCTGCCCGTACCTCACCCACCGCGACCCGGCCCTGTGGCCCGACCCCGAGCGGTTCGACCCGGCCCGCTTCGCCCCGGGCGCGGAACGCCCCGGCCAGCTCGGCGCCTACTTCCCCTTCGGCCTCGGCGCCCGCGCCTGCCTGGGCACCCAGTTCGCCCTCCGGGAGACCACCGCCCTCCTCGAACTCCTGCTGCCGATGGGCGCGGTGGAGTTCCGCGCCAAGCCGTCGGGCGCCGTCTACAGCATCACCGTGCGGCCGGACGGGCCGACGCCCGCGGTCCTGCGCTGAGCCCTCCCGCGCGGTACTCGGAAGCACGCGTGCGCGGCGGCGCTGTCACAACGGCGCCGCGGGATCCGTCGGGGAGGTGACGGCACCGCCGATCACACCGACCGCGGCGCTCCCGCCGCGCCGGCCGCTCCGGCCGCTCCCGAGAGGAACACGACGATGACCACCCGCTCGATCACCACCGAGATCCCGCTGCGCCCCCGGATGGCCCAGGACCCGGTTCAGCTCGTGCCCGCACTGGCCGAGGTGTCGGCCGCGCTCTTCCGGGCCACCGGCAACCGCTCGGTGCCCCGCAGCACCATCGGCCTGGTCCAGCTGCGGGCGGGCCAGATCGCCGCCAACACCTATCTGACCGTCCTGCACACCGGCTTCCTCCGCAAGGCCGGCGAGAGCGAGGAGCGGATCACCTCGGTCGCCTCCTGGCAGGACTCGCCGTACTTCACCGCCCCCGAGCGGGCCGCCCTCGCCCTGGTCGAGGCCGCCCTCCGGCCCGACCCGCACGGCGAGCGCGTCTCCGACGCGCTGTACGCCGAGGTCGCCGAGCACTACGACGAGACGGCCCTGGCCACCCTGATGATCGCCATCGGCCAGGTCAACTTCTTCACCGCCGTCGCCGTGATCGCCAAGCCCGTCCCGGGCCGCGCCTTCACCGATCCCTGGGCGTAGGGCCAGGCGCCGCAGGAGGGCCTGCTGGCTGCCCGGCGGGCCCTCCTGCTGTCGACCGATCGCCCTGCCCCGCATAGGCTGGTCCGCGCTCGAACGGATCGCCGGACGACCGGGCGGGCAGCGGGCCGGGGATTGCCGGAGGGGGCGGGCCCGTGATCAGGCAGGACACAGGGGGGACGAGACCATGCGCGAGGCGCAGGAGCCGGACGACTACGCCGGGTACACCGAGCTCGACGACGGCCACGGCCGGTTCGAGGACGCCGGGTACCGGGGCGTCGAGTTCGCGGACGAGGCGGACGAGGAGGTAGCCCCGCGCCGCTCGGGTGCGCGGCGGGCCGTGCTGGTGGCGGCGGGCGGGGTGTTCGCCGCCCTGCTGGCCGTCGGCGGGTACGGCCTCTACAACATCGTGGACGCCGTGCAGGGCGGCAACACGTCGAGCAGCGACGGCGGCGGCACCCAGGGGCCCGACACCGCGGCGAAGGGCCCGCAGGAGCCGCCGACCGCCGACCAGGCCGCGGCGGTGGCGAAGGACTTCCTGGCGGCCTGGGGCCGCGGGGACGTGACCGCCGCCTCCGCCCTCACGGACAAGCCGGAGACCGCCCGCGCCGCACTGGCCGTGTTCCGCGAGAACGTGCCGACCCGCTCGCTCGCGCTGACCCCGACGGGCCCCGCGCCCGCCGGTACGGCGAGCGATCCGGCCGTCGGCTTCCGGGTGAAGGCCGAGTTCGAGAACACCACGGGCGCCTGGGAGTACGACAGCGCGCTCAGCGTCGGCCGCTCCCAGGACGGCAAGGCCGTCGTGCACTGGGCGCCGACCGTGCTCCACCCGCACCTCGCCACGGGCGGCACGATCGCCGTGAAGCAGCTGCCCGACCCGGTGTCCAAGCCGGTCGACCGCAACGGCAAGCCGCTCGACGGCTTCCCGTCGCTGACCGCCGTGCTCGCCAAGATCGGGCCCGCCGACGGTGCGACCGTCGTCAACGGGCGGGCCGTGGTGCTCTCGGGCACCGGGCGGGAGCCCGAGCAGCTGTTCGTGCTGACCCCGCCGAGCGCACCGCAGGTCAAGCTGACCCTGGACGCCGGCCTCCAGCAGGTCGCCGAGGAGGCGGTCAAGCAGCAGGCGGCGGGCGGCAAGCCGGCCTCGCTGGTGGCCGTCCAGCCGAGCACCGGGAACATCCTGGCGATGGCCTACTCGCCGAGCGGCCACAACCGCGCGGTCTCGGGCGGCCAGCCGCCCGGCTCCACGATGAAGGTGATCACCTCCGCCGCCCTGCTGGAGGCCGGGGTGTCCCCGGACACCGTGGTGCCGTGCAAGGAGACCACCTTCTCGCCGCGCCCGTGGCACAACGACGAGCCGGGCAACTTCCCCTCGTACACGCTCGCGGACGACTTCAGCCACTCCTGCAACACCGGCTTCATCGACAAGGGCCTGGAGAAGCTGCAGCCGGGCACGCTCACCAAGGTGGCCCGCGACCAGTTCGGCCTCGGCCTGGAGTGGCACATCGGCATCGACAGCCGGGACGCCACCGTCCCGGTGCCGGCGAACAACGACGACGCGGCCGCCGAGTACATCGGCCAGGGCAGGATCCAGGTCAACTCGCTGGCGATGGCCTCGGTCGCCGCCACCGTGCAGAGCGGAACGTTCCGCCAGCCCGTGCTGCGGGAGGACGCCAAGCGCGTGACGGCGCCCGGGAGGCTCCCCGCCGACGTCGCCCGGGACCTGCGCTCGATGATGTCCAAGACCGCCACCCAGGGCACCGCCCGCGCCCCGATGTCCGGCCTGTCCGGCCAGATCGGCGCCAAGACCGGCACCGTCGAGGCCGGCGGCAGCCAGGCCACCAACAGCTGGTTCATCGCCTACCGCGGCGACCTCGCCGTCGCCGCCGAGGTCGAGGGCGGGGGCCACGGCAACAGCGCGGCCGGCGTGGCGGCCGCCCAGGTCCTGAAGGCCGGCGGCTGAGGGCCCGTCTTCAGGCCCCCGTCGTCCGTGTCGCTGCGGTCGGCGGGGGCCCACCGCTCGGGACCGGCCGGGAAACGGATCGTAAAACCGCTTGCCAAGCGCGGAGTTCGGGTGCGACCATCGGCGCCGTGATCACGAGAATCGAGTCCACCGACCGCTGGTGAGCGCGGTGCCCGGGCCCCGGTCGCCCGACACCCGAACCGGCCTGTACGACCACGCGGTACGCCTGCACCGGCAGAACCCGAACGAGCCGCTGCCCCGCGACGGAAAGCCGTACCCCGACGACGGTCGACCACGCCCCGCGGCGCCCGACGACCTGCGGACGGCGGGCCTCCCGGTCGCCCGCGTCCTGGACGCGCACTTCGCCGAGCCGTCCGCCCAACCCGGCGCACTGGCCGACGCGTTCCGCGACCTCTACGTGCCGATCCACCGCAACGCGGACATCGCCGCGGCCGCCCGCCGGTGCACCGACGCGTGGCGGGTCCGGCGGACCGGACGGTGGCTGGTGCGCCACGGCACCGACGAGGGCGCCGTCACCGTCGGGCTCGCGCTGCTCGCCGAGGCCGCCGCGCCGGACGACGGCCCGCTGATCCGGACGATCGGGCTGCTGTCCGGAACCTCCGGCCCGCTCGCGGCGCACGCGCTCGAACGCCTCGACGGCGGAGCGGCGCACCTGCTCTGGCTGGCCGACCGGGTGGCGGGCTGGGGGCGGGTCTACGTCGTCGAGGCGCTCTGCCGGCTCGACGACCCGGCCACCCGCCCGTGGCTGCTGCGCCGGGCGGTCGACGGCGACTTCCTCAACGGCTACTTCGCGGGCAGGGCCGCCACGGCCGCCCGACTGCACGAGGCGCTCCCGGAGTTCGGGCAGGACCGCGAACTGCTCGACCACACCGGGCGGTTGCTGCAGATCATGACGCAGAGCGCCGGCATGGGAATGACCCTGCGCCACTACCCGCACTCCGCCGCCGTCCTGGCGGCCCACGCCCGCCACGCGGGCGACCCGCCGCCCACCGTCGAACGCTTCTGCGTGGTGGCCTCGCTGACGCTGCACCTGGCCACCGAGTCCCCCGAGTACTCCGGCTGCACCCCCGCCCAGCTCGATGCGGTCCTCGCCGCCTACCTCGCGCTCCTCGACCGCGAGGACTGGTACGCGACGGCCCGCGCCGCCCTGGCCGGGCAGAACGAGTGGCTGCGGTGGTTCGCGGACTTCAGCCGCTCCCGGCTGCGCCTGCGGGTCTTCGAGGACTGGCGGCCGGCCACCGGCGAGGCCGACGGGCCGGGCTGACGGCCGTCGCCCGGCCGGGGCGGGCGGGACGGGCGCCGCAGGCGGGCGGACGGGCGCGGCGGTCGGGGCAGGCGGACGGGGCGGGCGGGGCGGGCGGACGGGGCGGGCGGACGGGGCGGGCGGACGGGCCGGACCGCCCGCCGAACGGGTCAGACCCGCCGGACCCGCACCGCGCGGCCCTCCAGGTAGCGCTGCTCCGCCAGGCTCGCGGTGGCCCGGGCAGCGCGGCGGTAGTGCTCGTACGCCCCGGCGCGGTCGCCGGCCTTCTCCAGCAGGTGCGCCCGCACGGACAGCAGCCGGTGGTGCCCGGCCATCCGGGCGTCGGCGTCCAGGGTGGCGAGGAGGGCCAACCCGGCCTCCGGGCCCTCGACCTCGGACAGGGCGATGGCGCGGTTGAGGGTGACCACCGGATTGGGCGCGATCCGCTCCAGGATCAGGTAGAGGCCGTGCACCTGCCGCCAGTCGGTGTCCGCGGCGGTCACCGCGTCGGCGTGGGTGGCGGCGATGGCGGCCTGCAGCTGGTACGGGCCGAGCGCCGGCCCGGCCAGCGCCGCCTTGACCAGCGCGGTGCCCTCGTCGATCAGCGCGCGGTCCCACGCCGTCCGGTCCTGCTCGTCCAGCGGGACGAGGTCCCCGGCCGCGGTCGTCCGGGCGCTCCGCCGGGCGTCGGTCAGCAGCATCAGCGCCAGCAGCCCGGCCACCTCGCCGTCCCCGGGCAGCTGCGCGTACACCGACCTGGTCAGCCGGACGGCCTCACGGGCGAGGTCCGGGCGGTCGAGTTCGCTGCCCGAGGACGCGGTGTAGCCCTCGTTGAAGATCAGGTAGAGCACGTGCAGGACGACCCGCAGCCGCTCCTCGCGCTCGGCGCCCGCGGGCGGCGCGAACGAGCTCCCGGCGGCCCGGATCCGCTGCTTGGCCCGGCTGATCCGGGCCGCCATCGTGGCCTCCGGCACCAGGAACGCCCGGGCGATCTCGGCCGTGGTCAGCCCGCCGACCGCCCGCAGCGTCAGGGCGGTCCGGGAGGCGGCGGTCAGCGCCGGGTGGCAGCACAGGAACAGCAGCAGCAGGGTGTCGTCGGTGTCCGGCACCCCCTCCGGCACCACCTCGGCGGCCGCCGTCGCCGACTCCCGCTCCCGGCGCGCCCGGTCGCTGCGCACCTGGTCGACCAGCCGCCGGGAGGCGACCGTCACCAGCCAGCCGCGCGGGTTGGCCGGCACCCCCTCGGACGGCCACTGCACGGCGGCGGCCAGGACGGCCTCCTGCACGGCGTCCTCGCACCCCTCGAACCGGCCGTACTTCCGCACCAGCGTGCCGAGGACCTGCGGCGTGAGCCCACGCAGCAGGTCCCCGGTGTCCCCGGTGTCCCGGCGGTCCCGGCGGTCCCCGGTGACCCGGTTGCGTTCGTCGTCCTCGTTGCCCGTAGCCGTCATGCCTCCAAGTTTCCGTCGGAGAACATCACCTGCCGCACCTCGACGCCCAGGCCCGCGATCCGGGTGTCCGGGATCCGGGCCGCCAGCTCGATCGCGCGCGCCCTGTCCTCGCAGTCGACCAGGTAGAACCCGCCCAGGAACTCCTTGGCCTCCAGGAACGGGCCGTCCGTCACCACCGGCTGCCCGTTGCGGACGGTCACCACGGCGGCCTGCGACGGGTCGACCAGCGCCTGCGTGAGGATCAGCTCGCCGGACTCCTTCACCTCCTCGATGAACCTGCCGTGCCCGGCGCCGATCGCCGCCTTCTCCTCGTCGGTCAGCGCGTCCAGCACAGCCGGGTTGATGTGCAGGCTGATCAGGAACTTCATCTCGTGACTCCCTCGGGTGTGCGGGCCCCGGCGGGGCCGCTCCGACCGGTGGTCGGAGCGGGCGCCGCCGTCTTGACGTCCTCCGCCGGAACTCTCCCACGGACTTCCCGCGATCCCGCCGCACCGCCGCGTCCGCGCCCACGCGTGCCCGTGCCCCCGGCGCCCCGGGGCGGCCAGGCGCACGCGCCGCCGGCGCCCCGGTGAACGGTCGACGAATTCTTGATCCACGACCCCAACTCCCCAGCAGGTCAACGGAAACAATCACACCGGAACCCTTGGTAGCGTGACGTCACCGCGACCTCGTGCAGGCACCTGCACCGCACCCGCGCGCCGCACCACCGTCGAGACGAGAGAGGGCACATGGCCCCCAGGACGATCCGCCGAGCCGTCATCCCCGCCGCCGGACTCGGATCCCGCCTCCTGCCGCTGACCAAGGCCACGCCGAAGGAGATGTTGCCGGTCGGTGACAAGCCGGTGATCGAACACACCGTGCGCGAGCTGATCGAGAGCGGCATCACCGACATCACCATCGTCGTCAACGGCGACAAGGGAATGATCCAGGAGCACTTCCGCCCCAACCCCGTCCTCGTCGACCAGTTGCGCCGCGACGGCAAGGCGGCCTTCGCGGACGCGGTCGAGGAGGTCGGCGAGCTGTCCCGCCGCGGCCACATCAGCTACCTCTACCAGCACGGCCCGTACGGCAACGGCACCCCGGTGCTCAACGCCGCCCGCCACCTCGGCGACGACCCCTGCCTGGTGCTGTGGCCCGACGACGTGTTCGTGGCCGAGGTCCCCCGCGCGCAGCAGCTGATCCGGGCGTACGAGCAGACGAACGCGCCGGTCCTGGCGCTGATGCCGATGGCCCCCGAGGACTCCTACCGCTACGGCGTGCCGGTGGTGAAGGAGGACCTCGGCGGCGGCTCGCTCCGGATCACCGGGCTGGTCGAGAAGCCGAAGCCGGTCGACGCGCCCTCCGCGTACGCGGCCATCGGCGGCTACGTCATCACCCCCGGCATCGTCGACGAACTGCGCGAACTCACCCGCCGCTGGCACGAGAAGCCGGAGGACGAGGTCTACCTCACCGACGCCATCAACGCCTACGCCGCCCGCCGCGCCGTCTACGGCCAGGTCATCGACGGCACCTGGTACGACACCGGCAACCCCGCCGCCTACCTCCGCGCCCAGTTCGCCGCCGCCCTCGCCAACCCCGAGTACGGCCCCGACCTGCGCAGGCTCGCCGCCGAACTCGCGCCGGCCACCGGCTGACCGCCCACGGCCGGGCGCCGGTCGGCGACGGCCGGGGGCCGGTCGGCCACGGCCGGGGGCCGGTCGGCCACGGCCGGGGGCCGGTCGGCGACGGCCGCCGGGGAGGATCCCACCGAGCGCGGCGGCCGCCGGTCGGTAGGCTTCCGAGCCATGTTCGAGTACCACGGGTGGATCAACGTCCTGGAGACGGCCGAGGCCGAGGACGACGACATCGGCCTCGTCGAGGCCCGCCTGCGGGAGATCGCCGAGGGCATCCGGCGCCGGATCGACGAGATCGCCACCCCGTACCTCCTGGACCTGCGGTGGATGAACGGTTCGCTCTTCCTCCACCTCGCCGGCCGGCCGAACCACCGGGATCCGGAGATCGTCGACTTCTTCCGCGAGGTCGGCGAGCGCGCGCCCGGCTCGTACGGCCTGCTGCACGTCCGCGACGACGAGGACCACCCCCACGAGAACGACGTCCGCGTGCTCAGGATGGTCCGCGGCCGGGTCACCGAGCACACCGAGCCGCTGCTGTCACCGTGCATCCCGGTGCTGGAGGACCCGTTCGAGGGCTGAGCGCCCCCCTGCCGCGCCGCCCGCGCCGCCCGCCCTGGCCGGCCGGTCCTGCCGGTCGGTCGGAGCCCGCTCCTCGGTGACGCGCCCTCAGTAGTCGGGCAGGTCGAAGACGGTGGCGGCACGGAAGGCCGCCTCCATCTCCGGGCCGGGACGGTCGAGGCCGGGCCCGGCCGCGGCGCCGGGGGCTTCGGCGTCCTCCTCCGGACCGGCGGTCGCGGCGTCGATGCCGTAGACCCTGGTGGTCAGCTCCAGGATGGCCTGGTTGGCCGCGACGTGGTCACGCAGCCGCTTCTCGTAGGCGGGGAAGGCGCGCCGGTGGTCGCCGTCCGCCGCGTGCAGCTCCCCGGCCAGGACGTAGGCCGCGGTCAGGGCCACGCTGGTGCCCTGGCCCGTGAACGGGGAGCAGCAGTACCCGGCGTCGCCGAGCAGGACGACGCGGTCGTTGGACCAGTGCTCCATCCGGATCTGGGCGACGACGTCGTAGTGGAAGGCGTCCGTCTCCCACATCCCCCGGAGGAAGCGCGGCATCTCCCAGCCCATCCCGGCGCAGCGCTCGGCGACCAGCCGGCGCTGGGCGGTGCGGTCCCGGGGCAGCATGCGCTCCAGCGGCTCGTCGGTGGCGAAGCCGACGAAGACCCGCAGTTCGGTGTTGTCGCGGACGGTCATCACCAGGCTGCTCCAGCCGGTGTCGGCCTGCTGGACGATCTCCCAGCGGTCCAGGCCGAGGTGGTTGGGGACGCTCCAGCCGGCGATGTAGGTGCCGATGGAGTGCAGGTAGTCGGTCTCTGGGCCGAAGACGAGCCGGCGGGTGTTCGAGTGCAGGCCGTCGGCGCCCACGACGAGGTCGAACGACTGCTCGGTACCGCTACGGAACCGGACCTGCACGCCGTCCCCGTACTGGACGAGGGTGTCGATCGAGTCGTCGAACCGGTACTCCACGCCCGGCCCGGCCGCTCCCGCGATCAGCTCCGCGAGCTCGTCGCGCAGGATCTCCACGTCGGGACCGCCGACCTCGCCGCCACTGGCCGTCCACTCGGTGGTGCGGCTCAGTTCACGGCCGTCCGCGTCGACCACGGACATCCCCCGCAGGCCGGTCCTGCGGGCCCGGACCTCCGCCAGCAGGCCCATGCGCTCGACGACGTCCAGGGCGTTGCCGCGGATGTCCACCGCCTGACCGCCGCCGCGCAGCGCCCGGGCGCGCTCGACCACGGTGACGCGGAAGCCGTAGCGCTGCAGCCAGTAGGCGAGGGCGGTGCCGGCGATCCCGGCGCCGGAGACCAGGACCGAGGTCGGGCGGGCGCTGCCGCCGTCGGGCCCGGGGCTGATCGACTCGGCGTGGCCGGGCTCGCGGTGGCCGGGCTCGGTGTTGTTCGTCCGGTTGTTGCTCGACACGGTGGACCTCCCGTGGGTCGGTGGTGCTGGTGTGGACCAGCCTGCGGCGGGCCGCCCACAGCACACGAACAGACCGCTCACAGCACCGACATGCCACCGGCAGCGCACTGACAGGGCGCTGACAGGGCGTCGCAGGGCGTCGTCGGCCGCCACCGTCGGCCACCCGCGCGTCGGCCACCCGCCCGGCGGTGCGGACGGCCGCGGTGCGATCATCCTCGGATGCGCGCGATCGACGAACTGACCGAGGTGGACGATCCGGCCTGGCCCGAGCTGGCAGCGGTGCTCGCGGCGAGCCCCGTCCCCGCCCGTGTGCTGCCCGCCGACCGCGACGAGGGACGCCGCTGCCTGCTGCAGCTGCAGGTCACCGCGCGCTCCGTGCTCGGCGCGCTGGTGCTGCACACCGGCGGGTTGCTCCTGGACCACGGCTGGGTGCGCGTCTTCGGCGGCGGCGCCCCGGCGGCGGGCGGCGGCCCGGCTGACGGCGGTGCAGCGGAGGACGGCGGCGCGGCGGACGGCGGCGCGGAGAACGGCGGCGCGGCGGACGGCGGCCTGCCCAGCCTGGGGCGGGTCAACCGCTTCCCCACCGCGTTCGACCCCGCCTGGCACCCCGCCACCGCCCTGGTCGTCGGCCACGACGCCGTCGGCGGTGTCTTCGCGCTCAACGGCCACGACCCGGCCGCCGGCGGCCGCCCGGGGATACCGGGACAGATGACCTACTTCGCCCCCGACACCCTGGAGTGGGAGGCCCTGGACATGGGCCACTCCGCGTGGGTCTCCTGGCTCCTCTCAGGCGGCACGGAGGCGTTCTACGACGGGCTGCGCTGGCCCGGCTGGCGCGCGGAGGCCGAGGAACTCGCGCTCTCCCAGGGCATCACGGTGTTTCCGTTCCTGTGGTCCGAGGAGGCGCACGCGGACCTCTCCGGCACGGCTCGCCGGGCCGTGCCGATGCGCGAAGTCCTCGGGGTCGCAGCCGACTTCGCGCGGCAGCTGGGCGCCGCCGACCCCGGGTTCCTCGGCGTGGTGTAGGGCGGCCCGGGCCATCGGATGGCGTAGTACTTCTCGCGCCGCCCTTGGGGGTTGAGAAGACTGACGAGCGTGTCCTCCACCGTGAACGCCGGAACCTCCCGCCACGAGCGGGCCCTTGTCGGCGCGCTGCGGGCGAGGGCCGCGCGCGGCGCGCTCACCGCCGAAGCCGTGGTCCTCGCCCAGGGGCGCCTCCAGGAGCCGTGCCCCTGGCCGGCCGGCATGCCCCGGCGGGGCAACGGCGGCGCCTGCTTCCCCAACGCCTGGCGCGTCGCCCGCAGATCGCCCGCCCTGGCGTACGTCGAGGGCTACGTGATCGAGGACGACGGCACGGTGACCCACCACGCCTGGTGCGCCGACGAGCACGGCCGCGCCCTCGACCCGACCTGGCCCGACGGACGCGCCCGCGCCTACGCGGGAGTCGGCATGCTCCTGCCCTGGGTGTCCGCCGTCCGCAGACGCACCTGCACCCAGACACGCTTCCCCGGTGTGCTGGACCCTGCCGTCCAGCACACCAGGGACGCCGACCGGGTCCTGACCTACGGCGTCCCTGCGGGCGCGCTCCTCCTGCTCGGCCGCGACCTGCCGGAAGGCGCGCCGCCCCACCCGGGCGAGGCCCGACAGCCCGACCTGGTCGCCTGAACCGCCCACCGGTCGCCCGTCCGCCTCGGCCGGATCACCCCTGCCGCCCGGGAGGCGCTCCGGACCCTCCGTGACCGCGACCGCCGACCGAGCGCCGGGCCGGGCTACCGGGCGGTCCTTCGGGACGAGCAGCTGCGCGCCTCGGCCCCGGGCGTCGGTGCTGCCACGGCTACGGCTACGGCTACTGATCCCGGAGCGGCTGCCCCGGCGAACCGCCGCTGCCGAGGTCACCCACCGGTACGGGCAGGTAGGTGAACGGCCGGCCGTCCCGGTCGATGACGACCGTGCCGCTGCGGCCCGCGCTCGTCCAGTCCAGTTCGAGGTGCCACTCCACCTCGCAGGTCGAGCCGGGGGCGACGGCGAACAGCTCCGGGCCCGCGTTGGTGACCGTGAAGGGGAAGTCGGGAGCTCCGGGCCGAGCCGGGCCGAGTGTCGGGGGCTCGGCGTCCAAGTCGGCCGTGAAGCCCCGTGTTTCGAGCGCTGCCAGCATCTCCACGCGGAGAACGGGCGGTCGCGCCGGTCGCCGCGAGTCGACCACGGGCCGCATCCGGCGCAGCACGACCGCCTGCGCCGTGAGCCCCTCGACCAGCACCTTCACCCCGACGGCGACGTTCTGCACCCGCCCGTCGCCGCCCTCGTAGGCGACACAGGTGCTGCTGGTGCCGAACAGCTCGACCGAGACCGTCGGTCCCGCGCCAGGGGACGGGGCACCGTCGGGCGTCAGGTGGATGTCGCCGATGATCACGTCCGCCTGGATCACCGGGCCCTGCACATCTCCGCTGATCCGGTTGACGGTTCGCAGGACGTGCGGCTGCTCCGGGCCGTGCTCGGACATGGACTGGTCCTCCCCCAGGCGAAACGAACTCTGCGGCGGCAGCCTCGCACGGGGAACGGTCGGACGGGAAGCCGCCCGCCGGGGGCCGGCACCGGGACCGTCGCCCGGGCCTTCGGCGAAGCGCTCGGCGGGGGCCGCGGGTTCGCGGCCCCCGCCGGCCGGCCTCAGCCGCTGAGCGTTGCGAGGCCCAGGAGGTGTTCGGCCACCGCCGCCGGGCTCGGCATCGCCGCGAGCTCGGCGCTGACCTCGCGGGCGGCCCTGGCCGGGCCGGGGTCGGTGAGCAGGCGCTCCAGCAGGGCCGGGCCGATCTCCTCGGCGCCCGCGCTGAGGCCGGCGCCGCGGTCGCGGACCGCGTGGGCGTTGATGAAACGGTCGGAGCCGTCGGGCAGCGCGAGTTGCGGGATGCCCGCGTCCAGGGCGGCGAGTGCGGTGCCGCTGCCGCCGTGGTGGATCGCGGCGGCGCAGGTGTCCAGCAGCGCCCGCCAGGGCACCCAGCCGTACGCGTGGACGTTGTCCGGCAGGGTGCCGAGCGTGCCGAGGTCGAGTTCGCCGGTGGCGAGGACGAAGTCGGCGTCGACCTCGGCGGCGGCCGCGATCACCCGCTCGATCCTGGTCAGGCCGTCGGTCTTGGGCGGCACGGTGCCCAGGGTGACCGCCACCCGCGGGCGGTGGGCGGGGGCGGCCAGGGGCTCGGGCAGGGCGCCTTCGCCGTTGTAGGCGACGGGCCGCAGGGTGCGTCCGTACCGCTCGGTGCCGGCCATGCTCGGCGGGGCGACGTCGAGGGTGTCGGCCGGCTCGGGGAGCCGGTCGATCCCGTGCCGGGCGAAGGTGTCCGCCATCTCGGTGAGCATCAGTTCGCGCAGCCCGGGGGTGCGGACGAATCCGAGGTCGTGCTGGACGGCGGGCACGCCGAGGGTGGTCGCCGCGAGGAGGGCCACCGGGAACAGGTACTCGTACACCACCAGGTCCGGCCGCCACTGCGCGGCGAGTTCGACGGTGGCGTCGGCCACCGTGCTGTTGACGTGCGCGGCCAGCGGGACGAAGGCCTCGCGGTCGGCCGCGTTGGTCTCGACGACCCGCCGCATCAGGTCGGGCCGCCGGGTGCGGCCGGCCTCGCGGATCTCCAGGCGCCAGTCCACGCCGGAGGCGAGCGGCAGGTACGGCAGCCCGGACGCGGCGACGGCCTCGCCGCCGTCCATCGAGGCCACCGCGACCTCGTGGCCGAGCCCGCGCACCGCCCGGGCGAGCGGAACCAGCGGGAAGAGATGGCCGACGCCGGGTGCGCCGGCGAACAGTACACGCATCGAAGTACCTCGGTGGTCGGGTGGGGCGGGGGTCAGCCGGCGGCGCGGTGCAGGGCGGCTTCCAGGCCGTTCAGCACCGCGTTGCAGTCGCGCTGCAGGGTGTCGGCGTCGACGGCGCTCAGCAGGTAGACCCCGAGCCAGTTGCGCGACCCGGCGTTCGGGTCGAAGGCGGGCACCGGCTGTCCGGCCGGCATGGCGAATCCGGGGACGGCCTCGATGGTGCTGCCCGGGGACAGCAGGCTCTGCCAGTCCACGGCCTGCGGGTCCCAGACCGGGCGGGTGCGCCAGGGCAGGCCGAACGCGTCGGCCGGGACGACGGCCACCGAGGCGGCCGCCCGGACCCCGTCGGTGAGCATGGCCCCGGGGTAGTCGACGCGCTCGCCCAGCAGCTGCCGGACCAGCATGCCGATCGGGTCGAGCCCGAACACCTCGTGGACCTGCCGGGTCGTCAGCAGGCCGCCGAACCGGGCCGCGGTCTCGATGACCACCAGCTCGCCGTCCTTCATCAGCTTGAGCTCGGTGTGGGTGCCGCAGTTCTCCAGCCCGAGCGCGTCGACGGCCTGCCGCGAGACCTCCTCGATCCGGCGCTGCAGGGGCACCGCCATGACGGAGGGCGAGGTGCTGGCCACTTCGACGAAGGACGGGACGGTCGGCAGCTTGGCGGTGATGGCCAGCGGGCGGTAGACGCCGTCGGCGACGATCCCCTCCACGCTCACGTAGTCGCCGTAGCCGGACTCCTCGTACCAGCCGTCGGTGGAGCCCTGGGCGATCTCCTCGACCAGCCGGTCCCGGTCGGTGTCGGGGGCGTAGAGCTCGTTCATGCCGACCTTGCTGCCGGCCTGCAGGCCGCGCTCGATCTCGTCCCACGCGGGCGCGGCGTCCTCGGCCCGCTCCAGCACGATCTGGGCGACCGAGCCGGCGCCCCAGGCCGGCTTGAGCAGCAGCGGGGGCGTGAACTCGGCGAGGGCGGCGTCCAGGTCGGCGAGGCTGTCGACCCGGCGGAAGCCGGGGATCGGCACCCCGGCGGCGGCCCACGCCTCCCGCATCAGCCGCTTGTCCCGGGCGCGGACGATCCCCTCGCCCGCGCCGGCCAGGCCGAGCCGGCTCGCGGCGTGCGCGACGGCGAGCACCGCGAACTCGGAGAGCGTGAGCACCGCGTCGGCCCCGATGGCCTTCGCGTACTCCACGATCAGCTCGACCAGGTCGTCGCCGCGCGGCGCCTCGGGGACCGTTTCGATGCTGGTGCAGCTGGGGCGCCACACCTCCTCGGCGGCGGTGGGCAGCGGCGCCAGCGCGAGGACGTGCAGTTCGCCGCAGGCGGCGATGCGCGGGAAGGCGTAGTCGAGCGGGGCTCCGCCCTTGACGTAGACGTACAGGATCCGGTTCAACGTGCTCTCTCCTGAGGGAAGTTCACTGGCCCGGGGGTGTTCGCCCCGGGCGGGCGGGCCCGGCCTGGGCGCTCGGCCCGCGGGGTGCCCCGCCGTGCGGCGGGCGGCCGCGTGGGCCCGCGCCGACGGGCACGGCCGCGTCGTTCGCGGCCGTGCCGTCGCGGGCGGCCGGCGTCAGCCGGCGGTGCGGAAGGGGCGCAGCTGCAGCAGGCTCACCCGGTCGCCCTCCATGGCCCACTCGATGTCGACCGGGGCGGCGTAGCTCTCGTCGGGCGAGAAGTGCGACTGCAGCAGCCGGCTGATCAGGGCCAGTCGGCCCACCAGCTGCTTGGTCGTGGCGTCCAGGTCGGCGGTGGCGGTGCCGAGCGAGACCGTGCGGCTGCCGCCCTCCATGGTGTTGCACAGGTACTGGAGGGGGGCGCCCTCGCCGGTGACCACCTCGGTGACCGAGCGCGGCGAGATGTTGAGGTAGACGCTGCGGAAGTCCTGCGGGCTCAGCGGGTTGCAGGTGACCAGGACGCCGCCGACGGTGGCGCCGACCTGCTCCTGGACGACCACGCCCATGCGGCAGTGGTCCAGCGGGATGCCCGCCTGGTGCCGCAGCTGCACGGCGCGCGGCGACAGCAGCGAGGCCCACACCTCCCGGACCGCCTCGACGACCGCGTCCGTGCCGCTGACGTGCGCCACCGACTCGTAGAGTCCCGCGGCGGAGAAGCCCGACAGGTCCTCGGCGTTGGAGGAGCTGCGGACGACCAGCTCGGCCGCGCCGTACAGGTGCCGGTCGAGCGCCCGGTCGATCTCGGCGCGGACCGGCTCGGGCAGCGGGGCGGTGCGGATCAGCCGCTGCGCTTCGAGGCAGGCTCCGGCGGTCTCCGCGGTGTCCGCGGTCCCGTCCCGGAGCACGGTGTCGAGCCGGTCGAGGGCGTCCCGGAGCTCCGCCGAGGAGTCCAGGAACCGCTGCTGGAGGGAGAACGGCAGCACGATCCCGCGCGGCACGTGGGCGTACTCCTTCACCAGGCGCTGCGCGGCGTCGGCCAGCTCGGTGTCGTCCGCGTCCTGCGGGAGGCCGAGTTGACGGGCGAGGTAGCGCAGCAGGTTGTCCCGGGGCGGCCGCGGCACGCGGTAGAAGCCGAGCCAGCGCGGCGAGCCGTGCTGCAGCAGGTGGGCGAGCTCGCCGAGGTTGGCGGCTTTGGTGCCGAACCGGACGTGGTCGCCCGCGCGCAGTTCGGTCAGCGGGGTGACGGGGGTGGGCGTGAGGTCGGGCAGGTCCACGGTGACGCGTTCGGCCCGCGGCGCCGGCTCCGGCCGGTCGCCTTCGTGGCGCGGCGGCGCGGCTTCCAGCCGGAAGTCGCCGGCGTCGGCGTCGACCCGGTAGCGGACCCACCGGCCGGCCAGCCCGGCCTCCTCGATCCGCTCGGCGGCTCCGATGCGGACCGCGTTGGGTATCCGCCACCCGGTGGCCATCACGTTGATGTGGGAGAGCGGGGTGGTGTGCTCGGTGTGGATGAGGCCGGACACCCGGGGGACGTCCTCGGGCACCCGGGGCATCACCACGATGTCGTGCCACTGGAGCGGCTCGGGGTCGGCCCGGTACTCCTCCTCCGAGCGGAACACCCGCAGCCGCCCGTGAGCCTCCCCGGGGTTCAGGGGGACGAACGCGGCGGTGGAGTACAGCTCGTGGGCCAGGACGCGCGGTATCTCGTCCTCCGGGATCGCGGCGACGTACGCCTCCTGCCGGTGGTTGGCCGGCTTGAGGACGAGCGGCAGCGCGGGGTCGATGTGGGCGCGCACCCGGTGGTAGAAGGAGCGCAGCATGTCCTGGGACATGGTGTCGACGTCGACGGTCTCCAGCGAGAGGAAGGGGCCTTCCGCTCGCCCGCCCTCGCCGGTGCCGCTGCGGTCGTGCAGGGCGAGGGTGCCGAGATAGAAACGGCGGTCGGGATTCCGGTAGACGTCGTCGTTGAACGCGTCGAGCCCGCGGGCGAGTTCGTCGATCGACATGCCGAGTACGTCGCACGCGATGTAGCGGACGTGGAGTGTTCCGTCCGCACTGTCGATGAAGTGGAGCACCGACTCGGCGCGGTCGAGCACGATTTTCACATAGGGGTAGCCGCCGACGTTGCCGGCGAGCTGGGAGAACTCCTGGATGGTGAGCGTTTCGCCGGTGAGGCGGGGCCGCGTGGTCGCTTCGTTGCGATCCGAACGGGTCATGCGCACAGTTCAGCCATTCGTCATCGTGTACACGATCGGTGTGCACCAGGTCAGAAGTTGGTACGGCTACACACACACTGCCATCGATTCCGAACATCTGACGAATATTCAGGCGACATCAGGCCACTGCGGATTGTTTCGGCCATGAACACGGGCTGCGGGAAAGCGTGCGACACGCCGTTCCGTGACGGGGATCACAGGAGGTCGGTGCCCGATCGACCCGACCGCTTGAAATACGCCTGAAATGTTGATTCCTGCACGACCCGGGCGAGATGCCGTCCGCCCACCCACAGCCGGAAGCGGAACTTCCTGATCGATTCGATGTCATGTTCACAAAAACCGGCGTCGGCGCGGAGGGATCGACACCGGGACCCCGCTCCGGGAGGACGCCGACACACCCGCCCCGGCCGCCCCATCTGCCCTATCCGCCCTATCCACCTCATTCGCCCCATCCATCCCGTCCGCTCCCCGGCCGATTTCCGGCCCCGCCGGCCACAGGGGGATCGCCGGTCAGTTGACGCATTCATTTCCGAGCCCGGAAACACATGACCACGAGTGACGAACTTCCGGTGAATTGACCGACGGTGACGATTCCGGCAGGCACATGAATCGTATACATCCCGGACATTCGGACCACAACCACGCAGCTGTTGACCTGGTCGAATGAGCTGCACCAGGGCCCTACTACGACGACGTGAAGCCCGGTCAGTACGTCGCGGACATCGACGCGCCGGAGATCTCGGCGGACCTCGAACCGCCTGCGGTCTTCGAACCCCCGCCCGAGTGCTCCTGCCCGAGCGCTCCTGTCCGAGTGTTCCTGTCCGCCGATCGGCGTGACCGCATTACCGCTTGACAGAGTGCGTAATACTGTAACGCGCGCGGTCGGGCGCGGTCCGGGACGGCGTCGGAGCGGGCGGTGCGGCTCCCTCCCCGCGCGGCTTCCTCCCCCAGCAGCTCGGAGCACGACATGCACGCCTTCCTCGACCATCCGGGGCCGCTGGCCTTCGCGCACCGGGGCGGCGACCTCGGGCACCCCGAGAACTCGCTCAGGGCCTTCGAGGCCGCCGTCGCGCTCGGGTACCGCTACCTGGAGACGGACGTGCACACCACCCGGGACGGCGTGCTGGTGGCGTTCCACGACTCCCGCCTCGACCGGGTCACCGACCGCACGGGCGCCGTGGCGGAGCTGCCCTGGGAGAACGTCAGGCAGGCCCGGATCGGGGGCACCGAGCCCGTGCCACTGCTGGAGGACCTGCTCGGCGCGTTCCCCGAGGCCCGCTTCAACATCGACGTCAAGGCGGCCTCGGCCGTCGCCCCGCTGGTCGAGGCGGTCCGCCGGACCGGCGCCTGGGACCGGGTCTGCGTCGGCGGCTTCTCCGACAGCCGGCTGGCCGCCGTCCGCGCCGCCGCGGGCCCCCGGCTGGCCACCTCGCTCGGCCCGCGCGAGGTGGCCAGGCTGCGGCTGCGCTCGCTGGCCGGGCCGCTGCTGCCGGGGCGCGGGGCGCCGTTCGCCGGACTGTGCGCCCAGGTGCCGGAGCGCCACATGGGCGTGCGGGTGGTCGACCGGGCCTTCGTCCGGGCCGCCCATCGCCTCGGCCTGCAGGTCCACGTCTGGACTGTGGACGATCCCACACGGATCAGGGCTCTCCTCGACCTCGGTGTGGATGGCATCATGGCCGATCGCATCGACGTCCTGCGGGACGTCCTGGGCGAGCGCGGCTGCTGGACGGACGGCAGTACCGGCTCCAGCACGGTGATGGGAACCCCATGAGCACCACGAACTCCGCGACGCACCTTCCGGACGACCCCCCGACCAGGCCGGCGCCCGACCCGGCACCCGCCGACGCCGACGGCCGGGCCCTGGAGCGGATACGGTTCGGCTGGTACGTCAACGACTGGGCCAACGCCGCCTTCTCCGCCAGCGTCCTGACGGTGTTCCTCGGGCCGTACCTGACCTCGGTGGCCAAGGAGGCCGCCGACGCGGCCGGCGACGTCCACCCGCTCGGCCTGTCGATCCGCGCGGGCTCGTTCTTCCCGTACACCGTCTCCTTCTCCGTGCTGATCTCGGTCGCGGTGATGCTGCTGACCGGCACCGTCGCGGACCGCACCGGGCGGCACAAGGAACTGATGTGCGGCTTCGCGTACGTCGGCGCGCTCGCCACGATGGGGATGTTCTTCCTCGACGGCGACCGCTACCTGCTCGGCGGCGCCCTGCTGGTCGTCGCCAACATCTCGTACGCGGTCTCGGTCGCGCTCTCCTACGCCTACCTCCCGGGCCTGGCCTCCGCCGACGAGCGCGACGCGATCTCCTCCAAGGGCTGGGCGTACGGCTACGCGGGCGGCGGACTGCTGCTGATCGCCAGCCTCGCGCTCTTCCAGGGCCACGAGGCGCTCGGCGTGACCTCCGGCACCGCCGTACGGATCTGCCTGGCCTCGGCCGGCCTGTGGTGGGCGCTGTTCACGATCGTCCCGCTGCTGCGGCTGCCCTCCCGGGCCGGCGCGGTGTCCGGCCGCGCCGCGGCCGACCGGCCCGCCGACCAGCCCGCCGCCGGCAGCCTGCGGGAACTCGGCCGCACCCTGAAGGGCATGCGCAAGCACCCGCTCACGCTGCTCTACCTCGGCGCCTTCCTCTGCTACAACGACGGCATCCAGACCGTCGTCTCCCAGGCCTCGCTCTTCGGCAGCGAGGAACTCGGCATGGAGCAGGGCGCGCTGGTCACCGCCGTGCTCATCGTCCAGATCGTGGCGATCGGCGGTGCCCTGACGCTCGGCCGGATCGCCCAGCGGTACGGCGCCAAGCGGACCATCCTCGGCTCCCTGGTCGGCTGGGTGGTCACCCTCGCCCTCGGCTACTTCATGCCCGCCCACCAGCCCGTCTGGTTCTACGGCCTGGCCGCCATGATCGGCCTGGTCCTGGGCGGCAGCCAGGCGCTCTCCCGCTCCCTGTTCTCCCACCTCATCCCGCCCGGGCGGGAGGCCGAGTACTTCAGCCTCTACAAGGTGAGCGACCGCGGCACCAGCTGGATGGGCCCGCTGGTCTTCGGCCTCGCGTACCAGCTCACCGGCAGCTACCGGTCGGCGATCATCTCGCTGCTGGTGTTCTTCGTGATCGGCTTCGCCGTGCTGGCGAAGGTCCCGGTCCGGCGCGCCATCGAGGCCGTCGGGAACCCGGTGCCCGAGCGGATCTGACGGACGGGGCCCTGCCGCCTCCCGCCGGTCGGGGGCTGCGGGGCCCGTCCCGCCCGGGCGGCAGGGGCGCCGACGCAGTGGGTAGTACGGACGGCACAGGCGGCACGCCGGCCGGACCGTGCGCCGTCCCCGGCGACGCACCCGGGAACGCCGCCACCTGACGGCCGAGCACGCTCCGAGAGGAGCTGACACCAGGCTCGGACGCATCGGTACGTGATCATGCAGCGGGCGGGCTTGAGGAACGCCTCGTCGAGGTCGTCGCGGACGTTCCAGCGGATCCTCAGGCGTCGGAAGCATCGCGGCCCCGTGCCCGTCCCGCAGCCGACGCCCGCCGGTCATGCCCGGGAGTGGCTGCCGCTGGATACCCGTGTGCGGCACCAACAAGGCCCCCTGCGGACAGCCCCGATCGTGGCGTCCGGCCGGCCCCACGGGGTCCTCGCCCGGAGGCCGCCGTGCGGGCCTGTCCGACCCGGCCCCTACCGTGGGAGCGTGATCGATCGCGCCCCGGTCCCCGCCGACCTCCGTCCGCTGTTCCCCGACGGCGTCGCGCAGGCCGCCCTGTCCACGCCCCTGCCGCCGGGCCGCCTGATCGTTCCGGCCGGGGGCGACGGCCACGGCGGTGACGCCCCGGTCATGTGGCTGAGCGACGGGCCGGCGCCCGCCGGGCTGTGGGAGGAGCTGCAGCGGGAGCACCCGCGGTCGGGGCTGTGGCCGCTGCTGCTGACCCGTCGGGCCGGCGACCAGGAGTTCCGGCCCTGGGCCACCGGCGAACTCCACCCGGTCCGGGCGGACCTGCTCGACTTCCACGACCCCGCCGCCCTCCTGCAGGGCTGGTGGATCTTCGAGGCCGAGTTCCCCGTGGACGACCCGGAGGAGGCCGAGGATCGCCGGCGGATCCTGGAGCCGTTCGGGGTCGACTGGCCGGGCCTGGCCCCCGCCCCGCGCCCGGCGGAGGACGACCCCGAGGACGGCGACCCGGAGGACGGCAACCCGGAGGACCGCGACCCGGAGGACGGCGACCCGGATGCGGCGGCCGCCGCCGTGGCGCGCTGGCTGCTGCGGCACGACCCCGGGCTGCGGATCGGACTCGTCCGCGCCGGCAGCGGCGCCGAGGCGCTGGCCGTCTGCGGCTGGACGGCGGCCGGCAACCACGATCCCGGCGAGCTCGCCGCCGTCCTGCGGAGCTGGGAGCGGAGGTTCGGCGCCCGGGTCGTCGAAGTCGGCCCCGACGGGCTGCGGTTGAGCGCCACGGCGCAGCCGGACGACCTGGACGAGGCGCTGCTGATCGCGGCCGAGCACCTCGCGTTCTGCCCCGACATCGTCTTCCAGGGCACCGAGAGCCTGGTCGACTACGCGCAGGAGCTCCTCCTGGAGAACTGCTGGTCCTTCTGGTGGGACTGACGGCGCCTGACGGTGATCGGCGGCGCAGGGGCCGTGCGGGCCACGCGGGCCGATCGCGGAACGTCGTGGTGATCCGTTGCGTCCCGCACCGGGGTGGGTAGGGCACGGGCTGGACACCGACACCGACCCGGCGGAAGGCTGCACACCGTGATCGACTACGACCTCCTGGCCCGTACCGCGCTCGCCCTGGGCTTCGAGCGGCTGTCCGTCGGCGTGGTCGTCCTCGACGTGTCCGGGCGGGTGCTGATGCTGCGCCGCCGCGAGGACGACGCGCTGCCCGGGCTCTGGGACTACCCGGCCGGCGGGCTGGAACCCGGGGAGGGCGTGCAGGCGGGCGCGCTCCGCGAGCTGTCCGAGGAGGCCGGCATCACGGTGGCCGCCGACGGCCTGGAGTACCTGCGGTCACTGGACTTCGTCGACGCCGCGGGCCGCCGGTTCCGCCACTTCGTGTTCACCGCCACCGTGCCCGACGGCACCCCCGTGGCGCTCACCGAGCACGACCGCTTCGTGTGGGCGGAGCTCGACGACCCGCCGCCGACCAGCGACGGCTACCGCGAGGTGCTCGACTTCGTCCGGCGGCACCGGGCGGTGCCGGGCTGGCGGCCGATCAGCCGGTACGTCGGGGGGATCGCCCTGTCCAACCTGTACGGGGCGTTCTACTTCACCGACTCGGCCGGGCGGGCGCTGTGCCTGCGCAACGCCCTCGACCCGGAGCGCTGGCAGTTCCCCGGCGGCGACACCGACCCCGGTGAGTCCCCGTGGGACACCGCGCTGCGCGAGGCCCGGGAGGAACTCGGCCTGGACCTCGCGGTCGAGAACCCCGGGATCGTCGCCCGCCAACAGCTGCTCGCCGTGGTGCACTTCTCCCCCGGCGCCTACTGGCCGCTGCACCAGGTCGGCCACGTCTTCTGGGGCGGACGCCTCGACGACGAGCAACTGGGCCGGATCCGGCTCTCCTCCGAGCACACCGAGTGGGCCACCCGCAGCCTGCACGACTGGCACTCCGTCATGCGGCCCGCCGACTACCGCCGGCTGATGCTGGTCGACCGCGCCCGGCGCTCCGACCTCACGCTCTTCGGCGAGCGGCCGGCGACGGGCGCCGTCGACGAGCACGGCATCGCACGGGACTTCGAGGGCGTGATGACGTTCGTGACCAGTCCGGACGGCGGGCGCCTGCTGCTGAACCTGCGCGACGACGTGCCCGGCATCGCCCACCCCGGGCTCTGGACCCCGATCGGCGGTTGGCGCGAGGGCCGGGAGAGCGCGTACGAGGCCGGGGCGCGGGAGGTGCTGGAGGAGGCCGGCATCCGGGTCGAGGGGCTGCGCGCCGTGCCCGGTCCCCGGCACCCCGAGATCCACGAGTCCACCGTCGTGCTCCACGGGACGTACGCAGGACCGGAGTCCGACCTCGTCCTCGGCGAGGGCCGGGCCGTCCGCATGGTCCCCCTCGACGGGATCCGCGACCTCCGGACCCCGCCGTACCTGGCGCACTACCTGGCCCGGATCGGGGGCAACTGACCCGCGGGCGGGGCGGCGGCAGCCGATGTAGCGCATCGCGACGCCGGTGAAGTAGTGCTCGGCTGTCCGGCAGTCCGCTGTCCGGCAGTCCGGCTGTCCGGCTGTCCGGCTGTCCGGCTGTCCGGCTGTCCGGCTGTCCGACCCTGCCGATCGGCAGGTGCCGCGGGGCTGCGGACTGCGGAAATGTGCCGATCGGCAACTGCCGGGCGACGGTGTCGATGCGGAACGCTGGGGGACATCGGAAGCCGCCGAGGGAGCGGCCGGGAAGGAGATCCCCGTCATGACTGACCGTGTCCGGTGCCCGGACCCTGTCGGGACGCACTGCCTGACGCTTCGCCGGACTCCGCTGCCCGCTGGGCGCGGTGGGTGGCGACGCGGACGCGGGTGGCGCAGCGGGGGGTGCAGTAGCGCTGGGGGGTGCGACGGCCGGTGTCGATGAAGAAGCGGCCGCAGCCGGGGGCCGCGCACCGGCCCCAGGCGCAGGTGCCGCGTTCACTGAGCCAGAGGCCGAGGGCGAGGGCCGCGGTGGAGAGCAGCCAGTGGGTGAGGCCTGCGTCGGCGGGGGCCCGGGTGTGCAGGGACCAGGGGCGGCCCGGGAGGCGGACGAGGCGGGGGCTGGCGGGGTGGCGGTCGAGCAGGGTGTTGATCGCCTCGGCGGCCCGGTCGGGGTCGTCGGTGTCGAGGATGGCGATCACGTGGGCGGTGGCGTCGCGCAGTTCGTGGGCGTCGGCATCGGTGAGCCGGAACGGCGGGCCGCCGTGGCGTTCCAGGAGCGCCTGGAGGTCTGCGGCGCTCGCGGCGGGGTCCTCGCGGACGGTGTTGGCGAGTTCGGCGAGGAAGTGGAGGCCTCGGGGGTTGCCGTCGCCGGGGTCCTGGGCCGCGGGCTTGCTCTGCGCCATGGGGTCGCCTCTTCGTCTCGGGTGGTCACCTGCCCACCATGGTAACGTCAAATCGAATCAATGAGCGTTACGAAGGGGTGGGGTGCCATGCGATTCCCGGAGACGACGTCCGTCCTGATCGTCGGCGGGGGGCCGGTCGGGCTCACGCTGTCGGTCCTGCTGTCCGGGTACGGCGTGCCGCACCTGCTGGTCGAGGCACACCCGGGCACCTCGCACCACCCCAAGGCGCGAGGGGTGTCCGCGCGTTCGATGGAGATCTTCCGGCGGTGCGGCCTGGAGGAGGAGATCCGGCGGGCCGGGCTGCCGGCCTCGCAGGTGTCCTTCTACCGCGGCCGCGACCTGGTCGACCCGGACTTCGTCCGCACCGGGGTCTCCGGGCAGGAGGGCGGCGTCGAACGCACCCCCTCCCCGGGGCTGATCTGCTCCCAGGACGCCCTGGAGCCCGTCCTGTTGCGGCGGGCCCGCGAACTCGCCCCGGACGGCGTCCGGTTCGCCACCCGCCTGGTCGCCTTCGCCGAACACGGCGGCGGCGTCCGCGCGGACGGCTTCCACGCGGACGGCTTCCACGGTGGCGGCCCGCACACGGACGAGCCGCCCCCGGACGGCCCGCCCGGGGGCGGCGTTCACGCCACCGTGGAGGACGGCACCACCGGCGAGCGGCACACCGTGCGCGCCGACTGGCTGGTCGGCTGCGACGGCGCGGCGAGCACCGTCCGCGAGGGGGCCGAGATCGCCATGGAGGGGCCGACCGGTCTCGGCCACTACCTCAGCGTCCGCTTCGAGGCTCCCCTCGGTGAGGTCGTCGCCGACCGCGCCAGCGCCTCCTACTTCCTCACCCCGCCGGGCCGCGGCGGCTTCCTCGCCGTCGACAACGACCGGCACTGGATCTACCAGTACCCGTACGACCCGGCACACGAGGACGTCGCCCGGCTGGTCGCGGACCGGCCGCGGCTGGCCGAGCTGGTCCGGGACGCCGCCGGGTTGCCGGACCTGCCGGTCGCCGTCCGCTCCACCATGACCTGGCGGATGGACGCCCGCCTCGCCTCCGCCTACCGCCGCTCCCGGGTGCTGCTCGCGGGCGACGCCGCCCACACGGTGCCCCCGACCGGCGGGCACGGCATGAACACCGGCCTCGGCGACGCGGACAACCTGGCGTGGAAGCTCGCCGCGGTCGTCGGCGGGACGGCGGGCGAGGCACTGCTGGACAGCTACGAGGCCGAACGCCGACCGGTGGCCCGGCAGGTCATCGACATCTCGCTCGCCAACTCCCGGGCGCGGAGCGGCTACCGGATCGACGACGAGCTGCTGCTGACGGCGGCCTACCGGTCGACCGCCGTCCTGGACACCGTGCCAGAGCCGACCGACCCGACTTCCCCGACCGAACCGACCGCCCCGGTCCGGCCGGCGCTGGACCCCGAGCACACGCACCCCGTCGGCGCGCCCGGCACCCGGCTCCCCCACCTGCGCCTGGCCGGCCCGACCGGGCCCGCCTCCACCCTGGACCTCGTCGGCCCCGGCTTCACCCTGCTGGCGCCCGCCGCCACGGAGTCGGCGTGGCGGTCGCAGGCGGACACCGCCGCCGCGGCCGGCCTGCCCGTCGCCGTCCGTCCACTGCCGCCCGCCCTGCTCGGGGCGGACGCGCCGGCCGGAGCCGTCCTCGTCCGCCCGGACGGTCACATCGCCTGGCGGGCACCGCACCGGCCCGCCGACGAGACGTACCTGCTCACGGCCCTGCGGCAGATCCTGTCAGCAGGACGGAGCCGGTCGTCTGTGCGGAGCCCGTCGGCAGGTGCGCCCCACCCCTGAGATCGCCTGCGGGACGGAACGGTGGACGCCCCGCCGGCTCGGCCCGCCGCCGGCTCAGCCCGCCAAGCCCGCTTCAGCCCGCCGCCGGTTCCTCCCTCCGGCGGTTCCACCGCCGGTCCTCCGCCTCCCGCTGGGCCGCCAGGGAGGGGTAACCGTCGACGGCCTCGGCCGGGCGGCCCAGCCGGATCAGGAGGTGCGCCAGGTCGTGCGGGGCGCCATACTCGGCGGAGCCGCGCAGCAGCTCGACGGCCTGCTCCGCCCGGCCGTCACGCTCCAACAGGAACGCGATCGTGGTGTCCTCCCGCTCCTCGGCATCCTCCGCCGGAAGGGCGTCGATCTCCGCGATGGCCTCGCGGGCCCGCCCGCACTCCCCCATCAGCCACCACCGGTTGGAGCGGACCCACGCCGGGTCCTCCCGGGTGAGCTCCTCGCTGCACCCGTCGAGCAGTTCCAGCGCCCACTCCGGACGCCCGTGGTCGAACAGCAGGCGGATCGCCGGTTCGAGCAGGTTCCCGCAGCCGTAGAGGTTCCCGAAGGTGGGCCGCGCCGCCGCCACCGCCTCGTCCAGGCGGCCCTGCCGGGCCAGCAGCCGCATCAGGCCGGACCGGTGACGGGAGTGGGGGTCGGTGTCGGACCCCGAACCGTCGCCGGGGTCCGTGCCGTCGGCGGCCGCGGCGCCCGCGCGCAGCACCGCCTCGGCCTCGGACGCCCGCCCCAGCTCCTCCAGGAGGGTGACGAAGGGAGCCAGGAAGACGCCCGCATCCCGGCCTGCCAGGGCGCGCAGTTCCTCCACCCGCCCGTGCCGGGCCAGGAGCCCGGCGTAGAACTCCAGGGCGTTGTGCGAGCAACAGCGCTTCGCGGCCACGTCCGCCGCGAACAGCTCGATCGCCTCACCGGCGCGGCCGGAGCGCTCCAGGACCCGGGCCTTCAGGACCCGCTCGGCGTGCGGGTCGAGCAGCTCCAGGACCCGCTCGTCGCGGCCCCGGCCCTCCGTCACGTCCACCAGCTCCCACAGCAGCTGCCCCTCCCTGGTGTACGGCTCCAGCACATCGATCGCCTCGTCCACCCGCCCGGCTGCGGCCAGCACCGCGGCGAACTCGCCGTACGGCTCCAGGGCCTTGAGATCCGCGCCCCACCCCCGGACCTCGTCGGCCGGCCGACCGGGCTCCCGCCGCGCCGCGTCCGGGTGCACCAGCGCCAGCGCCTCCTCGATCCGCCCCGACCGGACCAGGGCGTCCGCGCCCAGCACCACCGCACGCCGCCACCCGGTCTCCGCGAACGGCCGCACTACCTCCCAGGCCTGCTCGGCCTGCCCCGCCGCGCACAGCTCCCGCACCGCCGCCTGCGCGCAGAACCACTCCCCCCGCTCCCGCGCCGCCCGCACCAGCAGCTCCGACTGCCCGCGCGCCAGCAGCGCCTCCACCATCAGCGGCGTGATCCCAGCGCGGTAGGCGGCCTGCCAGTCAAGGTCCTCGATGTCCACGTCGACAGCCTACGGAGCACCGATGACAGGGGCCCGGGGCCGTCAGCCTTGGGATCGTCAGCCCCGGGGCCGTCAGGGCAGGGGCCGTCAGGACAGGGACGTCAGGGCAGGGACCGTCAGGGCAGGGCGACCTCGCCCGCCCGGACGGCGCGCAGGGCGCGATCGACGGTCTGCTGCTTCTCGCCGACCGGAGCCACGTAGTCGACCACGCCGCGCGCGGCGTCCTCCCCGAGCATGCGGGTGATCACCCAGGTGGCGAGGTACTGGGAGGCCAGGCAACCGCCCGCCGTGGCGATGTTCCCCTCCGCGTGGAACGGCGCGTCCAGCACGGTGACGCCGCGGGCTTCCACGAAGGGCCGGCTCGTGAGGTCCGTGCAGGCGGGCATGCCGTCGAGCAGCCCGAGCCGGGCCAGCACCTACGCGCCGGAGCACTGCGCCCCGATCAGCTGCCGCGCGGGATCGAGCACCAGCCGGGAGAGCAGCCGGTCGTCGGCGACCACGTCCCGCGTCCTCACCCCGCTGCCGACCAGCACGACGTCGGCGTCGGTCACGAACTCCATCGGGCGCTGCCCGGTCACCTCGACGCCGTTCATCGAGGTGACCACCGGAGTCGGCGTCGTGATGAAGGCCTCCAGGCCGTCCGCACGGCACCGGTTGATCAGGGCGGAGGCGATGAAGCTGTCGAGCTCGTTGAACCCGTCGAAGGTGACCACGGCTACCTGCATCAGAACTCCTCACGGACGGGACACCGACGCCCCAGTCTCCCCGGCGGCATCGTCCCCGTCGAGGACCGACCGGCTCGAATAGCGCTCGCACCCGTCGAACTCGCTCCCCTATGCTCCCCGCATGTCCGGACCGACCTTGGTGATCGATCTCGCCGAACCCCTCTCTCCCGCTGTACTGGGGGAGTTCCGCGAGCTGATGGTGGGGCTGTCCTGCCGCTTCGAGGAGAAGCGCCCCGGGTACTACGACGTCAACGTGCCCGCGGAGCGACTGGGCGTCGAGGACACCCGGGACGCGGAGCGGCGGCACCCGTATCCGCTGCCGCTGCCGCTGCTCGGCGGGCTGCAGCCTGCGGACGAACGGCTCGCCGCCCTGGTGGGCTTCGACCCGCAGCGCGAGGACTGGCGCCGGCCGTTCCACCTCTACCTGATGGGGGCGGGCGCCGGGGACGACGACATCTTCGCGGACGAGCACGCGGACGAGGACACCGACGCGATCGCGGCCGTGCTCGGCTGCCCGCCGGTACAGGCCGTCAACATCAGCGCCGGCTGCAACGGCCGGATCGACCACGTCGCCACGGCCCTGCTGACCGCCGCCGTCCTCGACGTCATCGGCGGCGTGGGCAAGGCCGAACTGGCGGACGGCCAGCAGGCGGTGATTGCCGGGCTGCCCGGCCCGCTCGGCATCACCGACGACGGCTGGGAGACGGCCCTGGTCACGGCGGGGTTCCTGCGGGCCTGGGTAGAGCGGCCGGGGTTCCGGCTGGTCAAGTAGCGGTGGTGCCCTCGGGAGCAATGGCCGTACGGTTCACGGGAATCGACCGGCATCGAGGAAGGCTTGTGATGACGCAGAACGCACCGGACTTCGCCGAGCTGCTGAGGGGCGCCGAACGCTCCGCCGTGCACCTGGAGATGCGCGACAGCTACGCGGTCGGTGACGAGGTCGAGCCCTTCGAGCGGTTCCGGAGGACCGGCGAGGTCGACAACGACCCGACCGCGTCGTTCTGGCCCACCTGGATCCCCCTCGTGGAGGACGCGATCTCCCGGGGTGTCGTCATGCGCCGGGCCCGCATCGTCTCGGAGCCGGTCACCGACTACATCCGCTACGAGCACGCCGTCACCCCGGTCAACCTCGCCGCCGGCGAGCAGGTCCGCTGGCTCCCCCGGAGCCGGGCCTCGACCATCGCCCTCCCGGGCAACGACTTCTGGCTGATCGACCGACGACTGGTGCTCTTCCACTGGTTCACCGGCGACGGGGACTGGGCGGGCCATGCCTTCACCGAGGACGAGGTTGCGGTCACCCTCTGCGCCACGGCCTTCGAGGCCGTCTGGGCGGCCGGCACCCCGCACGAGGAGTTCGCCGTCTGACCCCGTGGGCCCCAGCCCGTAAGGCCGTCACGCCACCGGCTGGAGGGGGCGGAGTCCGCGCGCCGCGCCCCATCCGTGGGCAGTGCCATTCGGCGTCTCGCGGGACTCCAGGAACTCGAACCAGACGACCTTGCCCGCTCCCGCCGGATGCCAGCCCCACGCGTCGGCCAACGCCTCGACGAGGATCAGCCCACGCCCGCCGGTCGCTTCCGGGTCCGCCCCGGAGCGTTCGAAGGCCGGTTCGGGATCAGACACCTCCACCCGCAGCCGCCCGCCCACGCGACGGACGGTCACCGCACAGCGCGCCTTCGCGTGCTCCATGGCGTTGGCGATCACCTCGTTCGCACAGAGTTCGAGCTCCCGCAGTGATTCCTTGGCGAGGGGCACACCCCAGGCCCGGACGATGTCCAGCACCAACCTCCGCGCCGGCGGAACCGCTTCGCCACCCGGCCGGACGTCCCACTCCAGCGGCACCGGAAACCGAGCGGTCCTGAACGGGCTAACGATCACGTTCCACCCCACTGCTCCTCCATACAAGGCACGGGCAAGCAGCCGCAGCCGGCACCTGTTCCGACCTCCACTCAACTCCCGTTCATAACCCGCGGGAAGTGAAAGACCGGGCTGGCACAGGCACCTCCGGAGGAAAACTCTGACCTTCCCATCGCATGAGGCCGTGCGCGCTCCGCAATCGCCCGGATACGCTGAGAACATGGGGGGACAATCCCGAACTCCGCGCCGTCACGGCCGATCTGGGGCTCACACGGGCCGCCCTGGCGCGCCTGGTCAACCGCGAACTCGTTGCCCTCGGCTGCCCGGGAACCCTCACGGTGAGGACCGTGGGCACCTGGCTCGCCGGACAGTCGCGATAGCCCCAGGGCAGGATCCGTGCCGCACTCGAACGCGCGCTGAACCGCACGCCCGAGCAGCTCGGCTTCATCCTGCCTCGCGCCGCCCGGCCCCAAGCACCCCCGGAGGAACCCGTGCTCCGCCGCAACTTCCTCGCCGCGTCGGCCGCCGCCGCTCTCCCGCCGAACCGCGCCTTCCGAGGCCACGCTGTCGGCCACAGCGACGTTGATCGACTCAAGGAGAGCCTCAGGACCCTCACCACGCTCGACGATCACCGAGGCGGGCACGGATCACTTGAGACAGCCGCGCTGACCGGCGCCCGTCAGGCGCTCGGCAAGGTGGACACGACCATCAGCGAGAGCGTCCAGCGGCGCCTCTACAGTCTCGCCGCCGACTACACCGCCACTGCCGGGTTCTCGTGTATCGACGACCGCCGATTGGACGACGCCGAGCGGCACTTCGAGACGGCTCTTCGCCTGGCCGGTCTCGGAGATGATCACGTGACTGCGCTGCGCGTGTTCAACTGCCTTTCCATGGTCGGCTACCAACGGAACCGACCGTCGATCACCCTGTCAGCCGCCCGAGCCGCCCAGGACGCCCGGGCGGCCCGCCGCGATCCACTCCTTGCTTCGCTCGCCCACGCCCGCGCCGCCATTGCCCACTCGACCACGGGCGACCGGCAGACCGCCCTGCGGTGCCTCGGGCATGCCTGTGATGCGCTCGGTCGCGCGGACGGCCGCGAGCGTCCGACGTGGACCGACTTCTACGGGCCGGCCGAGCTCTTCGCGCTGAGTGCTGTCGTCCATCAGCACCTCGCCGACAGCCCGGAGTCGGAGAGCGCATCACACCGCGCGCTGGCCGGGATCCCCCCGCAGTTCCGCCGCAATCGTGCATCCGCGACCGCCCGCCTCGCGCTTGCCCAGCTCGGACAAGGAGAACTCGAACAAGCCACCGCCACCGTCGCCGGCGTTTACGACCTGATGGGCACCGACCCGCTTCCGCCCAGGTTGCGCACCCTCCTCGGCGACTTCCATCGTGGCCTGATCACCCTGGCGACGACCTCGGCGGTTACGCGAGAGTGGACCGACCGAGTGCACGCCCAGGGAGAGAACCAGTGACGATAGCCCTCCGCCGCTACGAAGCCGGCAACCTTCCCGCTGACCACACGCAACTGCTCATCGACGTCCACGCGGACGCCTACCGCGAGCAATCCGACGACCCCTTCGTCCAGCGCTTCCCCTGGTTCGCCGAGCACTGGACCGCCCGGCCCGGCTACAGCTGCGTCATGGCCTACGACGGCGACGTGCCGGTCGGATACTCCTACGGCGCTCCGCTGGAGGACGGTCGCGAGTGGTGGCGTCAGCACATGCCGGCGCCTTCCGACGCATCCACATTCGCCGTGTCCGAGGTCATGGTGCGCCCCGAATGGCGCAAGCTCGGCATCGCCGAGCAGACACACGATGCCCTGCTGGCCGGGCGGGGTGAGACTCTTGCCGTCCTCTACGTCGACGTCACCCATCCGCGGGTCCAGGCGATGTACGAGCGCTGGGCGTACCGGAAGGTCGGCGAGCACCGCCCCTTCGAGGACGCCCCGCTCTACGCCGTCATGGTCCGCGCCCTTCGGTAGCCCGCTGGCCTGAGCCAATTCGCGGACTGCGAAACCTTTTTGGTCCACCCGCTCGACGGAGTGGGGGCGGCGGGCGAGTCCGATCCCCCTCAGTGGCGGTGGTGGTTGTCGGGCTGGGCGGGGTCGCCGGGGTGTTCCAAACCCTCGACCAGGGTGAGGCGCCGACCGCGCTCGTGGTCGAGCCAGCGGACGAAGGCGGCTCGGCGCGCGGCGGCCCGTAACGCAGGAGTGGGGTCGGGGGTCTCCGGGGCGGTGCGGGTGGCGAGCACGGCGGCCGTCCAGGGGCCCACGGTGACCCACTCGCCCGGCCGCGCGGCACGCAGGGCCTCGGCGAGCGCTGCCGGCAGGGTGTCGGGGTCGGCTTCGAACTCGCCGTCGGGGAGGGCGAGTCGCCAGCGCGCGGACGGCGTTCGGGTGGCGGTCATGGTGCGGTAGTGGGCGATGGCGGCGGGCGAGGGCTCGACGTCGGCGGTCACAGCCGCGCAGACGGCGCGCACGGCCGCACTGCCCTCGTAGGCGGCCGCCGTGATGGAGCCGAGTTCGACGGCGGCCCGGTGGTCGAGCCGGGCGGGGCCGTCCGGGCCGACGGGCAGGTGGCGTTCGACGGCCACGGCCTCGCACAGGGCCTCGGTGAGCAGGACCTGCGCGACCCACCGGGTCAGCTGGCGGTCCTCCGAACTGCCTGGCTGCGGCAGGGCGGTGGCGCGCGGGCCGGTGCGCAGGGCGGCGAGACGGCGGTCGAGGGCGGTGCGCGGGAGCGGGTGTCCGTCGAGCAGGCCGAGGGTCATGCCTCCACCACCAGGGCGACGGTCGGGGCGTACTGGCAGCGGCCGAACCACATGACCTTGGCGAGCGCCCAGAACGAGCCGGGGTCGGCCGCCGGCGGGGCCGCGACGTCGAAGTCCACCGTCGCCGAGGAGCCGGCCGGGACGGTGAAGCCGCGTACGGGATCGGGGATCGCCTCCCAGGTGCCCCACGGGGAGACCAGCTGCAGCTCGCCCCGGATCTCGCCGCGTGTGCGGTTGGTGAGCGTGACGCCCAGGGCGGCCCGGTCGCCGGGGGCCACGCGCAGGGTCCGGTGCGAGACCTCGACGTCCAGGCCGGTGTCCCGGCCCGCCGTCGCCCTGGTGCCCTGGGCGGCCGTCCAGTCCTCGGGTGCGTCCCCGGCGACCGGTAGCAGCGCCGGGAGGTCGCCGACGGCGATCGTCACCACGTCCTCGATCCGCTGGCCGTCGTGCTCGATCCGGACGGCCGCGAAGTACAGTCCGGGCTCGGCGCCGGCCGGCGGGACCAGCGTGACCTCGAACCGCAGGTGGCCCCCGGGCGCCAGCCGGTAGGGGCGGCTGCCGAGGTCGGTGGCCCAGCCCTCGGGCGGCAGCACGACCGCCGTTCCCTCGACCGCCGTGTCCCGCAGTTGCGACGACAGGGCGATCGAGAGCGTCACCGGCTCCCCCGCTGTCCGCACCAGCCCCGGCGAGGCTCCGACGGACACCGGCAGGTAGCCGAGCGGTGCCGGGCCCCGGTTGTGCAGCCAGTAGCGGGCGTGGACGGGCTGGGCGGGTTCGGCCACCGGGCCGAGGACGGGGCCGCCGGCCGGGGCCACGGCTCCGGGGACGGCTCCGGCCCCTGCTCCAGGTGCGGTTCCGGGCACGGCTCCGGGTGCGGTTCCGGGCACGGCGAGCAGGGTGGCGATCCGGGAGCCGGGGAGGTCGAGGCACGGGGAGGCGGCGTCGAGCGGCCGCTCCAGCAGGTCGGCCGGCCGTACGTCGCCCAGCCCGAGCGCGCCGCCGAGCCGCGCCGTCCGTCCGAGGCCGGTCGATTCCAGCAGCCGGACGGTGAGGTCGTGCCCGCCCTCCGAGGCCGCCGAGCCGTGGGCGATCGGGTTCCCGGCGGGCTTGAGCATGCCGAGCAGCACCTCCCGCTGCGGTTCGACCCGCAGCCAGGACACGGTGGCGGGCAGCGTGCCTTCCTGGGCGGGGACGATCCGCGCGTACAGCGGGTGGTTGAACTCCTGGCCCTGCGCGGGCAGCGCCTGCTGCCGCCAGTCGCCGTCCCCGCCGACCAGTGCGTAGCCGAACTCGTGGGTCCAGTGCTGGAGTTGGAAGGAGGCCCCGTCCGGCAGGGTGCGCCGGGGCGGGTCGATCCAGACGCCCGACGGCCAGCCGGTGCACGAGCGCATCAGCGACAGGTGCAGCGCCCCGGTGGTGTCTACGGCGAAGCCGGGCAGGCCGAAGCTGAGCAACGCCACGCTGTGGTCGGCGAGTCGGTCCGGCACCGGCGCCGGGCAGGGGGCGCTGATCCGGGCGTCGGCGAGGTCGTCGACCAGCGCTGCCACGTCGGAGACGACCAGCGCCGGCAGCGTCCGCAGGTCGCGCAGGTCGGCGTCGGGCCGCCAGACCTCCGGGAGCGGGGCGAGGGCCGGCACCCACACCGCGCCGTGCGCCTTCAGCACGGCCGCGTACTCCTCGCCTGCCCGCTCGATCAACTCCCGTGCGGCGTCGTTGACTTCCGGCGAGCCGACCAGGACCCGGAAGTCCGGCAGGTTGGAGTCCACCTCCAGCCACCCGTAGCGCGCCCAGTCGGCGCCCGAGGTGGTGGCGGTGACACCCACCCGGGCGAGGGCGACCACCAGGGGCCGGGCGTCGGCGGCGTCGTCCAGCGTCGGGACGACGACCTCCGCCACACCGAGGGCCCGGGAGCCGACGGCCGTCCCCGCCGGGTCGGTGAGGTCGACGCGCGCGGTGGAGCCGATCCCGAACCAGGTGTTGGCCGGGTTGTCCAGCGTCCACGGCGCCTCCGCCGAGTCGACGTCCGGCATGGCGAAGCCGCGTCCGACGACCGCTCCCGCGACCTCGCTGACCGGCAGCCCGCCGGGGACGTCCACGGGGAAGCGCAGCCGCAGCAGCCGGTCGGCGCTGCGGTGGTCGACGACCCTGGTCCGGCAGTCGACCCGGTGGAGCCCGCGCCACAGGGTGACGGTCTGCTCGTACCGGACGCCGTCGACCGTGCCCTCGATCACCAGCCGCTCGCCGAGCGGCCCGGTCTCCCGGCGGACGGACGCGGCGGCCTCCGCGGAGCCGACCACCGGCCCGCTGGGCAGCAGGTGCCAGGGGCCCTCGCCGAAGTCGGGGTGCTGCGGGTACTCCTCGTACACGCGCAGCTCGTTGCCGATCCGGCCGTCCTGGATCAGCTCCCGTTCGTGTCGCAGGTCCCACACCGAGGAGAGCCCGCCGCCGCGCGCCGGGTCGGCGGTGACGCGGTACCGGTCGTTGGCGATGACGGCCCCCTCGGCCCCCTCGGCCGCCGTCCACGGCGGCTCGCCGGCGCCCTCGGCGGGGCCCTCCACCGCGCCCTCGGCAATGCTCCCGACGGGACCCGCCACCAGCCGCCAGGTGCGCCAGCCGAGCGCGGGCACGTCCGTGGCCAGGAACCGCAGCGTCCCCCGGTCGACGGTGCTCGGCACCGGCTCGCCGGCGTCGTCCAGCACCCGCACCGACCGTACACCGGCGGGAAGTTCGACCGAGACCAGGTCCGTCCGGTCGAAGGACAGCGTGTTGGTCACCACCACCGAGCCGCCCACCACCGAGCCGCCCACCCCCGAGCCGTCCCCCGCCGAACCGCCCACCCCCGAGCCGCCCACCCCCGCCGTGTCGATGCGGCCCACCAGGGCGTCCAGCGCCGCGTCCCGCACCGCGCCCGCCAGGTCGTACGCCTCCCGCCAGCCGCCCAGCAGGTCCAGGTACACCTGGTCGGACTCCGAGCCGGTGATCGCGTCGTGGTGCGCCCCGTAGGCGAGTTGGCGCCAGACCTTGTCCAGCGCCGCGGCCGGGTACCGGCCCAGCCCGCAGACGCCGGCCAGCGTGGCGAGCTTCTCGGCGTCCACCGCCGCGACCTCGCCCGCCCGTTGGGCCTGCTTGGTGTCGATGTACGAGACGTCCTTGCCGGTGTAGACCGGGTTCATGTCGCGGGTCTGCGGGCTGGGCCGGCGCCCGGTGGCGGCGAGCTCGGCCCGGACGGCGTCGAGGAAGTCGCGCGGGGTGGCGCAGACGAACCGCGGCCAGCGGTACTTGGCGGCCCAGGAGCGGTGGATCCCGGTGACCCACTTGTTCGGCGGGGTGTAGTCCGTCCCGACGGGCAGCAGCAGGTTCTTCGTCGCCCCGACCGGCTTGAGCTTGCGGTACAGCTCGTAGACGGCCTGCTCGGCGGTGGCGAGGTCGGGCGAGGAGTCCATCCACCAGCCGGCCGAGTAGTGGTGCGGCATGTAGTGGGTGAGCACGCCCTCGCCGCCGGGCGCGATCCATTCGAACTCGCTCGGGAACTGCATGACCCGGGCGTCGTCCTTGGCCTCGCGGAAGTTCTTCTGGATCGGGCCCCACTGGTGGAACGGCCCGCGCGCCCAGGCGCTGCCGGTGAGGCCGGCCGCGGCGAGGTGGCCGGGGAACTGCGGGTCGTGTCCGAACACGTCGAGCTGCCAGGCGGTCCGGGGGTCCGCGCCGAGGATGTCGCGCTGGTAGCCGATGCCGTGGACGATGTTGCGGATGGTGCTCTCGGCGCCGGTGAGGTTGGTGTTCGGCTCGTTGTAGGTGCCGCCGACGAGTTCGACCTGTCCGCGCTCCAGCAGCAGCCGCAGCGTCTCGCGGCGCTCCGGGTGCTGGTCGAAGTAGGGCTTCAGGTAGTCGACTTCGGCGAGCACGAAGCGGTACACCGGGTCCCGCAGGGCGAGGTCCAGGTGGGCGTCGACGAGCGCGAAGCCGTTGCGTTCCCAGCGCGGCCGGGTGGTGGCGTCAGCGGAGAGCAGCTCCCAGGGGGAGGTGTAGGCGGCCTGGGTGTTCCACCAGACCGGGTCGTAGTGGAAGTGCGAGACCAGGTACACCGTCCAGCCGGGCTCGGCGACCTCCACCACGGCGTCCAGGGCCGCGGCCTCCGCCCGTACCGTGACGGGGAGTCGGGAGCCCGGCCGGGCGCCGGGGGTGATCTCCAGGGGGACTTCGACCGCCCCCGTGCCGGTCGCCTCGCCGTGGACGCCCGGGCCGTCGACGGTGATCCGGGCGGCGGGGCCCTCGGTCGTCACCCGCAGGATCTGGCGCGGGGCGTCCTCGGGGCCGACGAACAGGTCGGTGCTCTCGACGGCGGTGATGGTGACCGGCACGGGGTGCGTCCTTTCCTGGGAGCCGGAGGGGCGGGCGGGCTACGCGCCCCAGGCCTCGAACTCGTAGATGCGGGCGGCCGGGTCGGTGGTCTGGGTGGGCTTGGTGACCACCAGCCGGACGTAGCGGGCGCTCGTGTTCACCGGGTGGGTGGTGGTGCCGGCGGTGTTGCCGGTGACGCCGACGACCGTCGTCCAGGGGTCGGTGGTCCTGGCGCGGACCTGGACGGAGAAGTCGCGGGTGTTGTACGAACTGCTCTCGCCGCCGGCCGAGGCGTGCTTGACCACGAACTTCGACAGCTGCTTCACCGAACCGAGGTCCACCTCCAGCCACTTGGCGGAGGTCAGGGTGCACCACTTGTCGCCGTTGCCGCCGCTGACGCTGCCGTTGACGGCCTTGGCCGGGCCCTCGTTGGCGTTGCACTGGCCGGAGCCGGTGGCCGCGCGGTTCAACGCCAGGTTGCTGGTCGCCGGCGGAGTGCTGTTCCAACTCACGCTGGTGGACGCCACGTCGGAGCGCCCGTAGGTGGTGGACACCGCCTCGACGTCGAGCGTGGTGGCGCTCTCCCCGCCCGCCCGGTCGAGCCGCCCGACGAAGTACGCGTCGTTGGGGGTCGCGCCGAGGAAGGTCCGGGTGCCGTCCGCGTTGCGGCGGTACACCTCGTAGTGGTGGACGTTGCCGCCGGGCGCCGCCGTCCAGGACAGTCGCAGTGACTGGCTGGAACCCGGGGTCAGGTCGCTCGCGCCGAGCACGGTGAGGCCGCTCGGTGCCGCCGGTTTCTCCACCGCCCCGTCGTAGACGGCGACTTGGCCGACCCGGAGGTCGTAGGCGGGGTCGGAGCCGTCGACCCGCAGCGCGATCTGGGCGATGGTGCGGCCCGCGTACGGGGAGAGGTCGAGGCTGTGGCGCTCCCACCCGGTGCCGGAGTCGGCGCCGACGTCGATCGTGGTGAAGCTGTTCGGCGCGTCGGTGAAGGCGACGGCGGCCTTGAGCTTGGTGGGCCCGGCGGCCGGGGTCTTGACCACCAGGTCGAGCCTGGTGTCCGCGGCGACCGGCAGCGCGGTCTGGTACAGCCGGACGGTGTTGGCGGCGTCCAGGGTGCCGGTCAGTCGCAGCGAGGAGCCGCCCTGGTAGGCGTCGGTGAAGTCGACGGACGGGGTGAGCCTGCTGCCGGCGGAGTCGACCACCCAGCGGTAGGTGGGCGGCACGTCCTGGAGCGACAGGTTGTTCCAGCCGCCGGTGGCGACCCGGGTGCCGCCGGCGTTGTAGAAGTCGCCCTGCCCGGCGTCGAAGTTGGTGACGAAGGGCTTGGCGGTGATCGGCGAGGACTCGGCGACGTAGCCGGCCAGGCCGGGCCAGCTCGACGAGAGGTCGATTCGCGAAGGGTCGCCCGCGGCGCCGACCCAGTAGCGCGCGTCCTTGGCGTAGAAGTCGGCGCGGTCGGTGGCGGACTTCCAGGTCCACTCGGGGCGGTAGAGGCCGAGCGAGGTGGTGTGCGGCCCGCCGGACGGGAAGAGGGTGTTCCAGTCCACGCCCGTGTTGTAGCCGTCGGCCTCGGTGTCGATGCCGGAGTAGAGGTCGTACTCGCTGCGGCCGAGCTGCCGGGCCAGGGTGCGCGAGGAGTCGAGGCCGCTCGCGGACCAGCCGAAGTTCAGGAACATCGAGTCCGAGGTGCGCTTCGAACCGTCCTGCAGGAAGGGCGAGTTGGCGGAGGTCAGGGCGTTCTGCCAGTTCACCGCGCCGGAGGTGGTCATCGCGTCGTACCACATGAACTCGGTGCCGCTCTGCGCCTTGGTGTACTGCATCAGGTTGCGCAGCTCGCCGGCGAGGGCCTGATCGCCGCCGCCGGTCTCCTGGTTGATGAACCAGCCGTCGAAGCCGTAGTACCGGGCGGCCTGGGCGAGCTTGTCGGCGACGGGGTAGCGGCTGCCGGACTTCTGGACGAAGTCGCGGACCCACTGGAGCTGGCCGCCGTACGCGCCGGGCGGGAAGAAGACGGTGCCGTAGACCTTGACGCCGTTGCGGTGGGCGGCGTCGATGACGGTCGGGTTGGGGGCGAGGATCAGGCCCTCGCCGGCCGAGCCGCCCCAGAACACCAGCTTGTCGACGTACTGCCAGTAGCCGAAGGCGTAGTAGTTGGGGTCGGCGGAGCCCTGCGAGGGGTTGTTCGACGTGGGCCCGAAGGAGACCAGCGAGGCGATCTTGCCTTCGCCCGTCCGGGCGTTGGGGTTGGCCCTGAGCGCCGGGTCGCCGGTGCGCGGCTGCAGCGGAACGCGGGAGCGGTTGAAGCGGGCGTCCGGGTCGGTGGCCGGGTCCCAGTTCACGATGGTGCTCGGGTACCAGTACGAGGCGAAGGGCTGGTTCCCGGCGGCGGCCGCAGCCGACGCCGCGGCGGACCCGGCCGAAGCAGTCGAAGCAGCCGAAGCCACCGGAACGGGAACGGCACGGGCGGCAGGCACGACGCCCAGCGAGGCCGTCGCGAGCGCGGCGCCGAGCAGCAGGGGGAGACGTCTTGACATGCGGTGGCTCCGATCGAGCGGAGTGGGTGGGGCCGGGCCCACCGGCAGCGGCAGGCCCGGGTGCATGCGGGCGTGGCGGTGCTCATCGAGGGGAGTTCAACGAACGTGACAACGGGCGGTGCACAGGACCGGCCCCCTCGGCGCAGCGAGGCTAAACCGGTTCAGAACCCGTGTCAACGACTCGCGCAGCAACCGCACCCGCCGGTGCGGACGGTGCGGCTCCCGGCGGCGAGGTGGACTCCCGGACGGTCAGCCGCGGTGTGGGCATCTGCAGGTCGCGCCCGGGCCCTGCCTCGTCCAGTGCCTCCAGCAGGCTGCGGGCGACCTGCTCGCCGAGCGCGAAGGTGTCCCGGCTGAGCGCGGTCAGCGGCGGGTGGACGATCCTGGCGAGCACCGAGTCGTCGAAGGAGACGATGGAGAGCTCGCCGGGCACCGCGACGCCCATCTCGCCCGCCACGCCGAGCCCGGCGACGGCCATCACGTCGCTGTCGTACACGATCGCGGTGGGCCGGCGGGTGCGGGACAGCAGCGTGCGGGTGGCGGCCGCGCCCTCGGCGTCGCTGAAGTCGGTGGGCACCGACACGGCCTCCTCCAGGCCGAGCCGGCGCGAGGCGTCGCGCAGCGCGCGGATCCGCCGCTGGGTGTGCTGGAAGTGCGGCAGCCCGGCCAGGTGGGCGATCCGGCGGTGCCCGATGGCGGCCAGGTAGTCGACGATCGAGAGCATCGCCTCCCGGTCGTCGGCCCAGATCCGCAGCTGGTTGCCGCCCTTGCCGGGCCCGCCCAGCACGACGGCGGGCAGCCCGAGCTCGTCCAGCACCGGCAGTCGCGCGTCCTTGACCTGCAGGTCGACGACGATGAAGCCGTCGACCCGGTGCTCGGAGGCCCAGCGGCGGTAGACCTCGATCTCGGCGGCGGTGTCCTCGACCACCATCAGGTGCAGTGCGACGCCGCCGGCCGAGAGCACGGCCTGGAGGCCGGAGAGCAGCTGGCTGAAGAACGGCTCGACGCCGATGGTGCGGGCCGGCCGGGCGATCACCAGGCCGACGGCGTCCGCACGGGCCCCGCCGAGGGCGCGCGCGGCGCTGTGCGGGCGCCAGTTCATCTCCTCGGCGACCCGCAGGATCCGGGCCCTGGTCGCCTCGCTCACGCCCGGGCGGCCGTTGAGCGCGAAGGACACCGCGCCCTTGGAGACACCGGCCCGGCGGGCGATGTCGGCGATCGTCGGTCTGCCCACGGAACCCCGACTCCTCTCTTGACAGCCAAGTTTAGGCCGGAGCATAGTCCCTGCCATAGCTAGACCGGTTTAGTCGTTCAGCAGGTCAGGTTCCGGAACCCCCGAGCTCGGCACGATCCCCCACCCATCCCAGGACCGGGAGACCCTCATGCGAAGAATCTGGGCGGCACTGACGACAACGGCCTTCACCGCCGCCGCGCTCACCGGCTGCGGACTCGGCTCCGGCGACACCAAGAGCGGCGACAGCGTGGCGAGTGCGGCCGCCACCGGCGAGGTCAAGGGCAAGGTCTCGCTGCAGACCTGGGCGCTCAAGCCGAAGTTCACCGACTACGTGCAGGGCGTGATCGACGGCTTCGAGAAGAAGTACCCCGGGGTCGAGGTCGAGTGGCTCGACCAGCCCGGCGAGGGCTACTCCGACAAGGTGCTCAGCCAGGCCGCCGCCGGCACCCTGCCCGACGTGGTCAACCTCCCGCCCGACTTCGCCCTCCCGCTCGCGCGGAAGGACCTCCTGCTGGACGTGGCCAAGGCCGACCCGAAACTCGCCGACGAGTACGTCGCCGGCGGTGTCGACGCCTACCGCTTCGCCGGCCACCCGGGCACCTTCGGCTACCCCTGGTACCTCAACACCGATGTGAACTACTGGAGTTCCGAACTCCTCACGAAGAACGGCCTGGATCCGAAGAAGCCCCCGACCAGCCTGGACGAACTGATCGCCCAGGCCCGGGTGATGAAGGAGAAGTCCGGCGGCCAGACCTACCTGATGAGCCGCAAGCCGGGCATCGGCGACCTCTACAACGCCGGCGTGAAGATCATGTCCGACGACGGCCGGTCCTTCACCTTCAACACCCCCGAGGCCGCCGCACTCCTCGACAAGTACCGCGACGCCTTCAAGGAGGGCCTGCTCCCCAAGGACGTCCTGTCCAACACCTACGCCGGCAACACCAAGCTGTTCAACGCCGGCACCGCCGCCTGGACCACCGCCGGCGCGAACTACATCACCAGCCTCGCCACCGACAACCCGACGCTCGCCCCGAAGGTCGTCCCCTCCCCCGCACTGGCCACCCCGCCGCTGTACGTCCAGGGCATGTCCATCCCGAAGAGCACCAAGAACCCGGCGGCCGCGGTCGCTCTCGCCCGCTGGGTCACCAGTGCCGAGAACCAGGCCGCCTTCGCCCACCTGACCAGCATCTTCCCGTCCACCAAGGCCTCGTCGGACGACCCGTTCTTCAGCAAGAGCGACGGCACCAACGCGGGCGACGCCAGGGTGATCGCGTTCGCCTCGCTGGCCAAGGCCAAGCTGATCCAGCCTGTCCAGGTCGACGACGCGATGAGCACCGTCGTCAACCAGCAGATCGCCCTCGCCATCAGCGGCGACACGAGCTCCAAGCAGGCGCTGGACACCGCCGTCGAGCAGTGCAACAGGCTGCTCAAGGGCTGACCCCCGCCGGAGCTCCGCACCGCGCCCCGTCCGGTACCGGCGACGCGGCGGGC
The DNA here is from genome assembly GCF_040303045.1 of Kitasatospora sp. NPDC096140. Taxonomy (NCBI): domain Bacteria; kingdom Bacillati; phylum Actinomycetota; class Actinomycetes; order Kitasatosporales; family Streptomycetaceae; genus Kitasatospora; species Kitasatospora sp. NPDC096140. Next base: position 143,189 of record NZ_JBEOUW010000013.1, read on the forward strand.
CCCACACCCGCCGCCCCCGGGAACGAGCCGCACCACCCCTCGGCCGCAGGAAGGCATCGGCATGACCCACCGGCGTTGGTTCACCCCCTGGCTGCTCGCCGGGCCCGCGATGGTCTGGCTGGCCGTCTTCAACCTCTGGCCGGCCGTCAACACGGTGATCCTGTCCTTCACCGACGCCAAGCCGCTGGGCGGCGGGCACTTCACCGGCCTGGAGAACTACGGCCGCCTGCTGGACGACGACCAGCTCGCCGACGCCCTGCTCAACAGCATCGTGTTCATGCTGGTCTGCCTGCCCCTGCTGACCGTCCTGCCGCTGCTGCTCGCCCTGCTCGTCCAGCGCCGGATCCCCGGCATCACCTTCTTCCGCACCGCCTTCTACACGCCGGTGATCGCCTCCGCCGTCGTGGTGGCGCTGATCTGGGGCTGGGTGCTGGACGACCGCGGCCTGGTCAACGGCCTGCTCCGGCAGACCGGGCTGGCCGACTCCCCGGTCTCCTTCCTGACCGACCGCTGGCTGCTGCTGTTCAGCGCGATCGCCCTGACCGTGTGGAAGGGCCTCGGCTACTACATGGTCATCTACCTGTCCGCCCTCGCCAACGTCCCGCGCGAGCTGCACGAGGCGGCGGCCGTGGACGGCGCCGGACCGGTGAGCCGGTTCCGGCACGTCACCCTGCCGGGGGTGCGCCCGACCATGATCCTGATCTCCGCACTGATCTCGGTGAGTTCGCTGCGCGTCTTCTCCGAGCTGTACGTGCTCTCCAACGGCCAGGGCGGCCCCGGCGGGCGGGACATGTCGGTGGTGATGCTGATCCAGATGTACAGCCGCGGGTTCAACGGCCACCTCGGCTACGCCTCGGCGCTCAGCCTGCTGCTGTTCGTCGTCACCCTCGGCCCGATGCTGTTCCTGATGCGCCTGAACCGGAAGGCGGCCTGAACCCGTGACCACCAGCCCGCCGACGACCGCCGGGGCCACCGGGGGCCTGCGTGAGCCCGACGACGCCCGTAGCGCCCGGAAGACCCGCGGCACCCGCGGGCCCCGGAAGACGCGCGGCTCCCGGGGCTTCAACACCCCGTCCCCCGCCCACACCGCCGCCCGCTACCTGCTCCTGCTGCTCGTCCTGCTCCTGGTCATCGGCCCCTTCCTGTGGCAGTTGTCCACCTCCCTCAAGGGCCCCGCCGAGGACGTCTACACCCGCACCCCGGCCTTCCTGCCCGACCAGCCCACCCTCGGCAACTACGGCAAGGTCGCCGCCACCATCCCGGTGTGGACCTACGCGCTCAACTCGGTGATCGTCGCCGCGGTCTGCATCACCGGCAACGTCGTCGGCTGCACGCTGGCCGGCTACGCGCTCGCCCGGCTGCGCTTCCGCGGTGCCCGGCTCGTCCTCGGCCTCTTCCTCGCCACGCTCGTGCTGCCCGGCGAGGTCACCATCGTCTCCCAGTACGTGCTGGTGCGCAGCCTCGGCCTGGCCGACACCCTGGCCGGCGTCGCGCTGCCGGGCTCGATCGCCATGCTCAACGTCCTGCTGATGCGCACCGCCTTCGCCGCCGTCCCGGCCGAGCTCGACCAGGCGGCCATGATCGACGGCGCCGACGTCCGGCAGCGGCTGTGGCACGTCGGCCTGCCGAACGTGCGCGGCATGATCAGCGTGATCGTGATCTTCACCTTCATCGGCGCCTGGGACGACTTCCTGTGGCCGCTGATCGTGCTCAACGACCCGCAGAAGTACACCCTCACCGTCGGGCTGCAGTACCTCAACGGCACCTTCTCCGCCAATCCCCGGCTGATCGCGGCCGGCACCATGATCGCCTTCCTGCCGGTCGTCGTGGTGTTCGGCGCCTGCCAGCGCTACTTCTTCAAGGGCGTCGAGGAGGGAGCCGTCAAGGGATAGCCCCACCGTCCGTACGCCCCACCGAGCCGAGGAAGCCCCCCGATGACCACCGCCCCCCGCTTCGGCGTCAACTACACCCCCAGCGTCGGCTGGTTCCACCACTGGCTCGACTTCGACCTCGACGCCGTGCGCGCCGACCTCGACTCCGTCGCGGCCCTCGGCCTGGACCACGTCCGGGTCTTCCCGCTCTGGCCGCTGTTCCAGCCCAACCGCACCCTGATCCGCCCGCGCGCCGTCGAGCAGCTGACGGCCCTGGTGGACGCGGCCGGGGAACGCGGGCTGGACGTCGCGGTGGACGGCCTGCAGGGCCACCTGTCGAGCTTCGACTTCCTGCCGGCCTGGACCCGGACGTGGCACCGGCGCAACCTCTTCACCGACCCCGAGGTCATCGACGGCCAGGCCGCCTACCTGCACACCCTCGCCGGAGCGCTGCGCGAGCGGCCCAACTTCCTCGGGATGACGCTCGGCAACGAGATCGACCAGTTCTCCGGCGGCCCCCACCCCGACCCGGACCGGGCCACCCCCGCCGAGGTCGAGGCCTGGCTGCGCCGGATGCTCGACGCCTGCGAGCGCGGCGCCCCCGGGCGGCTGCACCTGCACGCCTCGTACGACGCCGCCTGGTACCTGGACGGGCACCCGTTCACGCCCGGGCACTCGGCCCGGCTCGGCGCCGCCACCGCCGTGCACTCCTGGGTGTTCAACGGCACCGCCCAGCGCTACGGCGCCCGCTCCACCGCCACCGCGCAGCACGCCGCGTACCTGGTCGAGCTGTCCAAGGCCTGGGCGGACGATCCGGCCCGCCCGGTGTGGCTGCAGGAGGTCGGCGCGCCCGCCCCACACATCGCCCCCGAGGACGCGGCCCGCTTCACCGGCGCCACCGTCGAGGCCGTGCTGGACTGCCCGGACCTCTGGGGCGTCACCTGGTGGTGCTCGCACGACGTGTCCCGCTCGCTCGCCGACTTCCCCGAACTCGAATACGGCCTGGGCCTGTTGACCACGGACGGGACGGTCAAACCGGCCGGGGCCCGGCTCGCCGCGGCCGCCGCCGAGGCCCGCCGCAACTGGCAGCCGCCGAAGCCGCGCACCACCGCCGTGGTGGTCGCCACCGGGGACGAGGCCACCTCCCCGGGGCGTTCGGTCTGCGGCCCGGGCGGCCCGGTGTTCGAGGCGTTCATGCGGCTCGCCGAGGCGGGCGCCCGGCCGACCGCCGTACTCGCCGAGCGCGCCGCGGACCGCGACCACCTGGCCGCGCGCGGCATCACCGAGGTGGTCCGCCCCGAGGACGTACGGTCCCGGTAGCCGGCTTTCCCACGGCCCGCAGCCCGCTCCCCCCGCAACCCGCTCCCGCAGCCCGCTTTCCCGCAGCCCGCTTTCCCCAGCCACCCGACGGAGGCCGCTGACATGCACGATGACCGCACCCTGGTCGAGGCCCGCCTCAAGCGCGTCCTGGACGAGCGCATCCGCCCGGCCGTGTACCCCGAGTCCGTCCCGCTGACGGTCGGCATCTGGACGGCGCCGGGCGAGCCCGTCCCGGTCGCCGAGGGCCTGGCCGCACCGCGCACCCCGATCGCCGTCGGCGACGCCTGGGGCGCGCCCTGGGGCACCAGCTGGATCACCGTGACCGGTGCGGTGCCCGAGGCCTGGGCGGGCCGCACCGTCGAGGCGCTGATCGACCTCGGCTTCGACGCCAACATGCCCGGCTTCCAGTGCGAGGGCCTGGTCTACCGGCCGGACGGCACCCCGGTGAAGGGCCTCAACCCGCAGAACCAGTGGGTGCGGATCGCCGCCCCGGCGGCCGGCGGGGAGCAGGTGCTGCTGCACGTCGAGGCCGCCTCCAACCCGGTCATCCTGGACTACCACCCCTTCCTTCCCACCGAGTTGGGCGACAAGGAGACGGCCGGCGACCGCCCGCAGTACCGGCTCGCCCGGATGGACCTCGCCGTCTTCGACGAGACGGTCTGGCAGCTGGTGATGGACCTGGAGGTGCTCGGCGAGCTGATGGCCGAGCTGCCGACGGACGGCGCCCGCCGCTGGGAGCTGCTGCGCGCGATCGAGCGGGCGCTCGACGCGGTCGACCTCCAGGACGTCAACGGTACGGCGGCGGGGGCCCGTTCGCAGCTGGAGGAGGTGCTGGCCGCACCCGCCGCGCCGTCCGCGCACCGGATCGGCGCGATCGGCCACGCGCACATCGACTCGGCCTGGCTGTGGCCGCTGCGCGAGACCGTCCGCAAGGTGGCCCGCACGACCGCCAACATGACCGCGCTGCTGGAGGACGAGCCGGACTTCCTCTACACCATGTCGCAGGCCCAGCAGTTCGCCTGGATCAAGGAGCACCGCCCCGAGGTGTACGCCAAGGTCCGCAAGGCCGTCGCCGAGGGCAGGTTCGTCCCGGCGGGCGGCATGTGGGTCGAGTCCGACACCAACATGCCGAGCTCGGAGGCGATGGCCCGGCAGTTCGTGCACGGCAAGCGGTTCTTCCTGGACGAGTTCGGGGTGGAGAACCACGAGGCGTGGCTGCCGGACACCTTCGGCTTCACCGGCGGCCTGCCGCAGATCATCCGCAACGCGGGCTCGAAGTGGCTGCTGACGCAGAAGATCTCCTGGAGCCAGGTGAACCGGTTCCCGCACCACACCTTCCTCTGGGAGGGCATCGACGGGACGCGGATCTTCACCCACTTCCCGCCGGTGGACACCTACAACTGCTCCATGAAGGGCAGCGAGATCGCCCACGCCGCACGGAACTTCAAGGACAAGGGGGTGGCCAGGCACTCGCTCGCCCCGACCGGCTGGGGGGACGGCGGCGGCGGCACCACCCGCGAGATGGTCGCCAAGGCGGCCCGGCTGAGGGACCTGGAGGGCTCGGCCACCGTCCGCTGGCAGAAGCCCGCCGAGTTCTTCGCCGAGGCCGAGGCCGAGTACCCGGACCCGCCGGTCTGGGTCGGCGAGCTCTACCTGGAGCTGCACCGCGCCACCCTGACCAGCCAGGCGAAGACCAAGCAGGGCAACCGGCGCAGCGAGAACCTGCTGCGCGAGGCCGAACTCTGGTGCACCACCGCCACGTTGCGCACCGGCGCGGAGTACCCGTACGAGCAGCTGGACCGGATCTGGAAGACGGTGCTGCTGCACCAGTTCCACGACATCCTGCCCGGTTCGTCCATCGCTTGGGTGCACCGCGAGGCCGTGGCGACCTACGCGGCACTGGCCGGGGAGCTGGTGAACCTGATCGCGTCGGCGCAGCGGGCCCTCGCCGGGGATCACCGGGGCGGGCACGAGCTGGTGTTCAACGCGGCGCCGCACCCGCGTTCCACCGTCCCGGCCGGCGGCGCCGCCGTGGTGGCTCCGCCGGCGGAGGGCTGCACGCTGGCCGAGCGCCCCGAGGGCGGCTACCTGCTGCGCAACGGCCTGCTGGACGTCGTGGTGGACGCGGACGGCCTGGTGGCGTCGGTGGTCGAGGTCGCGAGCGGCCGGGAGAGCGTCGCCCCCGGCACCCGCGCCAACCTGCTGCAGCTGCACCCCGACTTCCCCAACATGTGGGACGCCTGGGACGTCGACCGGTTCTACCGCAACACCGTCACCGACCTGACGGGCGTGGACTCGCTCACCGTCTTCGCGGAGACGGCGGAGAAGGTCTCCGTCCGGGTGGTGCGCTCCTTCGGCTCGTCCACCGCCGTCCAGACGCTCACCCTGCGGGCGGGCGAGCAGCGCCTGGACATCGAGACCCTGGTGGACTGGCACGAGACCGAGAAGTTCCTCAAGGCCGCGTTCCCGCTCGACATCCACACCGAGCGCTACGCCGCCGAGACCCAGTTCGGCCACCTCCACCGCCCCACCCACACCAACACCAGCTGGGACGCCGCCAAGTTCGAGGCCTGCAACCACCGCTTCGTCCACCTCGACGAGCCCGGCTGGGGCGTCGCCCTGGTCACCGCCTCCACCTACGGCCACGACGTCACCCGCACCGTGCGCGACACCGACGGCGGCACCACCACCACGGTCCGCTTCTCGCTGCTGCGCGCCCCGCGCTTCCCCGACCCGAAGACCGACCAGGGGCTGCACCGCTTCCGGCACGCCCTCGTCCCGGGCGCGGCGATCGGCGACGCCGTGCGCGAGGGCTACCGGATCGGCCTGCCCGAGCGGCGGATGCGCGGCAGCGTGGAGCGGGTCGCGCCGCTGGTGGCACTGGACAACGATGCCCTCGTGGTGAGCGCCGTCAAGCTCGCCGACGACCGCAGCGGCGACCTGGTCGTCCGCGTCTACGAGGCGGGCGGCGGCCGCGCCCGGGGCCGGCTGACCACCTCCTTCCCGCTGGCCGACGCCGTCCCCTGTGACCTGCTCGAACGGCCCTGGGACGGCACCCGCGGCGAGGTGACGGTGGAGGACGGCGCGGTGCGCCTGGCGCTGCGGCCGTTCGAGCTGGTCACCCTGCGGCTGCGGACCGCCGGCTGAGGCCGGTCCGGGGCTGTTCTACGCTGTGCGGCGCCCCGGCCCTCCCCGGCCGGGGCGCCGACCCCTACCTCCGCTGGAGCCCACCGTGCCGCTCACCCCGCTGTTCGCCGCCGTCGACATCGGCGGCACCAAGATCGCCGGCGCGCTGGTCGACGGCGACGGACGGCTGCGGCACCGGCTCCAGCTGCCCACCCCGGCGACGGCCCCGGGCGCGGCCGTGCTCGCCGTCGTGCACCGGGTGCTGGACCGGCTCGCCGACACGCCCGACTGGGCCGCCGTGACGGCTGTCGGGATCGGCAGCGCCGGCCCGGTCGACCTCGCCGACGGCACCGTCAGCCCGGTCAACATCCCCGGCTGGCGCGGCTTCCCGCTGGTCGCCGAGGTCGCCGCGCACCCGTCGGTGGCCGCCCGCGCGCTGCCCGTCCGCCTCGCCGGGGACGGCGTCGCGATGGCCGCCGCCGAGCACTGGCAGGGCGCCGCCCGGGGCGCCGCCGACGCGCTCTGCCTGGTGGTGTCGACCGGCGTCGGCGCCGGGCTGGTGCTCGACGGCGCGGTGCGGCCGGGCCCCAGCGGCAACGCCGGACACCTAGGCCACATCAGCGTCGACCTGGACGGCGAGCCCTGCCCGTGCGGCTCGCGCGGCTGCCTGGAGGGCCTGGCCAGCGGCACCGCGATCGCCCGCCGCGCGCTCGCCGACGGCTGGCGGCCCCCGGCGGACGACCGGACGGCCCGCGCCGTCGCCGCCTGCGCCGCCGCGGGCGACCCGGTCGCGCTCGCCGCCTTCGACCGCGCCGCCCAGGCCCTGGCCGCCGGCATCGCCGCCACGGCCGCCCTGGTGGACCTCGACCGCGTCGTCGTCGGCGGCGGCGTGGCCACTGCCGGGGAGGTGCTGTTCGCGCCGCTCGCCCGCCACCTGGACCGCTACGCCGCGCTCTCGTACATCCGCGGCCTGGACGTGCGCCGGGCCGAACTCGGCACCGACGCCGGGCTGATCGGCGCGGCCGCGCTCTGCCGCTGAGCGGGCCGCCGCCGCAGAGCGCCCCGGGCGGTGCCGCGTGCCCCTCAGGCCGGGTGCCGCACACCGCTCAGGCCGGGAGCCGCGTGCCCTCAGGCCGGTGTGGGATGCCCGAACAGCAGGTCGTAGCCCTCCGGGAGCTGCTCGATCACCCGGTCGATCAGCTCCCCCGGGACCAGGTCGGCCACCGTGCTGAGCACCGCCCCGATGTCCCACTGCGCCGTCGCCGTGGTCGCCCCGTCGATCCACCCGCCCACGGCCTGGACGAAGCGCTCCGCGGTCAGCGGCTCGGCCGCCGGCTTCGCGTCGCGCAGCAGCGAGGCGTACATCTCGGGCAGCGCGTCGGCGAGTTCGCCCCGCTCGGACCCCACCAGGTGCTCGCCGAGCAGAACGAGGACGACCCGGGCGGCGTGGTCCGCCTCCGCCTCGCCCCGGTACTCGCCGCGCTCCACGACGCGGGCGAGGAAGTCCTCCCAGGAGATGGTCATCGCGTCCTCCTTACGGTGGGCGGGATCCGGCAGGACCGACGGCGCTCCGCGCCCGGGCCAGGGAGGTGGCGTCGCAGCCCGCGACCACCGTGGGGCGTACCGGTGCCCGTGCTGCTCAGCGTAGCGCGGCCCGGCGCCCCGGGAACCGGCCCGACGGCGTCGGGCCCGGCCGGACGCCGGGATTCCGGCCCGGCGGATCGACGCCGTCGTCGATCCCGCCGCCGGCCGGGGGCTCGCCCGGGAACGAGCGCGGCCCGGACGCTCGGCGCGGCCCTCAGCCCGCCGAGGCCCGGCACCGCCGGCGCGGCCGGCGCGAGGAGGCGGTCCCGCCGACGGCCCCGGGCGACACCCGCTGCGCCGGCGTCGTCGCCGTCGCGGTGGCCAGGGCGCCGTCGGCACGCGCCGCGTCCGGCATAAACGCCGAGAGAAAGCGCCGCTCGTTCGGGCTCAGGGTGCGCGAGCGGCCGGATTCGCGGTCCCGGGCGACCACGACGGTCCGCGCCCGCATAAAGGTGAGCGGGTCCCGGCAGACATTCACCTCGACATGCGCGGAACTCCGCCCGAGCCGTTCCACGGTGAGCCGCACCGACAATGGCTCGGGCCGGTGGTGCAACTGCTCAAGATAATCGATCTCGTGCCGCGCGATAATGAATCCGGACGGGAACAGGGATTCCCGGACCGCGGTCGCGTGGTGGCAGAACAGGTCGTAAATCCCCTCCTGGATGTAGCCGACCAGCCGGGCGTTGTTGATGTGCCCGTTCTCGTCGACGTCGCTCCACCGGGTGGGGCAGGCCAGCACGTGCGCGCCCGGCTGCGCCGCGCTCACTGCTGCGTCAGCCCGGCGCCGGCAGTGGCGGGGAGCAGCGCACGCTGCAACCTGGCGTAGTAGGCGGAGTGTTCGGCCGCCATCCGGGCCGCGGTCCACCCCTCTTCGGCGGCCTCCGCGGCCGCCTGGACGACCAGGCTGTCGAGCACCGCGTCGACCGAGCGGCACAGGTCGGCGACGGCCGCGAGGCGCTCGGTCACGTCCGCCCCGCTCGCCGCATTCCGGGACGGGAACGCGGCCAGCGAGTCCACCGCGAGCTGCAGATCGTCCAGTGCGTCCGGCCGGTTTTCCGCAGGGAAATTCCGCATGTTTTTCTCCAGGGCTCAATCGGCCTTTACGGCCCGGTAGCTAGCGTTCGAATACACCGGATCGGTGTCGACCCCCCGACGCCTTCGACGCTATCCCAGTCGACGGGGCTCGGCAGATCGTTTTCGGACCGCGACGGGAAACTGACTTCCATCGGAGTAGTTTGCCGGGGTACACAATATGCCCCGTCAGCCGAACGCTGTCCGCAATTCGAGTGGTATCGCCGACTCGACGCCCAAGATCGACTTCCCGGCGTCACGGATCTGCTAGTGGACCGCCCCGCCACCCCGGCCCGCGGGACATGTCGCCCCCGCCCGTCAGCCCCGCCCGGACACCAGGTCCGCGATCCGGGCGATCGGCGAGGTGGTGGCACGTCCGGCCGCCTCCTGCCGGTCCGCCGCGTGGTAGGCGGCGTACATCGCGTGCACCCCCAGCCAGCGCAGCGGCTCCGGCTCCCAGCGCCGCACCGTGTGCCCCACCCAGGGCAGCCGGGTCAGCTCGGTGTCCCGCTCCAACACCAGGTCGCACAGCGTCCGCCCGGCCAGGTTGGCCGTCGTCACCCCGCTGCCGACGTACCCGCCCGCCCAGCCGAGTCCGGTCAGCCGGTCCAGCTCCACGGTGGCGCACCAGTCCCGGGGGACGCCGAGCACGCCCGCCCACACGTGGTTGATCCGGGCCTGCGCGGCGGCCGGGAAGAAGCGGTCCAGGACGGCGCGGAGCTGGCGCACCGTCTCCACCTGGGTGCTGCCGTCCGAGTCCGTCCGCGAGCCGAACCGGTACGGCACGCCCCGCCCGCCCAGCGCGATCCGGTCGTCGGCGGTGCGCTGCGCGTACATGTAGGCGTGCGCGAAGTCGCCCAGCACCTCACGCCCCTGCCAGCCCGCGTCGGCCCAGAAGTCGGCGGGCAGCGGCTCGGTGGCGACCATCGCGGAGTTCATCGGCAGCCAGGTGCGCCGCTCGCCGCGCAGACCGGCCGTGAACCCCTCCGTGGCGCGCAGCACGCGGTCCGCACTGACGGTGCCGTACGGGGTGACGGCGCGCGGCCCGCGGTGGGCACTCCCGGGGAGGATCGCGGTGACCGCCGTGCCCTCGTACACCTCGACTCCGAGGCCGCGCACCGTCCGGGCCAGGCCGCGTACGAGCTTCGCGGGCTGGATGCGGGCGCCGTACGGACTCCAGGAGCCGCCGAGGGTGCCGGCGACGTTGACGCGGTCGCCCGCCTCCTTGGCGCCCAGCAGCTCGACACGGTCCGCGCCGTACGCGCGCTCACTCTCGACGAAAGCCCGCAGCCGCTCCAACTGCGGCTTGCTGCGGGCGACTTCGAGAACACCCCCGCGCACGATGTCCGCCTCGATGCCCTCCCGGTCCGCCACGTCGACGACCTCGCCGACGGAGTCGTCCATCACCCGCTGCATCGCCGCCGCCCGCTGCTGCCCGTACCGCTTGGCGAACGCGCCGCGGCCCGCGAAACCGTTGTACAGCCAGCCGCCGTTGCGTCCGGAGGCGCCGTAGCCGCAGAAGCGCTGTTCGAGGACGGCGATCCGCAGCGAGGGATCGGCCTTCTTCAGGTAGTAGGCGGTCCAGAGCCCGGTGTAGCCGCCCCCGACGATGCAGACGTCGACGTCGCGGTCCCCCGGCAGCCCGGGGCCCGCCTCCGGCACCCCACCCGCCGCGAACCAGAACGACACCTCGCCGTTGACCGCCGCCACCGGAACCTCCCACACCGTCGCTGACCTGCCCGGACGCTACCCCGGACCGGTCCGCGCCGACCACCCCTCACACTGCCAGGATCGCCCACCCCGATCAGCCACCCTGTCAGTCCCGCAACAACCCCAGCGCCCGCGTCCAGCTGTACGAACCGGGCACGAAGTCCGCGACCCGCACCCCCATCCGGCGAAGCTTCGCCAGGCTCTCCTCGTACGCCGGGTGCGCCGCCTGCGCGGTGCTCAGACACGGCTGCACCACCACCGGGATCCCCCACCCGTACGACTCGCAGAGGATGCCGAGCGCGAGCGTGTCCGAGATGCCCAGCGCCCACTTGTTGATCGTGTTGAACGTCGCCGGGGAGACCACGATCGCGTCCGGGTCCGGCAGCGGCCGCGGCTCCCCGGGCTTGCGCCAGGCGGAACGGATCGGATACCCGGTCCGCGCGGTGACCGCGTCCTGATCGATGAACCCCATCGCCTGCGGAGTCGCCACCACCCCCACGTCCCACCCCTGTTCCTGAGCGGCCGCGATCAGCTCCCCCACCCCACCCGCAACCCCCGCCGCACACACCACCACGTACAGCACCGGCTTCCGAGCCATCCCCGGCACTCCCCTTCTCATCCCCGCCGACCCACCACCAGATCGGCGTGCACCACCTTCCCAAACGGCTCCGCCACCGCACCCCAACGCCCCCGCGTGAGTTCATGGATCAACGACAACCCCCGATGCCCCTCCTCATCCACCCCCGCCACCAGCAACACGGGCATCACCCGCGACCCGTCCCGCACCGCCACCCGCACCGTCCGGCCGGTGACCCGCCGGACGGTCACGGTCATCCTCGTCAGGCACCCGGTCTTGACCGCATTGGCCACCAGCTCACTGACGATCAACTCCGCAGCGTCGACCAGCTCCGGCACGTCCCACTCGCTCAACTTCTCCCGCACCAATCGACGAGCCACGGAGGCCGACTCCGGGAGGTACGGCAACCTCGCACTCGCCGGCTTCGCCGCCCGGTCCGGCTGGTCCACCGACAGCACCTCAAGCCGACAAGCGGCCATCGCGCCCTTCTCTTCGCCACACCGGCTCATCACGGGACACTCCTCTGTGAGGTCGGGGCCTCACCACGTCGAGGCCATCACCTGCCGACCGCTCCGGCCCGCGGGGCGACCCGGATCCGGACGACTCGCACTCACCCAACCCGCTGCCGGGCCACCGAAGGGACTCCGACCCCGTGACTCCAAGTCGAGGTCATCACACTCTCCGTGGCCGTACGATCGAACCCGGACATTCGAGGGAGTGAGCCGTGGACCGTCATCCGGACCCGCGCCAGATCGTCGCGGGCCTCCTCGACGACGCACGCTTCCTGGCAGTGTGCTCGGCGCGTGACATGGGGGCCGTGTTCCGCCTCCTGAACTCCCATGGCGTCAGCACCCGTCGCCTGGCCGCGGCCGCCGACATCACCCAGGGCCGGCTGTATGACTACATGAACGGCAAGACCCGCGTGGAGAAGCTGGCACTCTTCGAGCAGATCGCCGATGCCCTTCACATCCCCGGCCAGCTGCTGGGCCTCGCCGGACGCCCGTGGGAGCCACGCACCACCGCAGTGAGGCCGGCGATGCCCATGGCTCTCCCCCCGGCGGCCGACGGCGACCTCGCGGCGATGGAGGCCTTCCGCGCTGCCGACCGGCAAACCGGAGGCGGCCGACTCTACGCCGCCGTGGTCCGCCACCTGTCCGTGAACGTGGCACCCCGGTTGGTCGACATCGCCGCCGGCTCCCAGGTGTTCGCCACCGCCTCCGCCCTCACTGAGATGGCCGGCTGGATGGCGCACGACTCAGGCCGTGACGAACTCGCCGCGAACCACTTCACCCGCGCGTTCGCGCTCGCCCGAGTAGCGGGCGACCTGCCGCTCGCCGCTCACATCGCCGCCAGTACCAGCCACCTGTCGCTCCACAACGGCGATCCGTCCGTGGCCTCGCACTGGGCGACGACCGGCATCGGACTGGCACGCCGCGGGCCTCACCTGCCGAGTCTGACGGCCCGACTCCACGCCGCACTCGCTCGCGCTCTCGCCGCCGCGGGTCAGTTCGGACCCGCCACTCGCTCACTCGATCTCGCCTGGTCGGCCCTCACCGCACAGGCGGACGAGTCGCATCCGTGGTTGAGCCCGTTCGACGACGCCACACTTGCCGGAGATTCCGCTCTGGTCCTCGCCGACCTCGGACGGCACGCCGATGCACTCCGGTCCGCCGAACGGGCCGTGGCCCTCCGGGAGCAAGGCCGCACACGTTCCCTGGCACTCAGTCGGATCGCCCTCGCCCGCGCGCACATCCGGTGCGACGACCTGGACGCTGCGGTCTCGGTCGGCGCCGACCTCCTCGCGACCGACCCTACGCTCGGTTCGGTTCGGGTCGTCGACCAACTCGACGAACTCGCCGAAGTCCTCGGCAGCTACCGTGACTACGGACCCGTGCGGGCGTACCTGGCACGATTCGAAGAAGCGAGCAGAACCCGACTCCTGTTGCTCGCCGACATCATCCCGGAGTCTCGGGGAGGTTCATCGTGAGGCCGGCACCCACCGACACCAAAGCCTGGAACGCCTACCTCGCCGAGGGCAACGCCAAGCAGGCCCGCAAGCGCGTCTCGGCGGACGTCATCCTGCGCGACGCACACGACCGGATCCTCACCGTCAACCCGACCTACAAGGACGGCTGGGACCTGCCCGGCGGCATGGCGGAGGCCAACGAGTCGCCCGACCAGGCCGCCCTCCGCGAGCTGCGCGAGGAACTGGGCCTCACCCTCACGCTCCACCGCCTGCTCGTCGTGGACTGGGTTGCACCGCATGAGCCTTGGGACGACCAGCTCGCCTTCATCTTCGACGCCGGCACCCTCTCCCCCGCCCTCGCCGCCACCGTCCGCCCGCACGACGACGAACTCTCCGAAGCCCTCTTCCTCCCGGCCCCCGAAGCAGCCGCGCGCCTCCGCCCGCGACAGCGCGACCGGCTGTGCGGCGCCCTGCGATCGCTCGCCGACGGCCGGACCCGCTACCTGCGCAACGGAGCAGAGCCATGGCAGGTCTGAACCGCTCCGACCCCGACGAGACCCAGGCGGTCGAGTACCGCGAACTGGGCTACCGCACCGAAGGGTGACAACCATGACCGAGGACGGCCGGATCTTCCGTGAGGCGTGGATCGCCGGGGTGCGCAAGCACTTCCCGGGTGAGCCGAAGCCCGGGTACGTCACGCCCTGGGAGGAGACGCCCGACTGAACGGGCTTCCGCGGCAGCGGTGTTCGGGCAGGTCCGCGACTTCGTCGCGGTCAGCGCGGGCAGCACCGCCAAGCTCAGCCGGGAGCAGAAGGGCCGCTTCGTCGCCACCTGCTGGATCGCCCAGATCCACAAGCACGTCGCCGACCCCAAGCCCGCCCACGTCGCCGACTGGGACGACCTGCCCAAGTGGCAGCAGGAAACGGACGCCGACATCTTCGAGGCCGTCGAGCGCCGGGTCTGAGGTCGTTCGCCGGCCCCGTCCCCGGCCTCGGCCTCGGCCGGGGACGGGGACGGGGACGGCCTGGCGACGAGGCTCAGCCGGGCGGGGGCGACGGCCGGGCGTCGTGGATCTGCCGGAGGTCGTCGAGCAGCCCCGTGAGCCAGACCGCGATGTCGACCGAGTGGAGCGAGACCCGTCCGTCGCCCCGCAGCGCGGCCGCCCCGTCGAGTTCGGCGGCCAGGGCGCCGCGGGCCCGGGAGAGGGCGGGGTGCGCGGACCCCGCCGGCTCGCGGGCGCGCAGGGCCGCCGCCTGGCGGTGGAAGGCCCCCGCCACGTCGTCCGCGTGGCGCATCAGCACCTGTTGCCCGTTCCGGTGGACCGCCGCGGTGCCGGGCGGGACGCGGGCGAGCAGTGGTTCGGCCCCGCGGACGGTGTGCTGGCCGGTGAGGAGCGCCGCCTGCCAGTTCGGCCCGTCCTCGGCCGGGTCGTGCCGTTCGCAGCGGTACTGGGCGTACATCGCCTCGGTGAGCAGGGCGGAGCGGCGGGCCCGGTGCAGGGCCCCGGCCGCCGGGCCCGTGCCGGTCAGCACGGCGACGGTCTCGCGGAGCGCCTCGGCGCTGTCGTCCAGCATCCCGGCGGTGCACCGCCGCAGGTCCTGGCCGCCGCCGCGCGGCCAGGCGCAGAGGCCCGCCAGGATGCCGATCGCCGCGCCCGCGACCACGTTGACCACGCGCGCCTCCGCCAGCTGCCAGTCGGCGGGCGCCAGCTGGGTGAAGACGAGGGCGACCACGACGGTGAACAGTCCCTGGCCCCAGGCCGGCCCGAACGCCGGTCCGGCGGCGAAGGCGATCAGCATCACCGGGGGCAGTGCGAGGGCGTACACCAGGGGACGCTCCCCCACGCCCAGCAGCACCGCGGCGGTGACGGCGGCGCCGGCGAGCGTTCCCACCAGCGCGGGGCGCAGCGTGATCCGGGTGTCGGCGGCGCTGGTGCGCATCAGGGTGAGGGTGGCGAGCAGCACCCAGAAGCCGTGCGAGAGGTCGAGGGATCCTGCCAGCAGCCGGGCCGCGCCGAGGGCGCCCGCGGTGCGCAGCGCGTTCTGGAAGGCGACCGAGCGGGGTGTGAGGTTGGCGCGGAACCGCCGCCACCACAGCAGCGGGGCGGGGTCGTAGGCGTACCAGAACGGGCCCGGCCGCTGGTCGGCGGGCGTGTCGTCGGGGGGCAGGGCGGCGTGGCGGCTCACCCGCACCGCCCGGACGGCGAAGCGGGCGCCCTCGGCGGCGTCCAGGGCGGCGGTGCCGAGCGCCGGGCGGGCGAGGTAGGAGGGTTCCGGGTCGGCCGCCGGGCCGGCGGGTTCCCGGTCGGCGGCCCGGTCCACCGCCCCGTCGGCGTCCCGGTCGCCCTCCCAGGCGGCCGCTCGGGCGGTGTCGAAGGCCGTGAGGTCCCGGTCGAC
This sequence comes from Kitasatospora sp. NPDC096140, assembly GCF_040303045.1. Lineage (NCBI taxonomy): Bacteria > Bacillati > Actinomycetota > Actinomycetes > Kitasatosporales > Streptomycetaceae > Kitasatospora > Kitasatospora sp. NPDC096140. The sequence continues at coordinate 158,810 of NZ_JBEOUW010000013.1, forward strand.
CTGCCCGGTCTCGGGGACGGGTCCGGTCCGGACCACCCCGGCCGCGGCGGCGCGCAGGGTCCGTCCGGTGGTGGCGGTGAGCCGTGCCGCGGCCGGGTCGGGCCTAACTCCGGCGAGCCGCAGGATGCCGAGCACCCGCGGGCCGGTGTAGCGCAGCGCGACCGCGCAGTGGGCGAGGGCCCGGTCGACGGCGCCGGCCGAGGCGGGCCGCTGCATCAGTGGGACGTGTCTGAAGCGCAGCTCGTCCAGGTGTGTGTCGGCCCGCTCGGCGGCCTCGGCGACGGCCCCGACGGGGGTGGCGCGGCCGGCGCAGGCGGCGGCCGCGAGGTCGGCCAGGTCGGCGAGGGCCGAGGCGGCGCGCGACAGCCGGCCCCGGTAGTCCGGTGTCGCCGGCTCGGGCCACATCAGTAGCTCCGCGCCGGCGAGCAGCAGCAGGCCGACCACCACGCCGAGCAGGCGTTGCAGGAGGGTGTCCGGGCTGTAGGGCGGGAAGCACGGGAGGATGTAGAGCAGCTGGAGCCCGTTGGCGAGGCCCACCATCCGGGGGCCGCCGACGGTGCCGAAGGACACCGCGAAGCCGACGCCCACCATGCCCAGGGCCGCCGCCCAGTCGCGTACGGCCAGAAGGGTGCCGAGGCAGACCAGCCCGCAGGCGAACGGCAGCGTCCACAGGATCGTCCGGGCCCGTGCCCGGGCCGCTCCCTCGACCCGGGCGAGGACGCCGAGGGCGACCGCCGCGAAGAGCGCGTAGGTGGCCGACACGGGGCGGTGCAGGCCGTAGCGGAACGTGTAGAACCCCGCGCAGGCGGCCAGGGTGACCCGCACCGCGCGGTGCACGACCGCCGCGTCGGGACGCCCGCCACGCGGCCGGTCCGCCGGCCCTCGCGACCGGTGCATCGCACCTCGCTCCCGTGGGTGTGCCGCCCCGGCGGGCGGAGCCTCGGCCGGGTACGGGCGTGGGACTCCTTCACGGTAGGACGGCACCGGGCCGGACCGCAGCCGGAGCGCCGCCCCGGACCGGCGGCCCCGCCGCTAATTCGTTTGACCCGGGAGCACCGCCACGGTGCACTGTGGCCGGGGCATCGCAGGTCGTGGTGCCGTCACTGGGGGAGGCAGCACAGCGATGGAGATCCGTTCCACGACCGACCGGGACCGCGAGGTCTTCGTCGACACCTTCCACGCCGCGTTCGCGCGCTTCCCGGAGACACCGGCCGGGGAGCGCACCGGGGTGTGGGCGGCGTTGGAGACGGACCGCGCCTGGCTCGCCGTCGCGCCGGACGGGCGGCCCGTCGGAACCGCCGCCGCGTACTCGTTCGAGCTGACCCTGCCCGGTGGGGGCCTCGCCCCGGTCGGCGGGGTCAGCGCGGTGGGTGTCCTGCCGTCGCACCGGCGCCAGGGCGTGCTCACCGCGATGATGCGGCATCAGTTCACGGACGTGCGGGAGCGCGGGGAGTTCCTGTCCGTGCTGTTGGCGTCCGAGGCCACGATCTACGGCCGGTTCGGCTACGGGCCGGCGACCTTCACGCAGCGGCTCACGGTGCCGCGCCACCGGGGTGCGCTTACCGCTCCCCGAGCGGGCGGCACCGGCACCGGCACCGGTGAGGACACCGGCTCGATCGAGGTGCTGCGGCGTGCGGAGTGCGGCGAGATCCTGGAGGCGGTCTACGACCGGTACCGCCGTGCGCAGCCCGGCGCGCTGTCCCGGCCGCCGCACTGGTGGAGCCTGGGCGCGGGGCAGCCTCCGATCGCTCCGGCGCCGCGCTACGTCGCCGTGCACCGTGACGCGGACGGCGTCCCGGACGGGTACGCCTGCTACTCGATCGGGGAACCCGACTCCCTGCTGGTCGACGAGACCATCGCCGCCGACGACACCGTGTACACGGCCCTGGCCGGCTTCCTGCTCAACCACGACCTGGTCTCGGAGGTCGTGTTCAAGCACTCCCCGCCGGAAAATCCGCTGCGCTGGCGGCTGGTGGACCTCAACGCCGGCCAGCTCACCAGGCACACCGAATGGCTCTGGGTACGCATCCTGGACGTCCCGCGTGCGCTGACCGCGCGCGGCTGGTTCTGCGACGGGGAGCTCGTCCTCGACGTCGACGACCCGTTCCTCGGCGAGCGCGGCCGCTACCTGCTGACCGTCCGGGACGGCAAGGCCGACTGCGTCCCGACGGACCGCGAGCCCGACCTCTCCCTGGACGTGCGCGACCTGGGCTCGGTCTACCTCGGTGGTACGGCTCCGAGCACGCTCGTGCGCGCCGGCCACATCCGGGCCCACGGCCCGGACGCGGCCGCCCTCGCCGACGCCCTGTTCCGCGCCGAGCGCCCCCCGCACTGCCTGCACTGGTTCTGACCGGCCCCGCGCACACCCGTCGGCCCCGCCGGCCGGTACACAGGCGGCGAGGGCGACGGTCCGGTGGCTTCCCGGGTGCCTACGCCTGCAGCCACTCGTCCGGCCCGGGGTCGCGCCCTTCGGCGCGGGCGACCAGGCGGTCGAGGTAGTGGGCCCAGCCTTCGAGGTGCGGGGCGCGGGCGTCCGGGGGCAGGTCACGGTGGACGAGGGTGAGCAGGGTGCCCTCCCCGTCGGGGGTGAGGGTGACCTCGACGACGCTGGCGCCGGGCGGGACGCCCATGTCGCCGCCTTCGAGGCCCCAGGTGAAGACGACCCGGTGGTACGGGTCCAGGGTCAGGAAGGCGCCGGCGGCGTGGTGGTCTGCGTTGACGTTGGTGCGGTACTTCCCGCCGGGGGTGAAGGAGAACTCGCCGTCCCGGCCCATCCAGGAGAGCCACCGCTCCCGGTCGGTGAAGAACGAGAACACCGTCTCCGGACGGGCGGCGATCCGCCGCTCCACCACCACCTGGTCGGTCCTCATCGGGCGCTCCCCCTCGTTCCCCCGGCCCGCTCGGCGGCTCCCGCCGTCCTCGTCGCCGTCCCGTCGGCCTCCGCGGCCTCGGCCGCTTCCGCCAACTCGGCCAGTACGTCCAGCTTTTCGGCCCACATCGACTGCAGGTAGGCGGCCAGCGGCCCGAGTGCTTCCCGGTCGGCCCGGTAGTAGCGCTTGCGGCCCTCCTGGCGCAGCGTGACCAACCCGGCCTCCCGCAGCACCTTCAGGTGCTGGGAGACCGCGCCGAACGTGACGTCGAACCGTTCGGCGATGTCGCCCGCGCACAGCTCGTCCTCCCAGACCAGCCGCAGGATCTCGCGGCGGCGGGGTTCGGCTATCACTTGGACCGCTTCCATGGCCGTCATTTTAGTCGAGGCTTCAGCTTGCGCTCCACGCCCGCGTCATTTTAGTCTCGACTTAAGCAATGAGCCCGGCGCCGACCGGGCCCGGAGCGTCGAGCACCGAGCGCTTGAGCTCCGAGCTCCGAGCTCCGACCACTGAAGATCAAGTGCTGAAGATCGAGGACCGAGGACCGACGATGCAGACCGCAATGACCGAGTTCGCCGCCCTGTTCGCCCGCACCGCCCAGGCCGTCCCGGCCGACCGGTTGACCGCCGCCACCCCCTGCGCGCAGTTCACCGTCGCCGACCTGTTCGCCCACCTCGGCGGTGTGCTCTCCGACTCCGAACGCGCGGCCGCCAAGCTGCCCCGCAGCACCGAGCCCGCGTCCGTCGCCGAACCCCGGGCCGTCGCCGCCAGCGCCGAGCGCGCCGCCGCTGCGTGGGTGCGGCCGGACGCGATGACCGGCGAGACGGAGTTCGGCCCCAACACCCTGCCCGCGAGCGCGGCCGCCGCCATCACCCTGCAGGAGTTCGCCCTGCACGGCTGGGACCTGGCCCGCGCCGCCGACCTGCCCTTCCCGGTCGGCGAGGAGGCCGCCACCGTCCTGCTCGGCGTGGTCGAGCAACTCGCCGACCAGGCCCGCACCGGCGGCGTCTACGGCCCGGCCGTCACCACCCCGGCCGACGCCTCGACCTTCGAGGTCGCGCTCGCCCTCAGCGGCCGCGACCCGGGCTGGACCGCCTGACCCTCCGGCCGACGGCCCCGGGCCCACGGGCCCATGGGCGGCGCGGATCGCGCGAGCAGGGGACACGCGATCCGCCCGCCCCACCCGCCCCGAGCCCGCCGCGGCACAAAGGGCGCAAGGGCGCAAGGACACGAGCCCGCAAGGCCGCAAGGCCGCCAGGGAAGCAGTCACGCCGGAACAGCGGCGGTCAGGCGTGGGCGCTGATCTGCCCGCCCGCCGAGAGCACGATGTAGATGCCGTTGGCGTTGACTCCGACGTCCTGCCCGTCGGTCTCCAGCGTGCCGTTCACCGCGTTGTCGAGGCCGAGGATCTCCGCGCGGTACTTCAGCTCGCCGGTCTTGGTGACCTTGGCCGTCCAGTCGCCGGGGAGCTTGAAGGTTCCGGGGCCCTGGTGCCCGCCGCCCATCCAGGCGTGGACCGTGCCGTCCAGCGAGAGCACGATGAACATGTCGTTGGCGTCGAGTCCGGCGTCGGTGTCCTTCGTCTCCAGCGTGGCGAGGACGTCACCGCCGTGGACGATCTTGGCGACGAAGTGCTGGGGGGCGACTTCCCGGATCTCCGCCGTGCTGCCGTCCGGCAGGGTCTGGGTGCGGGCTCCGGGCGCCGGCTTGCCCGGGGGCGCCTGGGTGGTGCTGGGGTGCGCGTCCGGCTTGGCGGCCGTGGTGCCGCCACCGGGCTTGCCGGACGGCGTGGACGCGGGCGACGCCGTGGACGTCGCGGCCGGCGCAGCCGTCGTGGCCGTGGCCGCCGGCGCACTGGCGCCGGGCGTACCGGCCGTGGTTGCGGTCGCGGCCGGTGAAGCCGCGCCCTGGGCACCCGACGTGCTGCTGCAGGCGGTTGCGGCGGGCACCAGCAGCCCGACCGTCAGGACGGCTCCGGCCAGCGTGCGGACGGTGGTCGCGCGACGGGTCGTCGAAAGGGACATGCCGGTTCTCCTGAACGAAGTACGGGTGGGGACGCGAACGTTGCCCGTTCCGGCCGGTGCGGGAAGCACCGGCGCCGCAGCGGGCGTGCACGATCGAAACTAGTCCGAACAGTCGACGGAATGGCGCGTTCCGTGTCACCGGACTGCAACGCCCGTGCAACGCCGCATCGATCACGTGTCACACCGACAGGTCCCGCCCCGGCCGGAGGAGTTGTCGGGCAGAAGCCCAGGTCGCCGACCCCCGACACCCGCCCCGGCGCGGCCGTGCCCGCCCCCGTCATGCCGCGGGGGCGGGCACGGCCGCGTCAGGTCTGCCGGAGTCAGCCGATGGTGGAGCCGGCGATCGGGGCGGAGAGCTCGACGGTCTCGCCCTTCAGGCCGGCCTTGACGAACTGCCAGGTGAGGCCGCTGATGACGCCCTTGCTCAGCGGGGCCAGCTTGGCGAAGGCCGGCTGGCTGAGGTCGATGTGGGTGGAGTCACAGGAGGGGCACTGGTCCTTCACCGGGACGGTGATGGTCTTTCCCTGATAGGTCACCTTGACCGAAATGCCCTTGCAGACCGGGTCGTTGTTCGGGTTCGCGGTGGTCCACCAGGTGTGCGAGACGGCCACCAGCATCTGCGACGAGGCGTTGATTTGGGTGCCGCAGGCACCGAAGCCCGAGTCGTTGTAGTAGGTGGCCTTGCCGTTCATGGGCTTGTTGATCGGAATGGCGGCACTGGCGGTGCCGGCCGTGAAGGCGATGAGAGCGGCTGCGGCGAGCGGGGCGCCCGCGAGGATCCTGAGGTTCTTGCCGATGGCGCGCATGGTTCGTTCCCTCCGGTTGCAGTGCTGACAGGGCGTGCTGGTCCGACGCCCCGAGTTCAGGCGTGAACATGACAGGAACAAGTCGCCGACGCCGCCCGGCAGTTCGGCGGTCCGGCGCCCGTCCTTGTGAAGGGAACGTATGCGCTCTTCCTCGGCATGGTCCAGACCTCCTTGATGTTGGCATGAACACAAGGCAAGGATCTTTACGAATGCCGCCGAAGGGGCGAAGATGCGTGACCGCGCCGCCACCGGGGGTGTTGACAGGCCGTCATCCGCAGGTATGCCTCGCTGCCCGTGCGCCCGTGCGCCCCTACCCCTGTGCGCCTGTCCGTCCGGCTGCCCGCGTGCCCGCCCGTCCGCCCCGGAGGTCCCCTCACATGCGCACCGCACTCGCCGCCCTGCTCCTCGGCGCCGCCCTGGTCCCGGCCGCCGCCGCGCCGTCAGCCGCCGCCCCCGCCCCCAGCCCCACCGTCGTCGGCTCCGCGCTCCGCGTGGTGAACCAGGGCTACAGCATCCCGGTCGGCGGCGTGACCGACCTCGGTGCACTGCCCGTCCTCGGCAGCCTCGGACTGGACTTCGCCCGGCTCCTCGGCCAGTGACCGATCACATGCCGTAACCGAGCGACCGTCTCCGGCCAGGCGTCGACCCCGGCGCGGGAGCCGCCCGCGCCGGCCCTGGCCATTTCCGCTCCCGCACGTCGGCAACCGCCGCACCCGCACGGCAGGGCCGACCGACCGCGCGCCGGACCGCCGTCCCCCCGCAATCCGCCGCAACGGGACGCAACAGGCCGCAAGGTGGCGCAAGGAACCGCAAGCGGCCGAAACGAAGCAGCAACACCCTTTCCCACCAGGCAAGATGGCGATTGACAGGCAGTCCTGCGCTTCAGCACGATGAGCACCGAGCCCACACGCAGCGAGCCGGAAGGAGGGCCGATGCACACCGTCGTCCGCCCCGTTCCCCGCCGCTGCCCGCGCCGCTGTTGTCGCGGCGCGCTCGCGTCCTGACCGCCCGCCGGGCCGGACCTCCCTCTCCCGGACTCCGTGTCCGGCGCTACCCCCGCACACCCACGCCCCACTCGGGCGCGGCCGCCATCAGTCACTCTCCGTCATCACGCCCCGGAGGCGAACCGCCATGACCACCACCGCAACCACCACCCCCACCGCAACCACCGCAACCACCGAAGCCGCCCCCACCCCCCTCCGCCTCACGCCCGCCGCTGGCCGGATCGGCGCGATCGTGCACGACATACGCCTCGGCGGCGAGCTCCCCACCGAGACCGTCGCCGCCCTGGAAGCCGCGCTGTACGAGCACAAGGTGCTCTTCTTCCGAGGCCAGCAGCACCTGGACGACGCCGAGCAGGAGGCCTTCGCCCGCCTCCTCGGCCACCCGGTCGGCCACCCCACCGTGCCCAGCGCGGACGGCCGCTACATCTTCGAACTGGACGCCACGAAGGGCGTACGCGCCAACAACTGGCACACCGACGTCACCTTCGTCCCGTCGTACCCGAAGGCCTCGATCCTGCGTGCCCTGGAGGTGCCGCCGGCCGGTGGCAGCACCGTGTGGGCCAACACCGCGGCCGCCTACCGGGACCTGCCCGCGCCGCTGAAGACGCTCGCCGAGAGCCTGCGCGCCGTGCACACCAACGACTACGACTACGCCGCCCGGCTCGCGCTGCGCCCGGAGCTGGCGAACAACGCCGAGGTGGCCAAGCTGTTCCGGGAGGTCTTCGTCTCGACCGCCTTCAGGACCGAGCACCCGGTGGTCCGGGTCCACCCGGTGACCGGCGAGAAGACCCTCCTGCTCGGCGCCTTCGCCCAGCGCATCCAGGGCGTCTCGGGTGACGACGGCAAGGCGCTGATCGACCTCTTCCAGCGCTACGTCGAGCGACTGGAGAACACCGTCCGCTGGGACTGGCAGGTCGGCGACGTGGCGATCTGGGACAACCGCGCGACCCAGCACTACGCGGTCGCGGACTACGGCGACGAGCCCCGCCTGGTGCGCCGGATCACCCTGGACGGCGACCTGCCGGTGGGGGTGGACGGCACCCCGAGCCGTCTGCTGGAGCCCGCCGAGCCGCCGCGGGTGCCCGGTCTGGTGCCCGCCGAGGAGCTCGAAGCGGCCAACTGACCGCACCGGCCCCGCGAACACGACAGCCACCGCCCCGCTCCGTACCGACGACGGTCCGGAGCGGGGACCGGCGCTGCGCCACGGGCCGTTCCCCCCCTCCTCCGCCCCCTGCCCCCACCCCCAGCCCCCACCCCCTGCCGACTCCCGAAGGACCGCCATGACCGCGCTCACCCGTCCTCCCGCCCCGAGCCGCCGCGTCCTGCTGCGCGCGGGCCTCGCCGGTGCCGGCCTGCTGACGCTCGCGGCCTGCCGGTCCGCCGTCGACGAGGCCTCGAACGCCGCGAACGCGGCCGACACCGTGGACGGTTCGGGCGCTCCCCGCCGGGGCGGTGTGCTCTCCGTCGCCACCGGCATCGACGTCACGCCGAGCCTGCTCTTCGCCCAGAGCGCCAACACCCTGATCCAGCGCCTGGTCTTCAACACCCTCACCAGGTACGACGACCGGCTGCGGCCGCAGCCCGAACTCGCCACCGCCTGGCAGGTCGCCGAGGACGGCAGGAGCGTCACGCTCAAGCTCCGCGAGGACGTCACCTTCCACAGTGGCCGCCGGTTCACCGCCGACGACGTGGTCTTCGCGGTCAAGAACCTCCAGAACCCGGCCCGCTCCGCCCAGTTGCGCTCGACCGCCGCTGCCGTCACCGACTTCCGCAAGGACGGCGACTTCGAGCTGACCCTGGTGTTCGCCCACCCGGTCAGCAACCTCTTCGACCTCTTCGAGTTCATGATCATCCCCGATGCCGGCACCGTCGAGGACGCCGTCGCCGGCACCAGGCTGATCGGCACCGGCCCGTTCGTCCTCACCGACCGCAAGCCGGGCGCCTCGCTCACCCTCGCCCGCAACGACGCGTACTGGAACCGCGGCCGCCCGTACCTGGACGGCGTGGAGATCCGGATCGTCCCGCAGGCCGAGTCCCTGCTGTCCTCGCTCAGGACCGGCCAGACGCACCTGTCGTACAACGTCAGTGGCAAGGACGTCGCCACCCTCCGCACCGACCCGCAGTTCCGGATCACGCAGTACGACACCGGTGCCGGCGCCTACTACATCGGCGCCAACGTCACCGCCGAGCACGTCGGCGACAAGCGGGTGCGTCAGGCCATCGCCTGGGCGGTCGACCGCGACCGCCTCGTCCGGCAGGCCCTCGGCGGCTACGGGACGGTCTCCTCCGTGCCCTGGCCCAAGTCGTCCCCCGCCTACACCGAGGCCGGCGCCACCCACTACCGCCACGACCCGGACAGGGCCCGCGCCCTGCTCAAGGAGGCCGGCCTGGAACGGATCACGCTGCCCTTCGCCCACTCCAGCGAGCCCGGCTCGACCGCGATCGCCCAGATCCTCCAGTACGACCTGCAGCAGGTCGGCATCGACACGGTGCTCCAGCCCACCGACTCGCCCACCATGCAGAAGCAGCTCATCTCCCAGACGATGCCCGCACTCTGGACGCTCAGCCACGGCTTCGCCCAGCTCCACCCGGCCACCCTCGCGGTGAGCGCCTACCCCTTCAACGAGGCCCGCAACAGCTCGCACTTCGCCTCCGCCGCCTACACCGACGTGGTGCAGCAGGCCTGGAACCGCGCCGACAGCGACAGCCCCGAGGCCAAGGCCCTCTACCAGCAGATCACCGACGTGCTCCTGGACGAGGAGTTCGTGATCGACCTCGCCATCGCCGGACTGGTCGAGGTCGCGGGCCGCAAGGCCCGGGGCGCCACGCTCAACAAGTTCGGCTACCTCAACCTCGACGACGCCCACCTGACGGCCTGAGCAGGACGGCCCGGTACCCGACCCATGCGCACCTTCCTCCTCAAACGCCTCCCCAGCGGACTGCTGGTCCTGGCCCTCGCCTCCTTCCTCGTCTTCCTCATCCTGCGCCTCATCCCCGGCGACCCGGCAACCACCCTCGCCGGGCCCGACGCCTCGCCCGCGACCGTCGAGGCCGTCCGCTCCCGACTCGGCCTGGACCAGCCGGTCCTCGGCCAGTACGTCAGCTGGCTCGGTCACCTGCTGAGCGGCGATCCGGGGCCGAGCTACGCGATCGGCGGCCAGGTCTCCGACCTGATCGGCAACGGGCTCGGCACCACCGCCCAACTCGCCCTCGGCGCACTGCTGCTGGTGGTGCTGATCGCGCTGCCGCTGGCGCTGGCCGGGGCGACCACTCGCCGCCGCCCGGTCGCCGTCGCGGTCCGGGCGCTCACCACGGCCGCGCTCGCCGTGCCGCCCTTCGTCACCGGTGTGGTGCTGGTCCTGGTGTTCGCCGTCTCGCTCGGGCTGCTGCCGCCCGGCGGCCACGAGTCCCTGCTGGACGCACCCGACCTGGCCGTCCAGTACCTGGCGATGCCCGCGCTCTGCCTCGCCCTGCCCAGCGCCGCCGTGCTCGCCCGCCACCTCAAGGACGGCATCGAGCGCGCCCTCGCCGAGGACTACGTCCGCACCGCGACGGCGCTGGGCGTCTCCCGCCGACGGATCGTGTGGCGGCACGCGCTGCCCAACGCGCTGCCCTCCACCGTCACCGTCCTGGGCCTGCAGATCGGCCACCTCGTCGCCGGGGCCGTCCTGGTGGAACGGATCTTCGCCTGGCCGGGACTCGGCCGGCTGATCGAGCAGGGAGTCGCCCGCCGGGACTACCCGGTGGTGCAGGACCTGCTGTTGCTCGTGGTGGCGGTCTACGTCGCCGTCCAGCTGCTCACCGACCTCGCGTACGCCTGGCTCGACCCCCGGATCCGCTGGGAGTGACCCGATGACCACCACCACCGCCACCGCTTCCCCCGCGACCGCTTCCCCCGCGACGAAGCACCGTCACCTCTCCGCCCTGCTCACCGGGCGCGGCCTGACCGGCCTCGTCCTGGTGGGCGTGGTCGCCCTCGCCGGCCTGCTCGCACCGCTGCTCACCGGGTCCGACCCGAACGCCCAGAGCGCGCTCGCCCTGGCCGGCCCGAGCACCGCCCATCCCTTCGGCACCGACGACCTCGGCCGCGACCTCTGCAGCCGGGTGCTGCACGGCATCGGCACCGACCTCGCACTGATCGTCACCGCCGTCCCGGCCGGCGCGCTGCTCGGCTGCTCGGCGGCGCTGCTCGCGGCCACCTCCAGGTGGGCGGACCTCGCCGTCCAGCGCGCCTTCGACCTGCTGCTCGCCTTCCCCGGGCTGATCCTCGCCCTCGCCGTGACCGCCGTCCTCGGCCCCGGCCGCTGGCCGGTGGTGATCGTCATCGCCCTGGCCGAAGTGCCCGGCTTCGGACGGCAGTTGCGCGCCGGGATCCTGGTCCAGCGGGAACGCGAGTACGCCGTGGCGGCCCGCGTCTCAGGCGCCTCCCGCAGCCGGGTGCTGCTGCGGCACGTGCTGCCCAACGCCGTCGACCCGCTGGTCGTGCAGACCGCCGTCGCGCTCTCGCTCGGCGTGTTCATCGAGGGCGCCATGAGCTTCCTCGGCCTCGGGGTCCGCCCGCCGGAGCCCACCCTCGGCAGCATCCTCGGCCAGTCCGTCGGCTACCTCGCCACCGACCCGACCTTCGCGGCCGCCCCACTGGCCGCCACCACCGCGCTGGTGCTCGGCTTCACGCTGATCGCCGAGGCCCTGAACCGGGGGATCCGCCGATGACCACCGTGCCCGACGTGCTGCACGTCAGCGGCCTCACCGTACGGTTCGACGACACCACCGCCGTGGACGGCGTCGACTTCCGGCTCGCGGCGGGCGACACCCTCGGCATCGTCGGCGAGTCCGGCTCCGGCAAGTCCACCACCGCCCTCGCCCTGCTGCGGATGCTGCCGCCGGGCGGCCGGATCACCGCCGGTTCCGTCGAACTCGCCGGACAGGACCTCGGCGCCCTCCCCGAGGAGGCGCTGCGCACCCTGCGCGGGCGCCGGATCGCCATGGTCTTCCAGGACCCGATGTCCTCGCTCAACCCCGTCCTCACCGTCGGCAGGCAGCTGGACGAGGCGCTGCGGGCGCACGGCGAGCGTCGACCGAAGGCCGAACGCACCGCCCGGGCAGTCGAGTTGCTCGATCTGGTCGGCATCCCGGACGCCGCCGGGCGGCTGCGCGACCACCCGCACCGGTTCTCCGGCGGCCAGCGCCAGCGGATCATGATCGCCCTCGCGCTCGCCCACGACGCCGAGGTGCTGGTCGCCGACGAGCCGACGACCGCCCTCGACCCGACCGTCCAGCGGCAGATCCTCGACCTGCTCACCCGGCTCAACCAGGAGAAGGGCACCGCGCTGGTGGTGATCAGCCACGACCTCGGTGTGATCGCCCGGACCTGCCGCCGGCTCCTGGTCATGCGCCACGGCCGGGTGGTCGAGCAGGGCTCCACGGCCCGGCTCCTCAGCGAACCCCGGCACCCGTACACCCGCGAACTCCTGGCCGCCGTCCCGCGCCTGGACGAGCCCTCCCGGGCCGCCGCCAACAGCACGCCGGGTTCCCGGCCCCTGCTGACCGTCCGGGGCCTGACCAAGAGCTACGGCTCCCGGCGCCGCCCCGCCGCCGCCCTGCGGGGCGTCGACCTGGACCTCCACCCCGGCGAGACGCTCGGCCTGGTCGGCGAGTCCGGCTCCGGCAAGTCCACCCTCGCCCGGGCGCTGGTCCGGGCCCACGCGCCCTCGGCCGGCAGCATCCGCTTCCGCGGCCAGGACCCCGGCCCGCGGCCGCACCGTGAGGTCCAACTGGTCTTCCAGGACCCGTACTCCTCGCTCAACCCCCGGATGACCGCCGGGCAGATCATCGCCGAGCCGCTGATCGCCCACGGCCTCGGCGACCGCGACCGGCGCGCCGAGCGGGTCGCCGAGTTGCTGACCCAGGTCGGACTGGACCCGGCCGCGGCCGACCGCCACCCGCGCGCCTTCTCCGGCGGCCAGCGCCAACGCATCGGCATCGCCCGGGCGTTGGCTCCCGAACCGAGCGTCCTGATCTGCGACGAGCCGGTGTCCGCGCTCGACGTCTCGGTCCAGGCCCAGGTGATCGACCTGCTCGCCCGGCTCCAGCGCGAACTCGGTCTGGCCGTCCTCTTCATCGCCCACGACCTGGCCGTGGTCCGCCGGGTCAGCCACCGGATCGCCGTGATGCACCGCGGCCGGATCGTCGAGACCGGCCAGGCCGACCGCGTCGTCACCGCGCCCGAACACCCCTACACCGCCGAGCTCCTGGCCGCCGTCCCGCGGCTGGAGCCGGCCCGAGCCACCACCCGGAGCACCGCATGACCGGCACGCCGCCCGAAGCGAACCCGCACCGTCGCGACCCCTACGCCGACTTCCCCGGAACCGTCGGCCGCACCTTCCGCGAGTCCACCCCCGCCTGGCCCCGGCGGGTCCGCCCGCGCGAGGGCGCCCCCAACATCGTCGTCGTCCTGATCGACGACATGGGCTACAGCGACATCGGACCGTTCGGCGCCGAGATCCCCACCCCGAACCTGGACCGCCTCGCCGCCACCGGCGTCAAACTCGCCAACTACCACACCATGCCGCTCTGCTCCCCCGCCCGGGCGGCCCTGCTCACCGGCCTCAACCCGCACCGCGTCGGCTACTCCTTCGTCGCCAACGCCGACCCGGGGTTCCCCGGTTACGGCATGGAGGTCGCCGGGGACATCCCCACCCTGGCCGAGCTGCTGCACGACGCCGGCTACGCCACCTACGCGGTCGGCAAGTGGCACCTCACCCGCGACTCGGCCTCCAACGCGGCCGACGACCGCGCCAACTGGCCCCTGCAGAAGGGCTTCGACCAGTACTACGGCGTCCTGGAGGGCCTGACCAGCCTCTTCCACCCGCACCAACTCGTCTGCGACAACACCCCGTTGGACATCGACGAGTTCCCCGACGGCTACTACTACACCGACGACCTCACCGACCAGGCCGTCAAGATGGTCAAGTCGCTGCGCGCCCACGACGCCGACAAGCCCTTCTTCCTCTACCTCGCCCACAACGCCGTGCACGGCCCGCTCCAGGCCAAGCCCGCGGACCTCGCCCGCCACCGGGGCCGCTACGACGGCGGCTGGGACGAACTGCGCCGCAGCCGCTTCGCCCGCCAGCTCGCCGCCGGTCACTTCCCGCCCGGCACCGAACTGCCCGAGCGCAACTCCGAGGCCGGGTACGAAGTCGGCGCCTGGGACGAACTCACCGACGTCCAGCAGAAGTTGTACGCCCGCTACATGGAGGTGTACGCGGCGATGGTCGACAACGTCGACCAGAACCTCGGCCGGCTCACCGACACCCTGGCCGCCCTCGGAGAACTCGACAACACCGTCATCGTGTTCACCAGCGACAACGGCGGCACCGGCGAGGGCGGCGCCGAGGGCACCCGCAGCTACTTCAGCCGCTTCGTCCACCACCCGAACCTCCCGGACGACTGGAACCCCGACGTCCGGCGCGAGATCGACCTCATCGGCGGCCCGCAGAGCCTGGTCCACTACCCGCGCGGCTGGGGGATGGCCTCCAACACCCCCTTCCGCCTCTACAAGGGCCAGACCTACGCCGGCGGCGTCCGCGTCCCCTTCGTCCTGTCCTGGCCGGCCGGACTGCCGCGCGCCGAGGGCGACGACGGCGTCCGCGCCCAGTACCAGTACGTCACCGACATCCTCCCCACCCTCCTCGAACTCGCGGGCGTGCAGAGGCCGTCGGAACGCCGGGACCGACCCGTCCAGGAACTCGACGGCATCAGCTTCGCCACCGTCCTGCGCGACGGCGCGGCGCCCGGCACCCACCCCGAGCAGTACTGCGAGATGACCGGCAACCGCAGCTACTACCGCGACGGCTGGAAGCTGGTCACCCTGCACCGCCCCGGCGCGGAGTACGACGACGGCGAATGGGCGCTGTACGACCTCCGGACCGACCCCACCGAGATCCACGACGTCGCCGCCGACCACCCCGGCCTGGTCAAGGAGCTGTCCGCCGCCTGGGAGGCCGCCGCCTGGCGCAACGGCGTCTTCCCGCTCGCCGACGGCAGCGGCGCCCTCGCCCTGCGCGGCCCCGGGGCGGACCGCCTGCGCCGACCGGTCACCCTGCTGCCCGGCACCCCCGAGCTGGAGCGCTACCGCTCCTCCCGGCTGATCTCCTTCCGCTCCTTCACCGTCGAGGTCGCCCTCGACGGCTACCGGACGGGCGACCAGGGCGTCCTGGTGTCGCACGGCGACCAGGGCGGGGGCTACAGCCTGTACGTCGAGGACGGCCGGCTGCGCCTCGCCTACAACCAGTACGGCGACCTGCTGGAGGCCGACGGCGGACCCCTGCCGGACGGCACCCGGCTGGTCACCCTGGAGGCCACCGCGGTCGCCGACCTCAGGTGGGAGTTCCGCCTGCTCGTGGACGGCACCGAGGGCGGCCGGCTCGGCCCGGTCCACCAGCTGATCGGCATGGCGCCGTTCCAGGGCATCAGCGTCGGGATCGACCGCAAGTCGCCGGTGTCCTGGCCGGTCCACGAGCGCCACCGCTCCTTCCGCTACACCGGTGCGCTGCACGCCGTCACCTACCTGCCCGGCGAGCCGGCACCGTACGACCCGGAGACCGTCGCCCGGGCACTGCGCGAGGCGGCGGCCGCCTTCGAGTAGCGCACGCGTCCGCGCACTCCGGCCGCAGTCCCCGTTCGCCCCCGGAGATCCCCCCGGCCGGGTTACCCTCGTGCCGCGCGGCGACGACCCCGCGCGACTGACCGAGGGGGGAACGGGTGATCGGGGACCTGCTGCCGGACGTCGTGGTGACCGAGGTGGCGTACGACGACCCCCCGGAGGCCCGGCTGGAGCCGGAGGAGGCGGCGGCCGTCGCCAACGCCGTCGACAAGCGGCGCCGTGAGTTCACCACCGTCCGGCACTGCGCCCGGACCGCCCTCGCCCGGCTCGGTGTCCCCTACCGCCCGCTCGTCCCGGGCCTGCGCGGCGCGCCGAGCTGGCCGGACGGCGTGATCGGCAGCCTCACCCACTGCGACGGCTTCCGGGCGGCTGCCGTGGCCCGGGCCGGCGCCCTCGCCTCCGTCGGCATCGACGCCGAACCCGCACTGCCACTGCCGGAGGGCGTCCTGGACGTCGTCGCACTACCCGTCGAGCAGAAGCGGCTCGCCGACCTGGCCGCCACCGACCCGGGCACCCCGTGGGAACGCCTGCTGTTCAGCGCCAAGGAGTCGGTGTACAAGGCGTGGTTCCCGCTGACCGGGCTCTTCCTGGAGTTCAGCGAGGCCGAACTGGACCTCTCCCCGGACGGCACCTTCACCGCCCGCCTGTTGGTCCCGGGCCCGGTGGTCGGCGGGCGCCGGCTGCCGGGATTCGACGGCCGCTGGACCGTCCGGGACGGCCTGCTCGCCACCGCCATCGCCGTGGAGCCGGCGCAGTAGCAACATCGGCAGCGGCAGCGACCGCAGCCTCGTCCGGAGCAACGGCGGTCGTCGCGGCGGCCGCCGATCATCGCACCCGCCGTTCACCACCCGGGCCTATCCTCGACCCCGTGACGGTGACCTACGTGATCGACGGCAGCAGGATCGGCTCCCTGGAGGACTTCTGGGACGTCGTCGGGCAGGAGATCGGCATGGACGGCTACTTCGGCCGCAACCTCGACGCCTTCGCCGACTGCCTGCGCGGCGGCTACGGCACGCCCGAGGACGGCGACTGGCTCATCGAGTGGCGCGACCACGAGGCCTCCCGCCGCAGGCTCGGGTACCCGGAGACGGTCCGCCAGCTGGAGCTGCGACTGGGCCGCTGCCACCCCACCAACCGCGAGTGGGTCGGCGCCGAGCTGGCCGCCGCCCGGGCGGGCGAGGGGCCGACGGTCTTCGACTGGCTGGTGCGGATCATCGAGGAGGAGCACCCGGGCGGCCTCCGGCTGGTGTAGCGCGCCCAAGGGCCGACGCGGCCGGCCTGGCGCCGCACGCCCGAAGGCCGACGCGACCCGCCTGGCGCCGCGCTCCCGAAGGCCGGCCGGTCCGGGCCCCGGGCCTACAGCACGTCCGAGAGCCGGACGAAGCGCCGTCCCGCCGCCAGCATCCCCGGCAGCGCCGCCGCCACCCCGGGCGCGGTCCCGCCGCCCGGGTGGTTCATGTGGCCGATCACGATCGCGCCCGGCCCGGCCGACCCGACCTCCTGCCGCACCTGGGCGGCGCTGAGCGTCGCGCCGCCGTCCCCGTTCACGGTGAAGCCGGCCACCCGTTGGCCCAGGTCGGCGACCACCCGGGTGGCGACGTCGTCGTAGTGCGCGGTGCCGGAGCGGAAGAAGCGGGGCGGGTGCCCGAGCAGTCCGGTGAGTTTGCGCGCGTTGCCCGCGACCTCGTCGTAGACCTCGCCGACGTCGCCGGTGCCGGCGATCCCGTAGGCGGAGCGGCCGGTGACCGAGAGGGGGCGGTGGACGGTGCCGTGGTTGCCGATCTCGAACAGCGGGTCGGCGGCGAGCTGCTCGAACTCGTCCGGGTTGGCGTCGATCCAGCGGGCGTTCAGGAAGAGCGTGGCCGGGACGGCGTTCGCCCGCAGGAAGTCGATCAGGTCGGCGTCGTAGCCGTTGCCACCGGGGCCGCCGCAGGCGTCGAAGGTGAGGGCCGTCGCGCGCTCGCCGTCGGGCAGCTCGGTGATCACCCCGGCGACCTCCAGGCCCCAGTCCGTCGGGGCCACGGCGGCGTACCGGTCCACCGTCTCCGCCCGGGTCGGCTCCTTCACCGGAGCCGGGGTGGGCGCGGGAGTCGCCGCGGCGTCGGCCGTCGCGGTGGCCGTGGCGGTCTCGGCGGGCACGGCGGTCGCCGGATCCTGGGTCGGTGCGGCGCTCGCCGCCGAGGATATGCCGCCCACCGTGGCGTCCGCCGCCCCCGGAGCGGAGACTGACGACGGGGCCGCGCCGGCGTGCGAGGTCGGCGCCGGCCTGGCCCGGCACCCCGTCAGTACGCCTCCGGCCACTACCACGAGCAGCGTCCGCCGACTCAGCGCCACGCCAGCCTCCCTGTCCATTCCATCCGGATATCCACCGATTACATGACTATGAACCGACCATTCGTCACTCCCCGCAACTCGCCCCCGGCCCCCGCCCGCCCCCTCTTCACCGACCCGCCCCGCCCCCGTGGGCCCCGACTCACCCCGGAATCACCCCCGGTTCACTCACCCGGGTAGGCACGCGAGCGACCCGACCCGACCCGACCCGGAGACCTCGATGCCGACCGAACCCAGCACACCCCGCCCCGCCCGCCGGGACCTGCTCCGCACCGGCCTGGCCACCGGCGCCGCCACCGCCCTCGGCCTCGCCGCCACGACCGGCGAGGCCACCGCCGCCCCGGCCGCGCCCGCCGCCACACCCCCCGATCGCACCCTCACCCTCACCGGCCATCTCCCCACCGGCGCCCCCGACTTCGTCTACCTCCCGGTCGAAGTCCCCGAGGGCGTCCGGGAGATCGCCGTCTCGTACGGCTACGACAAGCCCCCGGTCCCGGCCGGCACCCCCGGCAACTCCTGCGACATCGGCATCTTCGACGAACGCGGCACCGACCTCGGCGGCCCCGGCTTCCGCGGCTGGTCCGGCGGCTTCCGCACCGAGTTCAGCCTCTCCTGCTCCGCCGCGACCCCCGGCTACCTCCCCGGCCCGATCGGCCCCGGCACCTGGCACGTCGTCCTCGGCCCGTACCAGGTCGCCCCGCAGGGCCTGGACTACCACGTCGAGGTCACCCTCAGGTTCGGCGCGCCCGGCCCGCAGTTCACCCCGCACTACCCGGCCGAGCGGGCCCGCGGCCGCGGCCGCGCCTGGTACCGGGGCGACTGCCACCTGCACACCGTCCACTCCGACGGACGGCGCCTCCCCGAGGAGGTCGCGGCCGGGGCGCGCGCGGCCGGCCTGGACTTCATCGTCTCCACCGACCACAACACCAGCTCCTCGCACGCCGTCTGGGGCCCGCTGGCCGGCCCGGACCTGCTGATCGTCCCGGGCGAGGAGATCACCACCCGCAACGGCCACTGGCTGGCCCTCGGCCTGGAGGCCGGCCAGTTCGTCGACTGGCGCTACCGCTCGCGCGACGAGGAGTTCCCGCGCTTCGTCCGCCAGGTCCACCGCTCCGGCGGCCTGGTGGTGCCCGCGCACCCGTACTGCCCGTACGTCGCCTGCCAGTGGAAGTTCGGCTACGAGCAGGCCGACGCCGTCGAGGTGTGGAACGGCCCCTGGACGTACGACGACGAGTCCGCGGTGGACACCTGGGACGGCCGGCTCGCCGTCGCCCTGCGCGAGGGCCGCTCCTGGCTGCCCGCCCTGGGCAACAGCGACGCGCACAGCGAGCCGCAGGTGATCGGCTCCCCGCACAACGTGGTGCTCGCGGAGGACCTCACCCGGGACGCGATCCTCGACGGGCTGCGCGACGGCCGCAGCTGGATCGCCGAATCGAACGCCGTCCGGCTGGAGTTCACCGTGACCGGGCACGGCCGGCGGGCGGGCATCGGCGAGGAGCTGACCGTCCCGGCCGACGCGCCCGTGGACGTCACGCTCACCGTCTCCGGGGTGCCCGGCGGAACGGTCCGGCTGATCACCGACGAGGGGCAGATGCACCAGGAGTCGCTGCCGGCCGGCGGCTCCGGCACGGTGGTGTGGCGCACCACGGCCTCGCTCGCCGCGTACGTCCGGGCCGAGGTGCGCCACCCGAAGCCGGACGGCACCCCGGGCAAGGGCAACGCGATGGGCCCGGACCTGCCGTGGGGCCCGATGGCGGCGCTCACCAACCCGATCATCCTGCGCGCAGAGGGGAACTAGAACCGACACCGGGCGGTCACCGAGCGCTCACCGGGCGGTCACCGAGCGACCGCGGCCACCCGTCCGTAGGCCGGGTGGGGGACGACTCGGGGCACCCGTTTGGACTAGGTTGATCCCCGAGACGCATCAGTCGTAGGGACGAGGCGGTCGGCTGTCCGGATATGTGCCGACCAGCCCCTTCGCACTCCGACCGCCTCGCCCCGGCTACCCGACCGTCCCCGGCCCGCGAAGGGATCAGCAGCTGTGAACCGTACGACCGTAGGTGGGCCGGAGCTCGGGGGCGGCCGGGGCGCCGGGGGCGTCCTGGTCCTCGTCGACCCGTCCGGGGCCGGGAACAGCCCGGTCGCGGAGCTGCTCGCACAGGAGCTGCACCCGAGCGTCCACCTGCGGACGGACGACTTCCTGCGGGTCATCCGCAGCGGCCGCCTCCCGCCCCACCTGCCGGAGGCCGGCCACCAGAACGCCACCGCCCTGGCCGCCGCCGCGCAGGCCGCCTTCGCGTACGCGACCCGCGGCTACCAGGTCGTCGTGGAGTCCCCGGCCGTCCCGGCCGGGCTGGACACCTTCCGCCGCGAGAGCCGCGCCACCGGCTCCGCCCTGCACTACGTCGTCCTCCACGAGGGACCGGCCGGGGACGGCGGCTCGCACACCCTCGACACCGCCGACCTCACCCACGAGACCGTCGCCAAGTCCGTCCTCACCGCCCTCACCCGCCGCACCCACCTCCTCGGCTGGTAGCGGGCCCCGCCGGAGCCGCCGAGGGCTACGCCCCCACCACGCCGTCGATCGCCTCGCGCAGGAAGTCGGCGTGCCCGTTGTGCCGGGCGTACTCGTGGATCAGGTGCAGCATCACCAGCCGCAGTGACACCTCGGTGTCCCACCGGGGCTGGAAGCCGGTGACGTCGAGGTTCTCGGCGGCGAGCTCGATCCGGCGGGAGTGCTCGACCTCGGTCCGCCAGGCGGTGAAGGCCTCGGCCCGGGTGGCGCCGGTGGCGTCGTACGCGGCCTGGTAGTCGCCCTCGGCGGACCAGACCAGCGGGACGTCCTCGCCGTCGATCACCCGGCGGAACCAGGTGCGCTCGACCTCGGCCATGTGCCGCACCAGCCCGAGCAGGGTCAGGGTGGACGGCGGGCTGGCGCGCTGCCGCAGCTGCTCGTCGCTCAGGCCCTCGCACTTCAGGGCGAGGGTCGCCCGGTGGAAGTCCAGGAAGCCGCGCAGCATCTCGCGTTCGCCGCCGGTCAGCGGCGGTGCGGGGCGTTCGTCGGGGACGTTCACGGTGTCGTTCTCCTCAGGTCCGGTCGGGATCTCGTCAAGGCCGCGGAGCCGTGGCCGCCGGGCCGAGACCCGGGGCCGAGGGGTCAAGGCCCCGGCGTCGAGGCCGCAGGAATCCTCGCGGACTGTAGCGAACCCGCCGCCCGCCCGGCGTTGATTTTTTTTCCGCCGCCTGTCACATCCGGCCGCCCTGCGGTGTCTTCATGCCCGAACGAGCCACCACACAGGGAGGAAACCCCATGGCACTCCGTCTGCCGAAGGCCCAGCTGCCCGCCGAACTCGGCGAGACCATGGTCAAGGCGTTCGGCGCCGTCTTCGAGCCCACCGAGGTCCTCTGGCACAACCCGGAGGTCGCCGTCTCGAACCAGGAGTTCGCGGGGCGGATCGCAGCCTGGCACGCGCTCGACGAGAGCCTCAAGTCCTTCGCCCACATGGCCGTGGCCTCGCTGGTCGGCTGCAGCTGGTGCCTGGACATCAACTACTTCCAGGCACAGAACCAGGGCCTGGACCTCGCCAAGGCGAGCCGGGTGCCGGACTGGCGGGCCTCGGACGTGTTCACCCCGCTGGAGCGGGACGTGATGGCGTACGCCGAGGCGATGTCCGTCACGCCGCCCACCGTCACCGACGAGCAGTACGGGGATCTGCTCGACGTCCTCGGCCCGGCGGCGATGGTCGAACTCACCGCCTACGTCGCCTTCGTCAACATGGCCGCCCGGAACAACATCGCCAACGGCGTCTCCTCGCAGGGCTTCTCCGACTCCTGCG
This sequence comes from Kitasatospora sp. NPDC096140, assembly GCF_040303045.1. NCBI lineage: Bacteria > Bacillati > Actinomycetota > Actinomycetes > Kitasatosporales > Streptomycetaceae > Kitasatospora > Kitasatospora sp. NPDC096140. Next base: position 180,346 of record NZ_JBEOUW010000013.1, read on the forward strand.
CGGTCCCGCTCGCCGGGCGCCCCGCCACCGGAGGGCGCCCGGCATGACCGGGACCCCGACCGGCGATCCGTTCGTCACCCACCGCAGACCCGGCTCGACCGGCCGACGGCCCTCAGCCGCTGACCACCCCGCGGCAACCGGCCCTCAGCCGCTGACCGCCCCCACGGCAACCGGCCCCGCCCGGTAGCCGCCCCCGGTCGCGCGGCGGTGTTCCGAGCCCCCTCGCAACACCGCCGCGCCCCTTTCCCGCCGGACACACCCGTCCATCACGTACCGTGTTCGGGCAACCACCGGTTTGGGTACGTACCTCGGCGCGTCCGACGGCCGGGCGCCCACCGAGCAGGAGACCCAGCGGCCCATGGACCACAACCGCATCCCCCCGACCGTACGGCAGACCTACGGCGCCGGCGATCTGTCCAAAGCAGCCAGCTTCGCAGGAGGGTTCATCAACTTCGGCGACTGGCACGGCATCGACCTCACCGCCCTCACCCCCGAGGACCGGGTGCACAGTCAGGAGCAGCTCTACCGGCGGGTGTTGCGGGCCCTGCCCGAGCCGCACGAACGGCTGCGTCTGGCAGAGGTCGGCTGCGGTCGCGGCCTGGGCGCGGCCCTCGCGCTGCGCGAGTTCCGCTTCGCGGCCGTCACCGGCGTCGACATCCACCCCGACCAGGTCGAACGCGCCCGCGCCGTCAACGCCAAGGCGCTGGCCACCTACCCCGACCGGCTCGGCTACACCATCGGCGCGGCCGACGAACTCCCCTTCGCCGACGCCTCCCTGGACGGCCTGTACTCCGTCGAGGCCGCCCAGCACTTCCGCGAACTGACCGGCTTCGCCCACGAGGCCGCCCGCGTCCTCCGCCCCGGCGGTCGGCTCGCCGTCACCACCTTCTTCGCCGCCGAGGGCCCCGAGATCGCCGAACGGCTCAGCATCCTCCTCGCCAGCTTCGCCGACGGCCTCGACGTCCCGCACACCCTCGCGGGCTTCACCACCGACCTCGCCGGGGCCGGCTTCACCAGCGTCCGCGCCGAGTCCATCGGCCCGGACGTCTGGCCCGGCCTCGACCGCTACCTCACCGACACCGTCCCGCCCGGCCACTGGACCCGCAACTTCCTCCCCGCCTGGCGCAACGGCCTGCTCGACTACCACCTGGTCACGGCCACCCGCCCCTGAACCCACGCGATTCGGTGCCGGCCCACAGCCGGCCGCGGCCCGTCCCCTGCCCGGGGGGACGGGCCGCGGCGTGCCCGGGCTCAGGCGGTGGCGAGCGAGACCTCGGTCGACTTGATCAGGGCCACGACGGCGCGGCCCTCCGCCAGGTCGAGATCGGCGCAGGCGTCCGCGGTGATCGCCGCGGTCAGCTCGCCGCCGTCCACGGCGACCTTCACACCGGCCATCGCGGCTCCGCTGGTCACGGCGGAGACGGTGCCGGGGAGCTGGTTACGGATGCTCAGGCCCTCGACGGGGCCGGTGGCCAGGGCGACCTCGGTCGACTTCACCAGGGCCCGCACCCGACTGCCCTCGTGCAGGCCGAGGTCCTTGACCGCGTCCCGGGTGACCGCAGCGGTGAGGTCGCGGCCGCCGTCCAGCCGGAGCCTGACGGTGGCCATCACCTCGCCCTCGGCCACGGACGTGACCGTGCCGGACAGCTGGTTGCGGATGCTCAGACTCATGACGGGTACCTCGATCTCGGGTCGTCGGACTGTTCCACGGGGTCCGGGTCGCGCACCTCCACCGTAGTCGGGGAAAACCGCAGCTCACAGCAGTCGGCGTGGCGCCGGGCAGCTGCCAGGACAAATCGCCGGACACCCTCGCAGCTGCGCTCGGGCCCCGCGGGCCGGGCCCGTCGGCCCGCCCCGCGGCGGCGTCCCGCCTCAGCCCCGACGGACGACCGCCAGCCGGGTCGGGGCCGCACCGCGCCACCAGGTGGGGTCGGCGCTGCCGTCGGTGGTGCGGCCGTCGCGATGGACGTAGTGGCGCACGTCGCGGCCCGGCTCGGCGAATCGGCCGGCGAGGGCGCGCTCCAGCCACTCGGCGCCGAACCGGAACGCCTCGGCCGCCACGCCGCCGAGCGGATGGAACTCGTCCTCGTAGACCCGCAGTTCCTTCGGCGCCCGGATCCGCTCGAAGCTCTCGATCGCCTGGCCGAGGTCGGTGAGCTCGTCGAACTCGCCGATGCCGTACAGCACCGGGCAGGTGATGTCGGCGACCAGGTCGCCGAGCGGCATCTGCCGGGCGAGGTCGCGATCGAAGGCCGCCTCGTCGGTGTACCCGGCCATGTACATGTAGTTGTTCTTGAAGGTGGGCTGGGCGCGCTCGAAGATGGTCGCGAAGTCGCCGGTGACGGCCTCGAACGCGGCGAGCGCGGCCAGGCGCCCGTCGGTGGCGGCCGCCCGGGAGCCCCAGTAGCCGCTCATCGAGATGCCGAACATGCCGATCCGGGTCTCGTCGACCTCCGGGAGCCCGGCCAGGTGGTCGAGGTAACGGCCGATCGCCCGCTCGTAGTTGGTCAGATCGACGGTGAGCCCGCCGGCCCGGCTCTCGCCCTGGCCGGGCCCCTCGACGGACAGCGCGACCATCCCGCGGGAGGTGTAGTACCGCTCGGCCGCCCAGATGTAGTCCTCCTTGATCATGTCCATACCCGGGCCGAGGATGACGGCCGGCGCGTTCTCCACGGGGCCGGCGGGCAGGTGCAACAGGGCGTGGATCGTGGAGCCCTCGAAGTCCAGCTCCACCCGCCGCACCCGGCCGTCGCGCAGCGCGCCCAGCCGGGCCACGCAGTGGTCGGCGCGCTCACGCATGGCCGCCTTGCGCGGGTCGGCCGCGTCGAAGATCGAGTACTGCGCGCGGCCCCACATCACCGCGGCCCGCAGGTAGAGGTCGGCGGCGGTCTGCGAGAAACCGCCGCGCTCGTGGTGAGCGGCCCTCTCCTCGGCCTGGCCGGCCACCGTCGCCCACGCCTTGGGCAGCATCGCACCGCTGCGGACCAGCGCGAAGACCTTCGCGAAGTCGGTGTGGTCGTGGCCGAGCTGCTCCATGGTCCCGACGGCCTCGGGGTGCAGCGCATCGAATCCACCCTGAGCGAGGGCGATGTCCAGGGCCCAGCTCTGGCCGGTCGAACGGACGGTCATGAAGGTCTCCTTCTGGGATCGGAGCAAGTAGCTAAGTACTTAATTTGTAAGTACTTAGCTATTAAGTACTTAGACTAAGCTGTTGTCAACCCACCACGGAGGACCGACCATGGCCGACCGGCCGCCCGCCCCCGAGCGCGCACAGGCGCTGGACCGCCTGGCCCGCGCCGCCTACCGACTCAGTGCCTCCGACGCCCGCCTGCGCGGTCGCGCCACCCGCACCCCTGGGGCCCTCTCACTCACCCACGCCCGTGCCCTGCGCACGCTGGCCGACCAGGGCCCGTTGACCATCAGCGCACTCGCCGCGGGCACCGAGACCACCGGAGCCGCCACCACCCAACTGGTCAACGGCCTGGTCGCGGCCGGGTACGTCACCCGCACCCGCCCGCCGGAGGACAAGCGCTCCGTCGTGGTCGCGCTCACCGACGACGGGCGCGAGCGGCACCGACAGCGCCAGGAAGCACTCACCGAGGCCCTGCACGCCGACCTCGCCGACTACGACGCCGACGACCTCGACCGCGCCACCGAGGTCCTGCACCGGCTGTCCGCCGTCTACGACCGACTCTGACGGGAGCCCCGACGGAGCCGACTCCGACGGGGCCCGGCCCTGCACGGCGTCACGCCCGGAGGAACTCCAGCACCGCCAGCACCCGGTGCCCGAACCGCGCCAGCAGGCCGACCAGCCCTTCGCGCAGCAGCACGCCGTCCTCGGCGACCACCACCCGCGGGCCCTCCGCCGGGCGGACTGCCGACCGTCAGTGTGCCGTCCACGACGGCGATCCGGTCGGCCGGCCCGGTCAGTCCGGTCCCGCGCTCCGGGCCGGCGCCGCCGCGCGCCGACCCCGAACGCGTCGGGCCGGCAGCGCCGACGCCCGCAGGCTCAGCCGACCCCGGCCCCGGCCCCCGCCCGCTTCGCCGGCTCGCCCGCGGGGACGTCGGGCGCAGCGGCCGACGCACCGGGAGCAGCGGCAGTCGCACCGGGAGCCGTCGGGCCCGCCAGCGCCGCCAGCCGGCGCAGGCTGGCCCGGCGCTGGAGCGCGCCGAGGCCGACGGTCGCGGCGCCGAGGCCCAGCCAGCCGACCGGTCCGGCCGCCATCACCACCCCGGTCAGCAGCAGTGGGCCCACCGACTTCTGCACCGACTGGGACATCCCCGCCACCCCCAGGTAGGAGGCCCGGGCCCCCGGCGGCGCCAGGACGACCGCCAGCTCCCAGGAGCTCACCGACCGCATCAGCTCCGCCAGGGTGACCAGCATCGCCGCGGCCAGCAGCGCGATCGAGGCGGTCCACGGCCCGCCGCCGGTGGCGAGCACGATCAGCAGGCAACTGCCGAACAGCGTCACCCCGTACCAGCCCACCGCTGCGGCCGCCCCGCGCGGGCCTTCCGCCAGTGCCGAGACGCGCAGTTGCAGCAGCACCACGAGCACCGTGTTGAGGACCAGGAAGACCGGCACGACGGCGCGCGGCGCGTCGGTGTGGTGGACGAGCCAGAGCGGCAGGCCGACGTTGAGGATCGAGTCGTCCAGGTTCAGCGGCATGTCCAGCAGGACGAACAGCAGGTAGCCGCGGTCGCGCCAGGGGCTCGGCGCGGCGGACGGGACCGCGGCCGGCTCCGCACCGGAGGCCGCCGTCACCAGGCCGCGTCCGGTGGGCTCCCGGGTGCGCCAGACCAGGACGGCGGCCAGGACGAAGGAGAGTCCGTTGGCCAGGATCAGCGTGCGGTAGGCGGCCGTGGTGCCCACCGCGAGGCCGATCGCCGAGATGCCCGCACCGAGCGCGTACCCGGCGTTGGCCACGCTGCGGAACAGCGCCTGGTAGGTGGCGCGCCGCTCGCCCGCGACCCGGGTGGCGAACAGCATCTCCAGGGTCTTGGCGGCCCGCTCGGCCAGGCAGGTCAGGGCGACCACGGGGAGCAGCGCGCCGAAGTCGTCGACCACCAGCAGCAGGCCCATGGTCCCCAGCCGCAGCAGGTGGCACCCGATCAGCAGCCACCGCACCGGCACCCGTTCGGCCGCCCGGCCGGCCAGCGGGGAGCCGGCGATCCCGGCCACCGCGCCCACTCCCAGCAGCAGGCCGAGCTGCCGGGCGTCCATCCCGCAGACGTAGGTGAAGTAGAGCACCGAGGCCGCCGCCCACACCCCGGTCCCGGTCCGGTCGACGCACTGCGCCAGCAGCATGGTGCGCGCATCCCGGCCGCCCGGAGGCTTCCGCAGCTGCGCGATCAGTCCGTTCCCCCGCATGGCAGGCCCCCGTTTGCATGATCGGCATCAATCTCGACATCAAGATACTTCACATCAAGACAATCAGGGAACCCCCTCCCCCGGCCGGCCGCGCCCTCGACGCGCCGCGAGCCGTGCGCCACACTCTCCCCAGCAGCACCCGCGCTCCCAACGCACCGGCACGACGCCATGACCACCGCACTACGGAGAGCACACGGTGAGCACACGTCAACCGCTGGAGATCGCCTTCTCGTCCGGACGGGCCGGGTCCGGACCCGCCACCTGGGGCCAACACGCCATCTGGGACGCCGTCCGCCGGCTCGCCCCGGCGGACGCGCCGCGCTACAACATCACCACCGCCGCGCCACTGAACCCGGGGCTGCCACTGCCCGTCGTCCTGGGCGCACTGGAACAGCTGCTGCACCTGCACGACTCGCTGCACACCCGACTGCTCCCGGGCGAGGACGGCCGACTGCGCCAAGTCCTCGACCCCGAAGGAACGTTGGCAGTCGAGGTGCGGTCCGCCACCCCGGCCGAAGACCCGGCGGACCTCGGCGCCCGCCTGCACGAGGAACTTGCTGCCCGCCCCTTCGACACCGCCACCCGGTGGCCGATCCGGGTCGGCGTGGTCGTGGCGGACGGCCTGGCCCGGCACATCAGCCTGGTGCTCTCCCACACGGCCGTGGACGGCTCCGGGATGAGCCGGCTGGTCGCGGACCTCACCGCACTCAGCCTCGGCCACTCGCCCGAGCAGCTGGCAGGGCTCCGCGAACCGGCCCGACAACCGCTGCAGGAAGCCGAGTTCCAGCTCTCGGAACGCGGAGTCCGACGGGACACGGCGGCCCGCAAGCAGTTCGTCCGCAAGCTGCGCCTGGGCCCGCCCCGGCTGTTCCCGCCGACCGGCGGAACCCCCGCCGCCGACGCCCCCGCCGCCGACGCCCCCGCCCGCTTCCCGAACGCCGTGCTCCGCTCCCCCGCCCTGGCCCGGGCGGTCGAGCAGGTGGCCGCGGCCCACCGGGTGAGCACGTCCTCCGTGCTGCTCGCCGCGGTCGCCACGATGACCGCCGAACTCGCCGGCCGGACGGAGGTCGTGCTGAACGTGGTCGTCAACAACCGCTTCCTGCCCGAGCTGGCCAACGCGGTCGGCGTGGTCGCGGGCGACGGACTGTTCCATCTCCCCGACACCACGGGCGAGTTCGGCGAGGTGGTGCGCCGCACCCACGCGGCCGCGATCGGCACCTACCGCCACGCCTACTTCGACAAGCTCGCCCTGGCCGCGGAGGTCGACCGGCTCACCACCGAGGGCGTCGAACTCGCCGACCGCTCCTGCGTGTTCAACGACACCCGCGAGCTACTGCCCGCGGCACCCGACCCCGGCCACGACCGGACCACCCTCACCTGGCCGGTGGAGTTCGAGCCGCGCCCCGGCCTGACCTACGCCCTGGACGCCCTGCAGTCCCCCGAGGCACTCAGCCTCGCCATGACGGCGGACCCTTCGGTCATCCCGCGCCCGGCGATGGAGCGGTTCCTCCACGGCATGGAAGAGTTGGTCCTCACTGAGGCCGTCACGGTGGCCGCGACGACCACGGCCCCGCCGACCACCCCGCCGACCAACCCGCCGAGCACCGGGGAGGCCGCCGGCGCTTGAACCTGACATTGGTGTCAGGTTCTACGGTTCCGGCATGACCACCACCACGGAATCCCTGCTCAGCCCGTACCGCCTCGGCTCGCTCGACCTCCCCAACCGCCTCGTCATGGCCCCGATGACGCGGTACCGGGCAGCCGAGGACGGTACGCCGCTGCCCGTCGTCGCCGAGTACTACGCCCAGCGCGCGAGCGCCGGCCTGATCGTCACCGAGGGCATCTGGCCCAGCAGCCGCGGCCAGTCCGGCTGGCACCTGCCGGGCCTGGAGACGCCCGCGCACGTGGCCGGCTGGCGTGCCGTCACCGAGGCCGTGCACGCGGCCGGCGGGCGGATCGTCGCGCAGCTGATGCACGGCGGCCGCCAGGGCCACCCGCTCAACCGGCTGCTGGGCGACCTGCCGGCCGGCCCCTCCGCCGTGATGGCGCCGGGCCCGGTGCACGTCAAGGGCGGCGGCAAGGCCGAGGCCGTCACCCCGCGCGAGATGACCCGCGAGGAGATCCGCCAGGCGGTCACCGACCACGTCGACGCCGCCCGCAACGCGCTCGCCGCCGGCTTCGACGCCGTCGAACTGCACGGCGCCAACTCCTACCTGATCCACCAGTTCCTGGCCGACAACACCAACCTGCGCACCGACGAGTACGGGCCCCGCACACTCGCGGACCGCCTGCGCTTCCCGGTCGAACTGGTCACCGCCGTCGCCGACGCCATCGGCCCCGACCGCCTCGGCCTGCGGCTGTCCCCCGGCAACCCGCAGTTCGGCATGCACGAGGCCGATCCGGCGCCGGTCTACCGGGCGCTGCTCACCGAACTCGACGACCTCGGCCTGGCCTACCTCCACCTCACCGACAACGACGACTACCCGGCCCTGGCCGACCTGCGCCCCCGCTGGTCCGGCCCGCTGATCGGCAACGTCGGCGAGAACCGCGCCGCCACCGACCGCGAACGCGGCGAGGCGGTACTCGCCGCCGGACTCGCCGACCTGGTCTCCTACGGCCGCGCGTTCATCGCCAACCCCGACCTGCCGGAACGTTTCGCCGCCCACGCCCCGCTCACCCCCGTCGACCACACCCACCTCTACGGCCAGACCGCCACCGGCCTCACCGACTACCCCCGGCTCACCGACCGAACCCGCTGACCGACCCGCCCCGCCGCCCGTCCGCACCCGCATTCCGGCCGGCACCAAGCCCTAGCCTGGCGCCATGCGGATCCTCGTCCTCGGCGGCACCTCCTTCGTCGGTCGCACGATCGCCGACGACGCCCTGCGCAGCAGCGCCGACGTCACCCTGTTCAACCGCGGCCGGACCAACCCCGGCCTCTTCCCCGCCGCCCGCCATCTGATCGGCGACCGCGACACCGGTGACCTCGACGCCCTGCGCGACGGCCGGTGGGACGCCGTGGTGGACGTCAGCGGCTACCGCCCGCGCCACGTCGACCAGGCCGTGGACGCGCTCGGCGACCGGGTCGGCCGCTACCTCTTCGTCTCCAGCCACGCGGTGTACCGGGGTGACGGCCTCGCCCCCGGCTCGGACGAGTCGGCACCGCTCCGGGCCCCGCTGCTCGACGCCGAGCACCTCACCCAGGAGACCTACGGCCGGCTCAAGGTCGCCTGCGAGGAGCACGTCACGGCCCGCTACGGCGACCGGGCGACCGTCGTGCGGCCCGGCAAGGTGGCCGGGCCGCACGACGAGCACCGCGGACTCACCTACTGGGCGCGCCGGGCGGCGCGCGGCGGGCGGATCGCGCTGCCCGGCCGCCCGGAGCAGCCGGTCCAGCTGGTCGACGTGCGCGACCTCGCCCGGCTGGTGCTCCGGCTGCTCCAGGACGACCGGCCGGGCGCCTTCCACGCCGTGGGCCCGGCCGAACCGACCACCCTGGGCGGGCTGATCGCCACCTGTGCCGAGGTCGCGGGCACCGAGGTGGACGTCGTCCCGGTGCCGCCGGAGACCGCTCCCCGGCCGTTCTTCCCGCTGGTCCGGGCCGAGCCGCTCTGGCCCGGCCAGCAGCGCGACCCGGCCCGGGCCCGCGCCGCCGGGCTGCCCGCGACCCCGCTCGCCGTCACCGTCGCCGACGTGCTCGCCTGGGACCGCGGCCGAGGCGAACCGCCGCTCGGCCACGGCTTCACCCCCGAGCAGGAGGCCCGGGCCCTCGCCGAGGCGGACCGCCGCTGACCCCCGCCACGGGCCCCGCCGGCGCGACGTCGCCTGCTCGAACACCGTAGCCCTCGGTGAACTGACTCAGGGCACCCCCGTCCTGACCGGTTGTCAGTGGCACCGGTTATGGTCGACCCCGAACGATCGCACCACCACGACACCGTCCGCGCACCGGCGTTCGCTCCGGGCGCCGCACCACGCCACACCGGGCCGCACCCGGTCCGCAGCAGTCTCCGCACCACGCCACACCGATCGGCACCTCGATCAGCACCGACTCCGGCTTCACCAGGGGGCACCATGACCACACCGGGCACCACCCCGCTCACCACCGCCGACCTCGTGGAGGGCTGGCGCCGGGTGGGCGTCCGCGAGGGCATGGCGCTGATCGTGCACTCCTCGCTCTCCAGCCTCGGCCGGGTCGAGGGCGGCGCGGCGGCCGTGGTGGCCGCCCTGCGCGAAGCGGTCGGGCCGTCCGGCACGGTCGCGGCGCCCACCTTCACCACCGGGACGGTCTGCGACCCGGTCCCCGGGCACACCGGGGCGCCCACCGCCGCGACGGCCGAACTGCGCGCCGCCGTCCCGCTGTTCCGGCCCGATCTCCCCTCCGGTACGGGTGCGGTGGCGGAGGCCCTGCGCGCCCTGCCGGAGAGCCTGCGCAGCACGCACCCGCAGGTCTCGGTCGCCGCCGTCGGGGCGCACGCCCGCGAGGTCACCGCCCGCCGCTCGCTGGGCTTCGCCGTCGGCCGGGAGTCGCCGTTCGGCGCGCTGCACGACCTCGGCGGCCATGTGCTGCTGGTGGGTGTCGGGCACAACCGCAACACCTTCCTGCACTACGCCGAGACGTTCGCGCCCAACCGCCGGCTCAAGCTCCGCCGTTTCCCGATGGCGGTCCAGGGCGAGCGGGTCTGGATCGAGGCGCCGGACGTGGGGGACGACAACGACACCCACTTCCCGGTCGTGGGGCGGGAGTTCGAGGAGCAGGCGGGCATCCGCGAGGTGCTGGTCGGCGCGGCGCCCTGTCGGCTGGTCCCGGTCCGGGGCCTCATACCCTTCGCCGTCCGCCGCCTCACCGAGCTGCTGGCGGCGGACGGCTCCGGAGCGGCGTAGCCCGGCCGCCCGTTCACGTGCGAACGGCCGCCCGGGCCACGCCCGTCACCTCACGTCACCGCACCGCGTCCCGTTCCGTCGCACGGCCGGGCGCCGGTGCATGGCACCAGTGCCCGGCGCCAGTACCCGGCGTCAGTGCCCGGCGTCGTGCAGGGAGTTGGTCTCCTGGATCTTCTTCCAGGACTTCGGCTCCGCCGGCAGCTGCCCGTCCGCCCTGCCCGCGCCCGGCGCCAGCGAGGCGGCCGCGGCGGCCGGCGGAACGGGCCCGGTCGCGGGCTTCGCGGCGGTGAACAGCCAGGTCCGGAAGAGGTCGCCGAGATCCGTCCCGGAGATCTTCTCCGCGTACGCCTGGAACTCCGGGATGGTGGCGTTGCCGTAGCGGCGCTCGGTGGGCCAGCCCTTGAGGATCCGGAAGAACTTCTCGTCCCCGACGGCGTTGCGCAGCGCCTGGATGGCCACCGCGCCCCGGTCGTACACGGCGCCGGAGAACTGGTCGTCGGGGCCCGGGTCGCCCGGCTTGACCTTCCAGAACGGGTCGTCGGCCGGGTGCGAGGCGTACACGTAGTCGGCGAGCTCCTGCGCGGTGCCCTCGTTCTCGTGCTCGGACCAGAGGAACTGCGAGTACCGGGCGAAGCCCTCGTTCAGCCAGATGTCGCTCCAGCGCGAGAGCGAGACGCTGTCGCCGTACCACTGGTGGGCCAGCTCGTGGACGACCACCGAGGTGTTGGCGCCGCGCGCGAACTGCCGGGGGCTGTAGAAGACCCGGGTCTGGGTCTCCAGCGCGAAGCCGGTCGGGACGTTGGGGACGTAGCCGCCGACCGAGCTGAACGGGTAGTCGCCGAAGTAGCCGCTCAGCCAGTCGACCAGCTCGCCGGTCCGCTCCACGCTGGCCCTGGCCGCGTCCGCGTTGTCACCGAGGTCCTTGCTGTACGCGTTGTAGACCGGCAGCCCGCTCGGCGTGGTGTCGGTCGTGACGTCGAACTTGCCGACCGCGAGGGTGGCCAGATACGTCGCCTGGGGCTTGGTCTCGCGCCAGCTGTAGCGGGTCCACCCCGCCGAGGAGGAGGTGCCGGTCAGGGTGCCGTTGCTGATCACCTGGTTGCCGTCGGGTACCAGCACGGAGACGTCGAAGGTGGCCTTGTCGCTCGGGTGGTCGTTGCTCGGGAACCACCACCAGGCCGATTCCGGCTCGCCGGCCGCCACCGCGCCGTCCGGGGTGCGCAGCCAGGCGGTGAAGCCGTACTTCTTCACGGTGGACGGCACGCCCTTGTAGCGGACCACCACGGTGGCCTGGCTGCCCTTGGCGAGCGGCCGGGCGGGCGTGACCTCCAGCTCCTGCTCGCCGCTGGTGGTGAACGCCGCGGGCCGCCCGTTGACCCGGACCTCGGAGACGTTCAGCGCGAAGTCGAGGTTGAACCGGGAGAGGTCCTGGGTGGCGGTGGCCAGGATGGTGGTGGTGCCTTCGAGTTCGTCGGTGGCGGGCTGGTACTTCAGCCGGATGTCGTAGTGCGAGACGCGGTATCCGCCGTTGCCGTAGGTCGGGTAGTAGGGGTCGCCCGCCCCGGCCGCGCCGGGTTGGAAGTCGGATGCCGAGGCGGGGACGGCCAGGAACAGGCTCAGGGCGCTGGCAGCAGAGACGATCAGCCTCTTGCGCACGTGGTCCTCCAGGGATCACCGGAACGATGGGATCGAACGATGGGTCGGATCGATCCATGTCCCGGCAGTCCCCGCTCCACTCCCGGATCGTGAGATGTTCATGAAAAGAAACGCGCCGAAATGACACCGTCGCAGCAATGCCGCGACGCCGTCACCTCACCCCATCGGCACCTTCACCCCCGTCGGCACCCCCGCCCCGCACCGGCCCCCGCCCCCGCCCGCCGCGCAGGCCGTCACCCGCCGCTCAGGCCCCGAGCGTCACCGGCGCCCGCACCAGCGAGCCGTACTCCGTCCAGGAGCCGTCGTAGTTCTTCACGTGCGGGTACCCGAGCAGCTCGGTGAGCGCGAACCAGGTGTGCGCGGACCGCTCCCCGATCCGGCAGTACGCGATCACCTCGCGCTCCGTCTCCACGCCCTTGCCCGCGTACAGCGCGCGCAGCTCCTCCGCCGACCGGAACGAGCCGTCGTCGTTGGCCGCCTGCGACCAGGGGATGTTGATCGCGCCCGGGATGTGCCCCGGCACCTGCGCCTGCTCCTGCGGCAGGTGCGGCGGCGCGATCAGCTCGCCGCGGAACTCGGCCGGCGAGCGGACGTCCACCAGGACGGCGTCCGCCCCGGGCTTGGCGAACACCTCGGCCTTGGCCAGCACCTCGTCCCGCAGCGCCCGCAGCTCCGGCCGCTCGGGCCCGGTCAGCCGGTAGCCGGTGTGCTGGTAGTCCATCACCTCGCGGGTCAGCTCGCGGCCCTCCAGCTCCCACTTCTTGCGCCCGCCGTCCAGCAGCCGCACCGGCCCGAAGCCGCGCAGCCGCAGCAGCCAGTAGGCGTACGCGGCGAACCAGTTGTTGTTGCCGCCGTACAGCACCACGGTGGTGTCGTCCTCGACCCCGGCTGCCCGCAGCAGGTGCTGGACGCCGTCGCGGTCGGCGTAGTCGCGGCCGACCTTGCTGTGCAGGTCGGTGGTCCAGTTCCAGCCGACCGCGCCGGGGATGTGGTCCCGGTCGTACGCGGTGGTGTCCTCGTCCACCTCGACGACCCGGATCGTCCCGTCGTCCAGGTGGTGGGCCAGCCACTCGGTGTGGACCAGTGCCTCGGGGTGTGCGTAACCGTTGCCGGTCATCCCGGGCCCTCCTTGCCTGCCGTGGGCGTGCCGCGTCGCCGTGAACGCGCGCTCGGCCGCGCGCGTCGGGCACCGGCGACCGGACCGGACAGTTCGAACGTACGCCGACCGCCCGGCCCCGGCCACCCCTGCCGGCCGCCGCCCCGGCCACCCCTGCCGGCCGCCGCCCCGGCCGGGCCCCGCCCCGCGGGCCTCGCACCCCGCACCGGCGACCCGCCCCGCCGCTCAGCCCTTCGCCGCGCCGTCCGGCCGGGCCACGTAGTACAGGTTCAGGATGTCCCCCTCGACCCGTTCCACCTCGACCGACCCGAACCCGGCCTCGGCCAGCATCCGCCGGGCGGTCTGCTCGCCCCACACCGTCCCGAGCCCCTCCCCGCCCTCGCCGAGCGAGACCGTCATGCAGTAGAAGGTCGAGAAGGTGTAGAGCGCGGGGGCCAGCGGGTGTTCGACGTTCTCCTCCAGTCGGCTGCTGGCGGCGACGTCGCCCATCAGGAAGACCCCGTCGGGCCGCAGCGCACCGGCGATGGCGGCGAGCGTGCCGGTCGGCCGGGCGAGGTCGTGGATCACGTCGAACGCCATGACCAGGTCGTACGATCCGCTGATCGCGGCCGAGTCCGCCACCTCGAACCGGGCGTTGTCCAGCCCGAGTTCGGCCGCCGAGGCGCGGGCGGCGGCGATGCCGTTCTCGGCGATGTCGATCCCGGTCACCCGGCTGGCCGGGAAGGCCTTCGCCAGCACCGTGACGGCGTGCCCCTCCCCGGTGCCGACGTCCAGCACGTCGATCCCGGTCCGCAGCCGCTCGGCCAGTCCGGGCACCAGCGGCACGATCGCGTCCACCAGCGCCAGGTCGTACACCCGGGCGCTCTCCTCGGCCTGGAGCTGCTGGAAGCGCGGGTAGGCCGAGTACGGCATCCCGCCGCCGCTGCGGAAGTGGCCGAGCAGCTCCTGCTCGACCTCGCCCATCATCGCCAGGAACGGCATCATGGCCGCCAGGTTGTCCGACCCGGCCGCCCGGGTCAGCGAGGCCGCGTGCTCGGGCGGCAGCGCGTAGGTGCGCCGCTCCGGGTCGTACTCGACGAAGCCGGCGACGACCATGCCGCCCAGCCATTCGCGGACGTAGCGCTCGTTCATCCCGGCGGCCCGCGCGACCTCCTCGCTGGTGGACGGGGCGAGACCCGCCATCACGTCGAAGAGCCCGGTCTGGTGTCCGAGGCTGGTCATCAGCCCCAGGCAGGCGTCGTTCAGGACGTCCACCACGCGCCCGGCGAAGGCCTCCTGCTTCTCCGCGTCCAGTTCCCGTACGGACATCGTTCCTCCTCCGTCGGCGGGACCAGCGAAACCCTCCCGTCCTCACGCTACGCCGCCGCCGTGAGCGCCCCAACAGAAGGCGACCCGGACGGCAGAAGGGCGGCCCCGACGACCGGTCACAACCGGTCACCGGGGCCGCCCCGCAGGTCGTCCGTGCCGTCGGCCTCAGGAGAAGACGACCGAGCGCAGCTTCAGCCGGTCACCGAGCCGCTTGCCGGGGTTCATCACGTAGAAGGTGTCACCGTTGCAGTCGAAGTCGAGGAAGACCGTGGCCGTGGAGCTGGTGAAGTTCTCCGGCGCGAAGGCCGGGTCGAGCTCGGTGGCGCCGAACAGGTTGATGCACTTGCCGCTCTCCGGGTCGGCCAGCCCGGCCGGGACACCGACCGGGGGAACGCCGACCTTGTAGAGGAAGTCGCCGACGGCGGCGTTGGCCGAGGTGGGGACGGCGCAGACGAGGGCGACGGCGCTGGCGACGGCGAGAACGGTGTTGCGGAGACGCATGGGTGAGGGCCTTTCAGGTGGTACGCGGCGGTACCCGGTTAATCGGTGCGAGATCACCCTAGAGGCCCAAAATCCGCAGAAACGGTTCTTCCAATCCACCCATTCGAGTGGTTTCGAGGGAATAGCCGCTACCCGCCGCCCATGGGAGTGCCCTCAGTTCGGCGGAGCCGTGAAGAAGTACCCCGAGTCCACGAGCACCGGCAGGTACGCCTTCAGCGCCGCCAGCGTCTGCGAGCGGTCGCCGCCGCCGTCGTGGTTGAGCACGATCGACCCCGGCCGGACGTCCTTGAGGACGGTGTCGATGATCGCCGAGGTGCCCGGGCGGGACCAGTCCCGCGGATCCACCGACCAGGCCATGTTCCGCATCCCTAGCTCCGCGGCCACCTTGAGCGACTCCGTGGACCAGTCCCCGCCCGGCGCGCGGAACCAGGTGGGCTGTCGGCCGGTGGTCGTGTGCAGCAGGTCGGAGGTGCGCACCAGTTCGTCCCGCACCTTGGTGGCGGACAGGCTCCGCAGGTCCGGGTGGGTCCAGGTGTGGTTGGCGATGTGGTGGCCGTGGTCCGAGATCTCCCGCACCAGCGCCGGGTGCTCGGTCGCGTTCTCACCGATCAGGAAGAAGGTCGCCCGGATCCCGTACTGCTGGAGCAGCGCCAGCACGGTGGGCGTGTGCCGGGGATCCGGCCCGTCGTCGATGGTGAGCGCCACCACCTTCCGCGCCGCGTCCAGCTCGTACACCGGCTTGGTCTCGGCCTCGGTGAGCACCTTGCGCACCGGCACCACGCCCGGCGCGGCGGTGGCCGAGGGGGAGGCGGAGGCCGCGGCCGAGGGCGCCGCCGGGGCGGAGGCGGCCGCGGCAGCGCCGGGCGCCCCGGCGGACCCGGCCGGCATCACCGGCAGGGCGGTCTCGTCCACGCCCGCCTCGGCCGCGACCTCCTCGCTGCTCCAGGGGGCCCGGCAGCCGGCGGCCGTCCCCAGCAGGGACATCCCGGCCGCGACCAGCAGCAATCTTCGCGAAGTAATCTGACGATCTGACAGCATTCTGAATGCATCCCCCGAGTGGCGCCGTCGCTCCCCGGAGGCAACTCCTACGGACCCGATCACCACTCGCACGGCTCAACGGCGACCGGGCGCGCACCCCGCCCGCCCCCGATCTCCCGGTCTCCCCCGCCGGCCTTCCCGGCCGGGCGCCCGGCCTCCCGACCGGACCGCTACGCTGAGCCTTCTCCAGTGTGATGATCTGCCATCAGAGGACGTGGCCATGACGACAAGTCAGGACTTCCCCCAGCAGGGTCCGCAGGACGACGCCGCCGAGCCGAGCCAGTGGGAACGTTTCGGCGTCGACACCACCACTCCGCACTCGGCCCGCGTCTACGACTACTGGCTGGGCGGCAAGACCAACTTCCCGCCGGACCGCGCCATGGGGCAGGCCATCGAGGAGGCCGTGCCGAGCGTCAAGGAGATGGCCAAGGCCAACCGCGCCTTCCAGGGCCGGGCCGTCCGCCACCTGGCGCAGGAACACGGCATCCGCCAGTTCCTCGACCTCGGCACCGGCATCCCCACCTCGCCCAACACCCACGAGATCGCCGAGTCCGTCAGCCCCGGCACCCGGGTGGTCTACGTCGACAACGACCCGATCGTGCTCGCCCACGCCCGCGCGCTGATGGTCTCCAGCCCGGCCAGCCGCACCACCTACATCCACGCCGACCTGCGCAAGCCCGAGGAACTGTTCGCCGACCCGGCGCTCACCTCCACCCTGGACCTCGACAAGCCGGTCGGCCTGCTGATGATCGCCGTGCTGATGCTGATCGCCGACGAGGACGACCCGTGGGGCCGGGTCGCCGCCCTGCGCGACTCCCTGCCCGTCGGCAGCTGCCTCGCCCTCACCACCCCCACCCAGGACTTCGACCCGGAGGCCGTCGGCAAGGTCGCCGAGGCCGCCCGGGCCGGCGGGATGACCCTGGTGCCGCGCACCTACGACGACGTGGTCCGCTTCTTCGACGGCTGGGAGCTGGTCGAGCCGGGCGTCGCCCCGGTCCTGGGCTGGCGACCCGACGGCGAGCCGCCGGCCGACCCGAAGGCCGCGTACTACTGGGGCGGCGTCGCCATCAAGCGCTGAACCGGGCGGCGGGCGGGACGGCCCCGTGCCGTCCCGCCCGTCCGACCGGCCGACCCGATCGGTCCACCCCGTGCCGACCCACCCCGACCAACCCGCCCCGTGCCGGCCCGCCCCGGCCGGGCTCACTTGAGCAGCCGCGACATCCGCCGGTCCGCCAGCGGCTTGCCCCCGGTCTGGCAGGTCGGGCAGTACTGCAGCGAGGAGTCCGCGAAGGACACCTCCCGCACGGTGTCCCCGCAGACCGGGCAGGGCAGGCCGGTCCGGCCGTGCACCCGCAGACCCAGCTTCTTCTCCGCCTTCAGCTCCCCCGCCGCCAGCCCGTGCGAGCGCTCCACCGCCTCGCGCAGCGTGCCGCCGAGCGCCTCGTACAGCCGCGCCGTCTCCTCCTCGTCCAGGCCGGACGCCAGTTTGTACGGCGACATCCGCGCCGCGTGCAGCACCTCGTCCGAGTAGGCGTTGCCCACCCCCGCCAGCACGGTCTGGTCCCGCAGCACGCCCTTGATCCGGCGCCGGTCGGCCCGCAGCAGTGCGGCGAAGGCGTCCAGGGTGAAGTCCGGGTCCAACGGGTCCGGACCGAGCCTGGCCACGCCCGGCACCTCGGCCGGGTCCTTCACCACGTAGACGGCGAGGCCCTTCTTCGTGCCGGCCTCGGTCAGGTCGAAGCCGTCCCCGGCCTCGCCCTCCAGGCGCAGCCGCAGTGCCAGCGGGTTCTTCGGGCTCGGCCGCGGCGGCTCGGCGGGCAGGCTGTCCTTCCAGCGCAGCCAGCCGGCCCGGGCCAGGTGGACCACCAGGTGCAGCCCGCCGGCCTCGATGTCCAGGAACTTGCCGTGCCGGGTCACCGGGCCGACCGTCCGCCCCTCCAACGCCGTCACCGGCGGGTCGTACGTCTTCAGCGCGCTGATCGCCACCGGCTGCACCCGGGCGATCACCCGCCCGGTCAGCCGTTCGGACAGGAAGGCGGTCAGCGCCTCGACCTCGGGCAGCTCCGGCATGCGCCCAGTCTCCCCCACCCCACCGCCCGCCGCGCGCCCTGCCCGTCCGCCGATCGCCCTGGCCGCCCGTCCCCACCCGCGCTTCGTCTGCCGCCGCCGACCTCCCGCCCCTTTCCGCCACCCATTGCCCGCCCCCAGCCCGAAGCGCAGGCTGGAACGGAGGGAGGTGCCCCGCCACCATGAGCACCCTTGAGGAACAGATCGACATCGCCGCCCCCGTGCTCGCCGCCTGGGAGCAGCTGCACCGGGTGCACGAGTACCCGCGGTTCGTCGACGGCGTCCGCAGCGCCCATCCGCACGGACGCAACCTCGCCCACCTCGGGGTGGAGGTCGGCGGGGCCGAGCACGCGGTCGACACCGAGATCACCGACCGCGGCCGGGGCCGGGTGATGGCCTGGCGCACGCTGGAGCCGGTCCGGCTCAGCGGCGCGTTCGCCCTGCTGCCGCTCGACGCCCGGCACACCCGGGTGCAGATCCGGGTGGAGTACGACCCGGAGGCGGTGCACCGGGCGTTCGGCGGACCGCGCGGCTTCGCCCAGGCCGGGGCGATCGAGCGGACGGTCCGCGAGGACCTGGAGCACTTCCGGGAGCTGGTCGAGGACCGGATGAGCGCCGTCGATGACCCGCCGCAGGAGTCATAAGAAGCACATAAGCCCAGCTCAGCGCGGGTGGTGAGGCTCTTCACAGGACCCGGCCGACCCGGCCGTTCCGCTGTCGAGCTGTGGCAGACTCGGGTCCCATGGACATCGGCCCGGTCACCAGAACGCTCCGCGCGGCGGTCTTCGCCGCGCTGGTCGTGCTGCTCGCCGGGCTCGGCCAGGTGCTCGTCACCGGCCGCGCGCTGCCGGTCGGACCCTTGCTCCTCGCCTCGGTCGCCGTCTTCGCGGTGGCCCTCACCCTGGCCGGCCGCGAGCGCGGCTACCCGGCGGTCGCCGCGGTGTTCCTGCCGCTGGAACTGGGCGCCGGCGCACTGTTCGACGTCGCCCAGACCACCTGTCCCTCCCTGCCGCCCGGCTCCGGGCACGGCCTGCAGCCGCTGCTGTGCGGCGGCGGTTCGCTGGGGGGCTTCCTGCTCGGCCACGGCGTCTCCCAGCAGACCGGCGTGCTGCTGCTCCTGCTGCTGCACACGGTGATCGCGCTGGCGGGCGCCTACTGGCTGCGCCGCGCGGACGCCGCGCTGGCGGGCCTCGCCCGGACGGTCCGGATGCTGGGCGAGTTCCTGCACCGGCACCTGCCGGCCGCCGCCCGCTGGCTGCTGCTGCTCTCCGCGCCCGTCCCGGCCCGTCCGGTGGCGCGGGTGCCGTTCCCCCCGGCCAGCCGCGCGCTGGTCCCCGCCGAGGACGTCGTCGTCCGTCCGGCCGTCCGGCGCGGTCCGCCGGTGTTCGCCCTGGCCGTCTGAGCCCGTTCGCCCGACCCGGACCTCCCGCCCGCCGCGGGCCCTCCGCCCGCCCGAGCCCCCCGCTCGACCGGCGCGCCCCCGCTCACCCGGCCGTCTCTCCCCGCGCAGGCCACGACCGGCCGCGCCCGCACCTCCGCACGCCCGAGAGCACAGGACGACACCCCATGAGCAACAGCCGCAAGACCGACCAGAAGACCTCCGCCACCGAGCGCATGCGCACCGCCCGTGTCCAGGCCGAGCGCTCCGACCGCGTCCGCCGCCGGGTGGTGGTCGGCGCCGCCTCCGCCGCCGTGCTCGCCCTCGCAGCGGGCGTGGCCTTCGCCGTCGGCGGCTCCTCCGGCTCGGGTTCGAACGCCGCCGCCAACGGGCCGCTGGTCGTCCCGGCCAACGCGACCGGCGACGGCGGCACGGTGATCACCTACGGCAAGGCCGACGCCCCGCACACCCTGGAGATCTACGAGGACTTCCGCTGCCCGTACTGCGAGCAGCTGGAGACCACCACCGGCAAGACCGTCCAGCAGCTCGCCGACGACGGCACGTACAAGGTCGAGTACCACCTGGCGACGTTCCTGGACAGCAACCTCGGCGGCAAGGGCTCGCGCACCGCGCTGGCCGCCGCCGGCGCCGCGCTGAACGAGGGCGTGGACAAGTTCAAGCAGTTCCACGACGTGCTGTACGCCAACCAGCCGGACGAGCGCAGCGACGCCTTCGGCGACGTCAACCACCTCCTGGACCTGGCGGGCCAGGTGCCCGGGCTGAAGACCGACGCCTTCGTGAAGGCCGTCCAGGACGGCACCTACGCACCGTGGGCGGCGAAGGTCAACGAGGAGTTCAACAAGAGCGACGTCACCGGCACCCCGACCGTCAAGCTGGACGGCCGGAAGCTGGACGTCCTCACCAACGGCAAGGCCGTCTCCCCCGAGCAGTTCACCGCGATGGTCAAGCAGGTGACCGGGTGACCGCCCCCGCCGCCACGGCCGCCGCTCCCGCCGCCCGGACGACGTACGGCGCCGGCCGCCCGTTCGCCTGGCTGCTGCTGATCGGCGGCGCGGTCGGCCTGTTCGCCTCCGCGGTCCTCACCCTGGACAAGATCCGGCTGCTGAAGGACCCGTCCTACGTCCCCAACTGCAACATCAATCCGATCATCAGCTGCGGCTCGATCATGCGCAGCGAGCAGGCCGAGGCCTTCGGCTTCCCCAACTCGCTGATCGGGCTGGTGGCCTTCGGGGTCGTGGTCGCGGTCGGCGCCGGGCTGCTCGCGGGGGCGACGTACCGGCGCTGGTTCTGGCTCGGCCTGCAGGCCGGGACGGTCTTCGGGATCGGCTTCGTGACCTGGCTGATGTACCAGGCGCTCTACCGGATCGGCGCGCTCTGCCCGTACTGCATGGTGGTGTGGGCCGCGGTGATCCCGCTGTTCTGGTACACCACGCTGCACAACCTGCGCTCGGGCGTGATCCCGGTCGGCCCGCGCCTGCGGGTGGTCGTCCGCGAGGCGGCCCGCTACCACTGGGTCGTCCCGGCGCTCTGGTACGCGGTGATCGCGCTGCTGGTCCTCAACCGGTTCTGGTACTACTGGAGCACCCTGATCTGATCCCCGGTCCCGTCCGCCGTCCTCCCGTTCCCGCCCGGGGCGGGACGGGCGGGGCGGGCGGCGGGCCACTCCTCCCCGTGGGGGCGCCATGCGACGCAGGATCATCCTCTTCGTCTCGGTCTCGGTCGACGGCTACTTCGAGGGCCCGGACCACGACCTCGACTGGCACTTCGTGGACGACGAGGTGCACACCCACTTCAACCGCGAACTCGCCCGGATGGGTGCTTTCCTGTCCGGCCGGGTGACGCACGAGCTGATGGCCTCGTACTGGCCGACCGCCGACCAGGACCCGGCCGCCGACGCGCCGATGGTCGAGTTCGCGGGCATCTGGCGCGCGATGCCGAAGGTCGTCTTCTCCCGCACCCTCGACCATGCCGACTGGAACACCACGATCGTCCGCGAGGTGACCCCCGAGTCGATCGCCGCCCTCACCGCCGGCCCGGGCGGCGACCTCTGCCTCAGCGGCGCCAACCTGGCCGAGTCCTTCCTCGCCCAGGACCTGATCGACGAGTTCCGCCTCTACGTCCACCCCGTCGTCCTGGGCCGCGGCACCCTGTTCTTCCGCCCGACCGACCACCCCACCCCGCTCACCCTCAAGGACACCCACCGCTTCACCAACGGCGTCACCCTGCTGCACTACGCCCGCGAGCGCGGCGCTACGCCGGCAGCCCCGTGAGCTCGGTGAACGCCGCCGTGCCCGAGTAGCCGATCAGGAAGCCCACCAGCACACCGCCCCAGAAGTCCTCGACGGTGACGAACGACGGCGCCTCCGACTTCCGCGCCGCGAAGACGATCGCCGCCCCGCTCAGGATGACCGCGAGCACCAGCGAGCCGAGCGTGGTCCCCAGCGGCTGGTGGGCGAGCGCGCTCAGGCTCTGCGCCTCCTGGAGCGACCGGCCGAGGCTGCCGACCAGGCCGCCTGCCACCCCGCCGGTCATCACGTTCCACAGCGCCGCCTTGAGCGGGACGGTCAGCGCGGTGGTGTTGGCGAAGACCCTGCGGCGCTCGGATCCCGGTGTCCCGGGCAGCGGGCTCCCGGTCTGCTCCGGTGCGAGCCCGTAGACCACGTTGAGCTGCAGGCGGTAGCTCGCGGGGACGAAGAACGGGTTCCGGGGGGTGCCGAGGCGGATGGTCCAGACGTCGGTCGACCCCGGCTCCAAGGCGACCCCGCCGGGCAGCGAGCCGATCAGCGGCACGCGTTCCCGCTCGGCCGGGCGGTCGGCGAACAGCGTGACCTGCGCCTGCCCGCTCACCGAGACGTTGGTCCGACTGGCCCGTCCGTGCAGGTTCACCGTCGATTCGCCGGAGACGTCGAGGTTGAGCTGGTCGTCGGCGCCGTCGAGGCGCGCCTGGTCCCGGGTGTTCGCCTCTCGCAGCCGGTCGATCTCGTCGCGGATCCCCCACACCTGGTCGACGCTCTCCGGCGGGACCTCGGCCGACTCCTCCGCCAACTGCCGGATCCGGGCCTGCCGCTCCTTGACGGCCGCCGTCAACCGTGCGGCCTCGGCCTCCGGAAGGACCGGTTCCTTCGGCGGCTCGCGCAGTTCGGGCTTCCGCCAGAACAGCTGGGTCGGCAGGCTCATGTCCACCTTGTCGATCCACACCGGCACCGAGAACGGGTTCTTGATGTGCAGGTAGACCGTGAAGTCCGTGCCGGAGTACACCTGCGGGACGGAGAGGTCGACCGAGAGGTCGAGCAGCCCCAGCTGGCCCGGGGGCTGCGATGGCGGGGTGGTCACCCGGACAGGCTAGCCAGGCCGGCCCGTCCGGGTGGGTGGTTCGGCCGATCCGGCTGTCAGCCCTCCGTCGGGCCGAACGTGAAGTCCTCGACCTCCGCGAGGAGTTCGGCGCGCCGCCGGTCGTCGAGGAAGGAGGCGTGGAAGGAGTTGGCGGCCAGGTGGCGCAGGGTCTCCTGGTCCAGGCCGAGGGCCTCGCGGACAGCGCGGAAGTTGTCCTCGACGTAACCGCCGAAGTACGCCGGGTCGTCGGAGTTGACGGTGACCAGCAGGCCGGCCTCCAGCATCTCGCGCAGCGGGTGGTCGGCGAGCGTGTCGATGCAGCGCAGGCGCACGTTGGAGAGCGGGCAGAGGGTCAGCGGGACCTGCTCGCGGACCAGTCGGGCGACCAGTTCGCCGTCCTCCAGGCAGCGCAGCCCGTGGTCGATCCGCTCGACGCCGAGGACGTCCAGGGCCTCGGTGATGTACGAGGCCGGGCCCTCCTCGCCCGCGTGGGCGACGCGCCGCAGTCCGGCCTCGGCGGCCCGGCGGTACACCTCGCGGAACTTCGCCGGCGGGTTGCCGACCTCGGCCGAGTCCAGGCCGATGCCCGCGATCCGGTCGAAGTACGGGCGGGCGGCCTCGAAGGTGTCCAGCGCGGAGTCGGCGGACTCGTCCCGCAGGAAGCACATGATCAGCTGGGTGCTGATCCCGTACCGCTCCTCGCTGCGCGACAGCGCCAGGGTCAGACCGTCCACCACCACGCCGAGCGGCACCCCGCGCGCGGTGTGCGCCTGCGGGTCGAAGAAGATCTCCGCGTGCCGGACGCCCTGCTCGGCGGCCCGCGCCAGGTAGGCGTCGGCCAGGTCGGCGAAGTCGTCCTCGGTGCGCAGCACGGCCATCAGCGCGTAGTACAGGTCCAGGAAGGACTGCAGGTCGCTGAAGGAGT
The DNA here is from genome assembly GCF_040303045.1 of Kitasatospora sp. NPDC096140. Classification (NCBI taxonomy): domain Bacteria; kingdom Bacillati; phylum Actinomycetota; class Actinomycetes; order Kitasatosporales; family Streptomycetaceae; genus Kitasatospora; species Kitasatospora sp. NPDC096140. The sequence continues at coordinate 203,939 of NZ_JBEOUW010000013.1, forward strand.
ACGCGGTGCGCAGCTCCTCGGTGTCGGCGTACGGCAGGTCGACGCCGTTGCGGGCGGCGAGCTCGAAGGCGAGCTCCGGCTCCAGGGTGCCTTCGATGTGCAGGTGGAGTTCGGCCTTGGGAAGGGGCATCAGCGATCTGTCCGAGCAGTAGCGGGGAACCCGAAGGTACGGCAAGGATTCATCCTACGATCTTGGGGATCAGCGCACCGGTTCCGCCGCTCCGCCGGGCAAGTCCCGGACGGTCCGCAGCGGCGACAGCAGCGGCAGCACCGCGCACAGCGCCAGCAGGCCGGTCATCACCCACATGGTGGCCCGCAGCCCGATCGCCGCACCCAGTGCGCCGCCGGCCAGGGCCCCGAGCGGGATGGTCGCGTGGTTGGCGCACATCGAGGTGGCGGCCACCCGGCTGAGCAGCGCGGGCGGCAGGTAGGACTGCCGGAAGCTGTTGAGCACCACGTTGCAGAACACCACCCCGGTGACCACGACGAGCGCTCCCACCAGGTAGAGCACCATGCCGGGGCCGGGCCCGGCCAGGGCCATCAGCATGCCGAAGGGCGACAGCGCGAGCAGCACGATCCGCACCGCGCGGGCGGTGCCGAGGCGCCGACACAGCGGCCGGGCGGCCAGCGCGCCGAACACTCCGCCGACCGCGCCGGCCGCGGCGAGCCCGCCGACCCAGCCCGGGGCGACCCCGGCCGCCCGGATCAGGAACAGCGCGGTGATCGACTGGTAGCCGGTGAGCGCGAAGTTGGCGGCGGCGCCGTACAGCGTGAAGGAGCGCAGGTAGGGGTCGCGCAGCAGAAAGGCGAGGCCCTCCCGAGCCTGCCGCAGCAGCCCGTCCGGTCCGGGTTCGGTGGCGACCGGGCGGGGCTCGGTCCGGATCCGCAGCAGGGTCACGGTCGCGACCAGGAAGCTGACGGCGTCGGCGAGCAGCCCGGTCGTCGCACCGAGCACCTGGACGGTCAGGCCGGCCAGGCCGCGCCCGGCGACGGCGGCGGCCGAGGCGCTGCCCTGAAGCTTCGCGTTGCCCTCGATCAGGTGCTCGGGGGCCACCAGTTCGGGCAGGTACGCCTCGAAGGCCGCCTCGAAGAACACCGAGGAGACCCCGGTGAGCAGGGCGACCACCAGCAGCTGCGCCAGGGTGAGCACCCCGAGCCAGCCGGCCACCGGCACGCTCGCGAACAGCGCGGCGGAGCCCAGGTTGCAGCAGATCATCACGGCCCGTCGGGGCACCCGGCCGACCCAGACCCCGGCCGGCAGGCCGAGCACCAGCCAGGGCAGCCAGACGGCGGCGGTCAGCACGCCCGCCGCGAGCGGCCCGGCGTCCAGCACCACCACCGCGACCAGCGGCAGCGCGACGGAGGTGATGTTGCTGCCCAGCCGGCTGACGGTCTCGCCCGCCCAGAGCAGCCGGAAGTCGCGCTGGGCGAACAGCCCCCAGCGGGACCGGACTTCGGCGGGCTCCGGCGGGGCGGCGACCGCGCTCACGGCTTGGCCGGGACGCTGTGGGCGAACGCGAGCACGGTCTCCCGCTCGCGGCCGTCCTCGGGCACCGGGCGGTCCGCCCACTTCTGGATCACCGCGTGCAGGTCCGCCGCGAGGTCCCGGGCCTCCTCCGGGGTGAGTCGCAGCCAGCTCTGGGTGGCCACCGAGCAGCCGTCGCGCCATTCGGCCGGGTAGCCGCCGCGCCGCGCCGACCATTCGCGGACCAGCTCGACCTGGCGTTCCAGGAGGATCGAGCCGGCCGCGTCGGCGACCGCCTCGGTGACCGGGTCCCCGTCGAAGTCGGCCCTGGTCCAGCTGAGTTCGCGGTCGACGAGCCGCCACCAGCGCTCGCGCCGGTCCCGGGCGAGCTCGGCCGCCTCCTCGATCAGCCCGCTCTCGGCGAGCACCTTCAGGTGGTGGCTGACGTTGCCGACCGCCTGCTCGGTGCGCTCGGCCAGTTTCCCGACCGTGGCCGGGCCGTCCACCTTGAGCAGGTCGAGCAGGCGGCGGCGCAGCGGGTGGGTGAGGGCGGCGAGCACCCGGGAGTCGGAGATCGCCCGGGCGCCGCGTGGTTCGTCCGTGGTGTCGGTCATGCCGGGAGAATATCCACAAGACTTCTTGTACGACACTCCTTATACAATTCCCCTTGTTCAACCGGCCGGCCCGGGTCGGGGGGGGGGGCCCCCCCCCCCCCCCCCGGGGCCCCGCCCGCGCGCGCCGCCCCCGCGCGGCCGCCCCCCGCGCCCCCCCCCGCCGGGA
>NZ_JBEOUW010000014.1:0-46665 GCF_040303045.1 Kitasatospora sp. NPDC096140
GCACGCCGCCCGCCGCCCCCCCGCCCCGGGGGGGCCCCCGCCCCGGCCCGCCCGGGGCCGTCCCGGGACGTCCTCAGAAGCGGCGCCGCTTGCGGGCCCGGCGCACCAGCGCCGCCGTACCGACCAGTGCCACCGTCGCCCCGGCCGCCCCCAGGCTGGTCGCGGCCTCCTTCCCGCCCAGCCGCCGCCCGGCCACCGCGTGCTTGCCGGACACCTGGGCCAGCAGCTCGGCCAGCACCTGCTCGTTGGAGTGCACCGGGCGCCAGCCCGCCTCGTGCAGCCGGCTGCCGGACACCACCCACGGGTACATCGTGTAGGCGAGGTCCCCGGCCGGCGCCGGGGTCAGGCCCAGCCGGTGCAGCCGCGCCGCCGTCCCGAGCGCCAGCGCCGCCGGCAGCTCCATCCGCCGGATCCCGGACAGCCGCTCCACGTCCTCCTGCTCCAGCCAGCCGTCGCAGCCGACCGTCACCTCGCCCTCGACCAGACCCAGCGCCGCGTACTCCAGCGCCGCCGCCAGGTCGTCCACGTGGCAGAACTGCCAGCACGGGCGGGAGCCGGCCACCACCAGCAGGCGGGGCGCCTCGAAGTGCCGGGTCAGCACGGTGTCCACACCCGGGCCCACCACCACGGCCGGACGCAGCACCGTCACCTGCAGCCCGGGGTGGGCGCGCGGTGCGCGACGGGCCAGCCGCTCGATCTCCAGCAGGTCGCCGACCAGCGAGGCCTCCTCGGTCGCCCGCAGCTCGGAGTCCTCGGCCAGCGGCACCTCGTTGTCGGCCAGCGCGCCGTAGACCATCGCCGAGGTGCACAGCACCACCCGGTGCACCCCGGCGGCGGCGGCCGCGGTCAGCACCGTCTGGGCGCCGCGCACGTTGTAGGCGCTGCGGGCCCGCGGGTCCGACTCCATGCCGAAGTCCATCGCCAGGTGCACCACCACGTCGACCCCGGCCAGCCGCTCGGCCACCGCCGGGTCCCGGACGTCCAGCACCCGCCAGTGCACGCCCGGCACCTCGCCGCGCCGGTCGTCGACGGCCAGGACCTTCTTCACGTGCGGGGAGGCCACCAGTCGCGCCGCGACCTGCTCCCCCAGCACGCCCGCGGCGCCGGTCACCGCCACGGTCAGCGGCCGTCCGCCGTAGGCTGGAGGCGGTGACGCCGTGGTGTCCGACGCGTCCTCTCCTCCGGTCAGCCCAGAGCGAACGTCCGAAGGCGGGGAACTCACCGGCCATCCTCCACGGTTAGCTTATGTGCGTACGGACGTGTGTCACGTACGTCCATCCTGCCCGAGGCGAAGGCCCGGCGGTGCACCCGGCGCGGGCCTGCCGCGCGGGAGCCGCCCCCGAGTCCCCCACTCCACCGCCGCCCCGGGCGCAGACTTTTCCGCCACACCCGCATGACGGCCGACCGGATCGAGGACCCCGTGAGCGACCTTCCCTTCGGATTCGGCGTTCCGCCCGAGGAGCCCGAGGACGGCAAGGCCAAGCCCGACGACGCGCAGAAGAAGAAGGACCAGGAGCAGTCCGCCTCCGGCCCGCAGCCCTTCGGCTTCGGGGGCGCCAACCCCTTCGGCGCGATGTTCGGCATGCCCGGTGCCCCCGGCGGCGGCGGTGCCGACAACCCCTTCGCCGCGATGTTCGGCGGCATGAACCCGGGTGACCTCGGCGCCGCCTTCCAGCAGCTCGGGCAGATGCTCTCGTTCGAGGGCGGCCCGGTGAACTGGGACCTCGCCACCAACATCGCCCGCCAGAGCGTCGTCGCCGAGCCCGCCGAGGGCAAGAGCAAGGACCGCTCGGTCAGCGACGCGGAGCGCTCCGCCGTCGCCGAGGCCGTCCGGCTGGCCGACCTGTGGCTGGACGGCTCCACCGAGTTCCCCTCCGGCGCCGGCACCGCCGTCGCCTGGAGCCGCGCCGAGTGGATCGAGGCCACTCTCCCGGTCTGGAAGGACCTGGTCGACCCGGTCGCCGAGCGCGTCGGCAACGCCATGGGCGGCATCCTGCCCGAGGAGATGCAGGCCATGGCCGGCCCGCTGATGGGCATGATGCGCTCCATGGGCGGCGCCATGTTCGGCACCCAGATCGGCCAGGCGCTCGGCGCGCTCGCCGCCGAGGTGGTCGGCTCCGCCGACGTCGGCCTGCCGCTCGCCCCGGCCGGCAAGGCCGCGCTGCTGCCGCAGAACGTCGCCGAGTTCGGCGAGGGCCTGAACGTGCCCGCCGACGAGGTCCGGCTCTACCTCGCCCTGCGCGAGGCCGCCCACCAGCGGCTCTTCGCCCACGTGCCGTGGCTGCGCGCCCACCTGCTGGGCGCCGTCGAGGCCTACGCGCGCGGCATCAAGGTCGACACCTCCCGCATGGAGGAGCTCGTCGGCCAGCTCGACCCGAGCAACCCCGAGGCGCTCCAGGACGCCCTGGCCGGCGGCCTGCTCCAGCCCGAGGACACCCCCGAGCAGAAGGCCGCCCTCGCCCGCCTGGAGACCGCGCTCGCGCTGGTCGAGGGCTGGGTCGACGCCGTCGTGCACGCCGCCGCCGAACCGCACCTGCCGCAGGCCGGCGCGCTGCGCGAGACCGTCCGCCGCCGCCGCGCGGCCGGCGGGCCCGCCGAGCAGACCTTCGCCACCCTGGTCGGCCTGGAACTGCGCCCGCGCCGCCTGCGCGACGCCTCCCGGCTGTGGGCGCTGCTCGCCGACGCCCGGGGCATCGAGGGCCGCGACGCGCTCTGGGAGCACCCGGACATGCTGCCCACCGCCGCCGACCTCGACGACCCGGACGCCTTCGTGCACCGGGGCACCGCGGACGGCCTGGAGGGCGGCATCGACTTCGACGCGCTCGACAAGCTGCTCGGCGAGGCCGCGGCCGGCAAGCCCGACCTGACCAAGCGCGACGACGAGCCGAAGACCGACGGCACCGACACCGACGGGAAGGGCGAGCCCACCGCATGACCACGGACACCGGGACGTCCGCGTCCACCCTGCACGCGGACGCCGTCCGCACGCTGTCCGCCTGGCGCCCCGCCGAGGAGGACCAGGAACGGCTGCGGCTCGACTACCTGGAGCACCTGGCGGAGCAGCCCGAGGGCCTGTACCGCTCCTGCCTGCCGGCGCACATCACCGCCAGCGCGGCGGTCGTCGACCCGGCGGCCGGTCGGGTGCTGCTCACCCTGCACCCCAAGGTCGGCATGTGGCTGCAGATGGGCGGGCACTGCGAGCCCGGGGACGGCGACCTCGCCTCGGCCGCGCTGCGCGAGGCCGTCGAGGAGTCCGGCATCCCCGACCTGGTCCTGCTGGAGGTGGACGGCGCCCCCGTCCCGGCCAAGCTGGACCGGCACCAGGTGCGCTGCGCCGGCAAGGACCGGCCGGAGAACACCCACCTCGACGTCCAGTACATCGCGGTGGCCCCGGCCGGCGCGCAGGCGCTGATCAGCGAGGAGTCGCTGGACCTGCGCTGGTTCGACTACGACCGGCTGCCGGAGCTCACCGACCACTCGGTGCGCGACCTGGTGGCCCGGGCGCGGCGGCTGACCGGCTGAGGTGAGACAGACGAAGGGGGCGCGGGCCGCAACGGCCCGCGCCCCCTTCGCGTCGTCCTCCGGTCGGGCCCGCCGCACTCCGGCCGCCCGGTGTCCCGGGCCCTCCTCGATCACGCCCCCGGCCGCGCTCCCGGCAGTGCCTCAGCCGCAGGCGGCGGCCGGGTCCGACCCCGGACCGGCGTGCCGGGCACCGGGGATGTGCGGCAGACGGGCCGCCGAGACCACGCCCTCCAGGTAGCCGCGGGCCCGCTCGGTGCGGGGGTAGGCCTCCAGCAGGGCCCAGAACGCCGGACCGTGGTCCGGCACCAGCAGGTGCGCCAGCTCGTGCAGCAGCACGTAGTCCAGGACGTACTCCGGCATGCCCTGGAGGCGGTGGGAGAGGCGGATGGTGCCCTCGCTCGGGGTGCAGGAGCCCCAGCGCGAGTTCTGATTGGTGACCCAGCGGACCTGGGTGGGATGGGCGCGGTCGCCCAGGTAGGCGGCCGACAGGTCGCGGGCCCAGGTCATCAGGGCCTCGTCCCCGGGGATCCGCCGGGACTCCTGGGCGGCGAGCTTCTCCAGCATCTGCGCGACCCAGCGCTGCTCCTCGGCGTGCGACATCCGGGCCGGGATCAGCACGACGGTGCGGTCACCCTCGCGGTAGGCGGAGACCGTACGGCTGCGGCGGGCGCTGCGCCGCACCTCGACCCGGCTGCGGTCGTGCGCCTCCGGGGAGAGCGCCCCGACGGGCGGGTGCTGCGACGACGGCCTCGACTGCTGCTCCGGGTGCATCTGGTCCGGGCGCCCGCGCGTGTTCGGCGCCGCGACCTGTGACCCGGACGCTGCACGGGCACGCCGACGCGACGCCGGTGGATGGGAGTCCCGCTCGGCTGCCATGGCACACGACGTTACCCGGTACCACGGACAGAAGTCCGCTGCCATGGCCGGAATCTTTCATGGAGTGATCGGGAACGAAAAGTCGACGGCGGGTGTCCGGAAACCGACGCCGGGGAGGATGCGCAGTTATCCACAGGGCGTGCGAACCGATGTTCCGATCATGGGTACGGACCTGTGGACAACCCTCGGCACGCCGTCGGCGCAATGGGGCATGCTGCGGTCGCCAGTCCGGAAACGATCGGAAGGGAGATCGCCGTGCGCCTCGCACTGAAGCCCGCCCTGTCCCGCAGCTGGCGGGACTCCGAGACCCTGCAGTTCGGCACCGTCACCCGCCACGCGGGGGTGCTCGGCAACGCCGACCCGACCCTGTGCGCGTTCCTCGGGCTACTCGACGGCACCCGCGACCGGCCCGAGCTCCTGGCGGCCGGCGAGCGGATCGGCCTCGGCCGCGAGCCGGCCGACACCCTGCTGACCGAGCTGGAGGAGACCGGGCTGCTGGACGACGCCGAGGCCGCCGACCGGGCCCTGACCCGTTTCCCCCAGCCGCACCGCGAGCTGCTCGGGCCCGACCTCGCCTCGCTCTCCCTGGTCCACTCCGGCCCGGGCGCCGCTCCGGCGGTCCTGACCCGACGGGCCGGCGCCCGGATCGAGGTGCGCGGCGCGGGCCGGGTCGGCGCCGCCGTGGCGGCGGTGCTCGCCGCCGGCGGAACGGGCACGGTCACCGTCACGGACGGCGGCCGGGTCGAGCCGGGCGACTGCTCCCCGGCCGGGCTGCCGCCCGCGGACGTCGGGCGGCTGCGCGCGACGGCGGCCCGGGAGGCGGTGCTGCGCGCCGCGGGCCGTCCGGCTGCTCCGGCGCCGCGCCGCAGGCCGGGGGACGGGCCGCCGGACTTCGTGGTCCTCGCACCCCGGGACGGCAGCGCCGCCTTCGCGGGCGGGACGTACGAGGCCCGGCTGCTGCTCCGGGCCGGGGTGCCGCACCTGTACGTGGGCGTGGTCGAGGAGTTCGGCGTCGTCGGACCGCTGGTGGTCCCCGGGAGGTCGGCGTGCGGGCACTGCCTGGTGCTGCGGAGGGAGGACGAGGACGCGGCCTGGCCGCGGGTCCTGGCCCAGCTGGCCCACGAGGGCCCGGGGCGGGCCCGCACCCCGGCCTGCGACACGGCCCTGGCGACGGCGGTCGCCGGACTGGCGGCGCTGCACGCGCAGGTGTACCTGGACGGCGGTCGGCCACCGAGCGTGGACGGGTGGTGCGAGGTGTCGGCGGGCGACGGGATGGCCCGGCGACTGCGGCTGCGGGGGCATCCGGACTGCGGGTGCCTGTGGCAGCCGCTGCCGCCGGGGTGAACGCCGACCCCGCCGACACCGCCGACACCGCCGACACCGGGGAACGCCGGGGAACGCCGGGGAGCATCACGGAACACCGGGGAACGCCGGAGGCCGGCACCCCGCAGGGTGCCGGCCTTCCCGGTCCGCTCGCCGCCCGGCGTCAGGCGGCGCTCACGACCTCCTCCGCGCTCTCCGCGGCCCCCGCCGCCTTCCGGTCCCGCATCACCAGCGTGGCCACCAGCGCCGCCGCCAGCACACCGATCGCGCTCACGGTGAAGGTGGTCGTCATCGCCCCGGTGAACGCCTCCCGGGCGGTCCGGACGAGCCCGGAGTCCCCGCCGGCGATCGCCAGCGCCCCGGCGATGGAGTGCTTCGCCTGCTCCGGCGTCCCGGCCGGCATCCGGTCCGCGAAGCCGCTCGACAGCAGCGAGCCCAGGATCGCGATGCCGAGCGCGGTGCCCGCCTGCTGGATGGTGTCGTTCAGCGCCGAGCCGACGCCCGCCTGCTCCGGCGGGATCGTCCCCATCAGCGCGCCCACCGCGGCCGGCATCGCCAGGCCCGCACCGAGGCCGAGCAGACCGAGCGCGACGGCCGGGACGGCGAAGCCGGTGTCGGCCGAGACGGTGGTCAGCAGCGCGAACGAGGAGGCCATCACGAGCATCCCGCCGAGGATCAGCAGCCGGTTGCCGATCTTCGCCGCAGCCTTGGCGCCGACCCCGTTGCCGAGCAGCGCCGCGACGGCCAGCGGCAGGAACGCGAGGCCCGCCTTGACCGGCGAGTACCCGAGCACGAACTGCAGGTACTGGGTGAGCACCAGCAGCAGCCCGCCGTTGCCGATCTGGACCAGGGTCAGCGAGAGCGAACCGCCGCTGAAGTCGCGGGCCCTGAAGAGCACCAGCGGCACCATCGGCGCGGCGGTGACGTTCTCCCAGACCACGAACCCGACGAGCGAGACCACCGCGACGGCCAGGGTGACCAGCTCGCGGCCGGCGAACGCGCCGTACTGCGGGATCTCGATGATCCACCAGACCAGGGCGGTCATGCCGACGGCCGACAGCACCGCGCCGAGCGGGTCGGGCTTCTGCCACGGCCCCTTGGACTCCGGCATCAGCAGCAGGCCGGCCAGGACCGCGAGCGCCACCACCGGGACGTTGATGAAGAAGATCGAGTGCCACGAGAAGTGGTCGATCAGCACGCCGCCGAGCACCGGGCTGCCGACCAGCCCCAGCATGGCCACCGAGCTCCAGGCGGCCATCGCCTTGTTGCGCTCCTCCGCGTCGAAGACGGTGATGAGGATCGACAGCGTCGACGGCATGATCAGTGCTCCGCCGACGCCCATCGCGACCCGGGCCGCGATGACCTCGCCGGGGTTGGTGCAGACGGTCGCCGCGAGCGATGCGGCCCCGAAGAGCAGCAATCCGATGATCATGACCTTCCGGCGCCCGAAGCGGTCCCCGAGGCTGCCGGCGGTCAGCAGCAGTCCGGCGAAGACCAGGACGTAGGAGTCGAGGATCCACTGGGTGTCCTGGGCGCTCGCACCCAGGTCCGCGGTCATCGAGGGCACCGCGACGGTCAGCGCCATGCTGTCGACCACCAGCACCAGCGAGCTCAGGCAGAGCACGATCAGGATCCACCAGCGGTGCGGATTGCGGCCCCCGGTGGAGCGCCCCGCGGTGTCGACCGCCCCGGTCACGTCGTCGGCTGACATCGGTCATCCCTCCCCATCTGCGCACACCGTTCCCCCGATGCGCACTGCGTTCCGTCGATGCGAACACTGTACGAATGGCGGAACAGTGTGCGCAACCCTTGACTCCTGTACGCTCCATGCGAACGGTGTACGCAGCGCGTAGGAGGAGGAGCCGCATGGCCGCCCGAACGAACCCGATCCCGTCCGTCTGGGCCCGTCGGCAGCCCGAGCCCGACCAGCCCGCCCTCAGCCGGGCCGCGATCGTCCGCGAGGCGATCGCGATGCTGGACGCCGACGGCATCGACGCCCTGAGCATGCGCAAGCTCGCCGCCCGTCTGAACGCGGGCGCCACCTCCCTCTACCGGCACGTGGCCACCAAGGACGAGCTGATGGAGCTCGCCGTGGACGAGGTCTTCGGCGAGATGGCCCTGCCGGCCGCCGGGAGCCCCGACTGGCGGGCCGCCGCCGCCGAGGCTGCCGAGGACTTCCGGGCGACGGCCCTGCGCCACCCCTGGCTCTCCTCCGTCCTGGGCCAGGCGGGCCTCGCCTACCTCGGGCCCAACCTGCTCGCCTTCTCCGAGCGGCTGGGCGCCCTCTTCACCGCCGCCGGCTTCCCCGAGCCGGCCCGGGCGATCGAGACGCTCCTCGCCTTCGTGATCGGCATGAGCACCACCGAGGCCGCCTGGCTCACCACCGTGGCGCGCTCCGGCGAGACCGAGGCCGAGTTCATCGCCCGGCTGATGCCCGCCGCCCTGGAGGCCACCGCCGACTACGCCCACCTCTCCGGCGCCTACACGGCCGCCGCCGCGATCCCCGACCCGGTCGAGATCCGCAACAGCAAGTTCTGCTACGGCCTGGAGGTCGTCCTGGACGGTCTCGCCCTGCGCCTGCCCCGCTGACCCGGCCGACCGGGACCAAGCCGCCCAACTCCCCCGCAAAGGGGCGGAACTCCCCGCCCCGCCCCGCGGAATTCCGACGGGCCCGGCGCGGGGAGCGGGCACAATGGCGTAGTGATGGTCGGCCGTCCGGTGTCGGGGGGCCAGGGGATTGGAGGCCCGGGTGAGCGATCTTCCGCGCAAGGCAGTGACCCGCACGGCACGGCTCGCCGCCCTGCCGCTGGGGATAGCCGGACGCGCCACGCTCGGCCTGGGCAGGCGCATCGGCGGCCGCTCCGCCGAGGTGGTCACCGCCGAGCTCCAACAGGCCACGGCCGACCAGCTGTTCAAGGTCCTCGGCGAGCTCAAGGGCGGGGCGATGAAGTTCGGGCAGGTGCTGTCCGTCTTCGAGGCCGCGCTGCCCGAGGAGGTCGCCGGTCCGTACCGGGCCGCGCTCACCAAGCTGCAGGACGCCGCTCCCCCCATGCCCGCCGCCAAGGTGCACACCGCGCTCGCCCAGCGGCTCGGGGACGACTGGCGCGAGCTCTTCCGGGAGTTCGACGACCGGCCCGCGGCCGCGGCCTCGATCGGCCAGGTGCACCGGGCGGTCTGGCACGACGGACGCCGGGTCGCGGTCAAGGTGCAGTACCCCGGCGCGGGCGACGCGCTGCTCGCGGACCTGTCGCAGCTGAGCCGGGTGGCCTGGCTGCTGGGCCCGCTGATCCCCGGGCTGGACATCAAGCCGCTGATCGCCGAGCTGCGCGAGCGCGTCTCGGAGGAGCTGGACTACGAGCTGGAGTCGCAGGCCCAGCGCCTGCACGCCGAGGAGTTCGCGGGCGACCCGGACATCGTGGTGCCCGGCGTGGTGGCGCAGGCCGACCAGGTGCTGGTCACCGAGTGGATGGACGGCACACCGCTGGCCGAGGTGATCGCGCGCGGCACCCAGGAGGAGCGCGACCGCGCCGGGCAGCTGCTGGCCCGGTTCCTGTTCGCCGGGCCGTCCAGGACCGGCCTGCTGCACGCGGATCCGCACCCGGGCAACTTCCGGCTGCTGAAGGACGACGGCCCGGTGTCCGGCTGGCGGCTGGGCGTGCTGGACTTCGGCACGGTGGACCGGCTGCCCGGCGGGCTCCCCGCGCCGATCGGGGCCTCGCTGCGGATGGCGCTGGACGGGAACGCGGCGGGCGTGCTGAAGATGCTGCGCGAGGAGGGCTTCGTGAAGCCCTCGATCCAGCTCGACCCGGACGCGGTGCTGGACTACCTGCTCCCGATCATCGAGCCGGCCGCGGTGGAGAACTTCCACTTCACCCGCGCCTGGATGCGCGCGCAGGCGGCCCGGATCGCCGATCCGCGCTCGCCCGCCTACAACCTGGGCAAGCAGCTCAACCTGCCGCCCGCCTACCTGCTGATCCACCGGGTGACGCTGAGCACCATCGGCGTGCTCTGCCAGCTGGGCGCCAAGGCGCCGTTCCGCGCGGAGATGCTGGAGTGGCTCCCCGAGTTCGGTGACCGGCCGCGGCCGCCGCAGCAGTCGAAGGCCCGCAAGGGCACCGCGCCGGTCCGCGTCACGAAGGACTGACACCGCCGGGGCGGCGGAGGGCGTCCGCCCCGGCCGCCGCCCCCACGGCCGCAGGCCGCTCCCCACCTGGGGGAGCGGCCTGCGGCACGACGGGGGTCAAGCGGAGGGCCGGAGCGGCCCACGGGTCCTACATCAGCGCCACGGCGAGCGCCTTGCGGGCCCGCAGCGAGGCCCGCTCGGCCCGCTGCCTGAGCTTGCGGGCCCGGACGACCCGGCTGACGAGCCGTTGGTTCTCGGCCTCGTGGAGCCTGTCTTGCATATGGGCCCGGGCCAGGGATTCGTGGAGGAGTTGCATTTCGAGGATCCTGTTCTGGGTCTGACGTTCGGTGGCCTGCTCGGCGCGGGCGGTCGGATCGACGGCGGCGGGGGTCATGTCGTGGTCCTGCTCGTGGTGCGTGCTCGGGAACGGGCTACGGGCTGCGGCGTCGGCCTTGGCGGCGGCGATCCGCACGGAACGGCGGAGGGCGCTGTCCAGCGGGGGCTGCTCTCCCCGGCGGACGACCCTGGCCTGGTCGGCGGGGTTCACGCCATGACCTCGGTCTTGCGCGGGCGGCCACGCGGCCGCTTGCGGGCCACGACGACACCCTGGACGAACAGCTCGCCGCCCCAGACGCCCCACGGCTCGCGCCGCTCCAGGGCGCCGGCCAGGCAGGCGTCCTTCACCGGGCAGGTGCCGCAGAGGGACTTCGCGTACTCGACGTCGGCGGGCGTCTCGGCGAAGAAGACCTCGGGGTCGAAGGCGCGGCACGGGATGGGGAGACCGAGCGCCTCGGCCTGCTCGATGGAGCTGATCTGCATGGAAGGAACCTCCGGGGGGTCGGCCTGGTCGGCCTTGGTGATCTGGCTTGTCGGCGGTACGGACGGGGTGGGCGGCGTGATGACCGTGGACACTGTGGGCGTCTTCCTCGTCTTCTCAGTGGTTCCGGCCCAGTGGACTGGTGGTGCTGGGCCGGAGGCCCCGGAGGGCCTGGGTTGGTCTTGCGTACCGGACAAAACAGAAGGGCCGCGGATCCCGGTGTGACGGGTTCCGCGGCCCTGGAGGTGCCGACCTGAGGCTGACTCAGGTTCGTTCTCTCCAGGGTTCAGGGCCGCGGAAGGCCCGCATCCGGGCGGCCTTGGCGCCGTTGAAGGCGGCCATGGCCTGGTTAATCAGCTGCTCGTTCTGCTTCTGGGGGTTTCCGGCACCGATGACCTGCGCATAGCCGCCATGCGTGGCGGCGGCTACAGCTGCCTTCGGTGCCTGGGTCGGTCGCTCATCGCGCAGGGAGCGCGACGTGCCGAACGACGCCCAGCCACGGGACAGACCGGTCTCGACAACGGTGCCTTCGATGCTCCTGCTGCCCGTGAAGCACAGATCAGTGTGTCCGAGACCACTGACAACGGGGGCGACGGAGACACCGGTGGTGTCGAGACCCAGACCGGTTCCACCGAGCTCGGCGAGCGCCCGCAGACGGGCGGCACGCAGGGAGGCAGCGACAACGGTCTGGCCAGTCATTTTGGTGATCATGATGTTTCCCACTGTCTTCGCCTCCTCTCGGCGTCTCGCGGAGCCAGGTTCCCCCGGCTCCGAATGTTCGGATGTCTGTCTCGGTACAGCTCTGGGTGCAGGGGAATCGGCACAGGTGTGACCCCGTGCGATCGCGTCCCCTTGACCGCCCCGGCAGGCTATTGCGCTCCCGGTACACCGCGCAAACTATTTTTCGCGGCGAGTTCCACGGCGCGCTCCGCAGCCGGATTCGAAGTCCCCGAGCAGTCCCCTGGACCGCGCCCGTGCCGGCTCACGCCGGATCGACCGAACCGTCGTCCTCGACGCCGTCCGGATCCTCCTCGGGCTCCTCCCCCGCACACAACGAGAGCACGGCAGCCCCGTACTTGTCCAGCTTCATGGCTCCGACCCCGGAGATCGAGGCCAGTTCGCCGCGGCTGGCGGGCACGTCCTCGGCGATCGCCATCAGCGTCGCGTCGGTGAACACGACGTACGCCGGGGCGCCCTGCTTCCTGGCCTGCCCGGCGCGCCACTCGCGCAGCCGCTCGTAGAGCCCCTCGTCCATCGTGGACGGGCAGCTCTCGCAGCGGCGCAGCTTGCGCTCGACGGCCTCGGTGAGCACCTTGTCGCAGACCCGGCACTTGACCGGTCCGCGGACCCGCCGGGCGGCGGAGCGCTCGCCGGGCTCGACGCCCCCGCGACCGCCGCGCGAGCCGGTCCGCGCGCCGGGTGCGGAGGAGCCGGGGCGCAGCCCGTCGAGGAAGCGGCTCGGCTTGCGGCTCGCGCGCCCGCCCGGGGAGCGGGAGAGGGCCCAGGAGAGGGTGAGGTGCTTGCGGGCGCGGGTGACGCCGACGTAGAGCAGGCGGCGCTCCTCCTCGACCTGCTCGTCGGTCTTGGCGTAGATGATCGGCAGCGTGCCCTCGGTGAGGCCGACGAGGAAGACGGCGTCCCACTCCAGGCCCTTGGCGGCGTGCAGGGAGGCGAGGGTGACGCCCTCGACGGCGGGCGCGTGCTGGGCGGCGGCGCGGGCGTCGAGCTCGGCGACGTAGGCGGCGAGGTCGGTGCCCTGGCCCGCGGCGGTACGGGTGCGCTCGAACTCCTCGGCGAGCCGGACGAGGGCGGCGAGCGACTCCCAGCGGTCGCGGACGGCCCCGGAGCCGGCCGGGGGCTCCGGGGTGAAGCCGCGGGTGGCGAGGACGGCGCGGACCTGGCCGGCGAGGTCGGGGGCGCCGTCGGTGAGCGGGTCGGAGGCGGCCCGGGCGGCGCCGCGCAGCAGGACGCCGGCGTCACGGACCTCGGGGCGCTCGAAGAACCGTTCGGCGCCCTTGAGCTGGTAGGGGACGCCGAGGTCGGCGAGGGCCTGCTCGTAGACCTCGGACTGGCCGTTGGTGCGGAAGAGGACGGCGATCTCGCTGGCGCGCACGCCGGCCGCGAGGAGGTCCTTGATCCGGCGCGCGGTGGTCTCGGCCTCGGTGGGCTCGTCCTCGTACTCGGTGTAGACGGGTTCGGGGCCGGCCTCGCGCTGGGAGACGAGTTCGAGGCGGTGCCGGGCGGCCTCGCCGCGGGCCTGGGCGAGCAGTCCGTTGGCGAGGTGGACCACCTGGGGGGTGGAGCGGTAGTCCCGGACGAGCTTGACGACGGTGGCCTCGGGGTGGAGGCCGCGGAAGTTCAGCAGGTAGTCGGGGGTGGCGCCGGTGAAGGAGTAGATGGTCTGGCTGGCGTCGCCGACGACGCAGAGGCTGGCGCCGCCGCCGGGGCCGGTCCACTGGTCGAGCAGGCGCTGCTGGAGCGGGGAGACGTCCTGGTACTCGTCGACGGTGAAGTGCCGGTACTGGGAGCGGACCTGGTCGGCGATGTCCGGGCGGTCCTCCAGGATGGCGGCGGTGAGCAGCAGGACGTCCTCGAAGTCGATGTTGCCGCGGCGGCTCTTGGTCTCCTCGTAGACGCGGTAGACCTGGGCGGTCTCGGCCGGGTCGCGGGGGGCCTCGCGGCCGGACTTGGCGACGGCGGCGGGGTAGTCGTCGGGGCCGGTCTGGGTGACCTTGGCCCACTCGATCTCGGCGGTGAGGTCGCGCAGTTCGGTGCGCTGGACGCGCAGGCCGCAGCGGCCGGCGGCCTCGGCGACGAGCTGCACCTTGCGCTCCAGCAGCTGGGGCACGGGGCCGCCGACGGCGCGCGGCCAGAAGTACTGGAGCTGGCGCAGGGCGGCGGCGTGGAAGGTGCGGGCCTGGACGCCGTCGGCCCCGAGCTGGCGCAGCCGCCCGCGCATCTCCCCGGCCGCGCGGGCGGTGAAGGTGACGGCGAGGACCTGCTGCGGGTGGTAGACGCCGCTGCGCACGCCGTAGGCGATGCGGTGGGTGATGGCGCGGGTCTTGCCCGTGCCGGCGCCGGCGAGGACGCAGACGGGACCGTGCAGGGCGGTGGCGACGGCGCGCTGCTCCGGGTCGAGCCCGGCGAGCACCGCGTCGGGGCCCGTGGCGGCGCCGGGGTCGGCCCAGGGGGAGCCGTGGGAGGCGTCGTACGGGCTGCCGCTCAAGAGGTCTTCCTGCATGCGTTCCATCTTCTCAGCCCGGTGGGACAACGGGGGCGGGGTTGTCCACAGGCCGGGTGTGATCGCAGGATGATCGCTCCGCAGTGCGGTCGATGGCGGGCCGGAATGCCCGCCGCCCGGCGGACGTTCCCTCCGGAGACCGTACGCACCTCTCTTTCGAAGGAGCCCCCTCGATGTCCGGCACCGTGACGATGTACAGCACGACCTGGTGTGGTTACTGCAACCGACTCAAGAGCCAGCTGGACCGTGAAGGCATCGGCTACACCGAGATCAACATCGAGGAGGACCCGGCGTCGGCGTCCTTCGTCGAGTCCGTGAACAACGGCAACCAGACGGTGCCGACGGTGCTGGTGAAGCCGGTGGGCGGCGGCGAGCAGGTCGTCATGACCAACCCGAGCCTGCTGCAGGTCAAGAAGGCCCTGGCGGCCTGATCCGGCCCGGTCGCCCGGTCGGCGCGCGTCACGTCGCGTCGGCCCGGGCGGGGTCGACGGGCGCGGCGGGCGCGGGCAGGGTGGTGCGCGCGCCGAGGTCGCCGATGCCGTAGACGAGCCGGCTGCGGTCGGCGGAGTAGCGGGTCTCGATGACCCGCACCGGCCCGCGCCGGTCGTAGGTGACGCGGGTCTGCACCATGAGCGGCACGCCCGGGCCGCCCTGGAACCACTGGGCCTCCTCGGGGCCGGGCATCCGGGCGACGAGGTGGTCGACGGCGCCGATCTCGGTGCGCCCGAGGGCGGCGAGCACGGCCTCGTCCCCGCCCTCGACCGGGTCGGGTTCCATCAGCGGGGTGCCGGCGGCGAGGCCGGCCCGGTAGTGGCTCTCCTCGATGGAGTACGGCTCGCGGTCGAGCAGCCGCAGCTGGCGGCGGACCACGATGGCCTCGCCGGGGCGCAGCCCCAGCCGTTCGGCGATGTCGACCCGGGCCCGGACGATCATCATCTCGAAGTCGGTGCCGAGTTCGCGTCCGGCCTCGGCGGCCTCGCCGAGGTAGACGGCGGAGGGCGCGGCCAGGCAGTCGCGCGGCGCGGGGGCCAGGGTCGGTCCGTAGGCGCGGTGGTCCAGGACGGGGTGTTCGCGCAGGTAGGTGCCCTTGCCCTGGAGCCGGACCAGACGGCCCTCGTTGACCAGGACGTCGACGGCGAGGCGGACGGTGTTGCGGGCGACGCCGTACTGGCGCTCCAGTTCGCTCTCGACCGGCAGGGCGGCGTCGGCGGTGAACTCGCCCTCGGCGATCCGACGGCGGAGGTCGGCGGCGAGGCGCTGGTATTTGGGCGATTGGGCGGTGCCCCGGGGGATTGTCACCCGAGTGAATGTAGCGAGCGCGGTGACACGGTTTCAGCCGTTTCCGGCAATGTCGTCCGTGCGGGTCGGCGTCGGGGCCGTCGAGCCGCGTTCCGGTAGCAGAACTGGCCCGTCCGGATACGAACAGCAGGTGGTGAGGAATTCGAGAAGGGATTGGAAAGGAAAAAGGGGGCGCATGGCAATGGCCGCACGCCCCCTTTCTGCGGGGGCCTCCGCCCGGCGGAAGCCCCCGTTGCGGAATTACCAGCGCGCCGCCGAGG
This sequence comes from Kitasatospora sp. NPDC096140, assembly GCF_040303045.1. Classification (NCBI taxonomy): domain Bacteria; kingdom Bacillati; phylum Actinomycetota; class Actinomycetes; order Kitasatosporales; family Streptomycetaceae; genus Kitasatospora; species Kitasatospora sp. NPDC096140. The sequence goes on from NZ_JBEOUW010000014.1 coordinate 15,462, forward strand.
GCAGCGGCTCGCCGTACCAGAGCTCCACCAGGTGCCGCGCGATCGAGATGCCGGACGGCGGCAGGATCTCGCCCGCCTCCATCCCGGCCCGCAGCTCCTCGCGGGAGAACCAGCGCGCCTCGGCCAGCTCCTCGCCGTCCACGGTGATCTCGGTGCCGCCCGGCAGCGCCTTGCCCGCGAAGCCGAGCATCAGGCTGGACGGGAACGGCCAGGGCTGGCTGGCGACGTAGCGCACCTCGCCGACCCGTACGCCCGCCTCCTCGTGCACCTCGCGGGCCACCGCCTGCTCGATGGACTCGCCCGGCTCGACGAAACCGGCCAGCGTCGACCAGCGGCCCTCCGGCCACAGCGCCTGCCGGCCGAGCAGGCAGCGGTCCTGCTCGTCGGTGATCACCATGATCACCGCCGGGTCGGTGCGCGGGTAGTGCTCGGCCGCGCAGGAGGTGCAGCGCCGCACGTGCCCGGCGCCGGCCTTCTCGGTCGGGTGGCCGCAGCGCGAGCAGAAGCTGTGCAGCCGGTGCCAGTGCTCCAGCGCGACGGCGTGCACCAGCAGCCCGGCGTCGCGGTCGGACAGCATCGCGCCGACCTCGCGCAGCCCGGCCGGGCGGGCGTCGCCGTCCAGGCGCCCGGGCAGGCTCTCACCGGCCAGCGCGAAGTACGACACGCCGTCCTGGTCGGTCCCGAGGAAGTACCGGTCACCGGTCTGCGGCGCCTCGAAGGAGGGCAGCAGGACCAGTTCGGTTCCCTTCGCGGTGTCGACCACGAACGCCTCGCCGCCGGCGATCGGCAGCACCCGGGTGTTCGGGTGGCTCCAGGCCGCGGCCAGCCAGGGCTCGTCGAACCGGTGCTCGGCCGCCCGGTCCACCCCGGCCCGGGCCAGTGCCAGGTGCATCGGGCGCTCGGTCTCAGGCACGGTGCTCACGTCGTTCCATCCCCACGTGGTGAATCATCCGGATGAGTGATCTGACTGCCTCGGTGTGCGGCCGCCCGGTCACGAGCCGGGCCGGAAGTTCTCGGCCAGGTCGCCCCACAGGTACGCGGCGGTCTCCACGCCCTTGGCCAGCAGGTCGAGCTCGACCTTCTCGTTGACGGAGTGCCAGCCGTCCGAGGGCACCGAGATGCCGAGGAACAGCACCGGGGCGCCGAGCACGTCCTGCAGGTCCGCGGCCGGGCCGGAGCCGCCCTCGCGGGTGAAGAGGATCTTCTGCCCGAACGCCCGCCCCATCGCCCGGACGGTGGACTGCAGCGCCGGGTGGTCCAGCGGGGTCAGGCAGGGCCGCGTCGCGCCCGGGAAGACCAGCTCGTACCGCACGCCCGCGGGCACCTGCTCGGCCACCCACGCCCGCACCGCCTCGCGGACCTTCTCCACCTCCTGCCCGGCGACCAGCCGGAAGGACAGCTTGAGGTGCGCCGACGCCGGGACGATGGTCTTGCCGCCGGGGCCGGTGTAGCCGCCCCAGATGCCGTTGACCTCGGCGGTCGGGCGGGCCCAGATCCGCTCCAGGGTGGAGTAGCCGGCCTCGCCGCGGGTGCCGTGCGACTTGGCGACCTCCAGCCACCCCTCCTCGTCGAAGGGCAGCTCGGCGAACAGCTCGCGCTCGCGCTCCGTCAGCTCGATCACGCCGTCGTAGAAGCCCGGGATCGCCACCCGGCGGTCGGCGTCGTGCAGGGCGGCGGCCAGCTCGGCCGCGACCTGGGCCGGGTTGGGGACGGCGCCGCCGAAGGAGCCGGAGTGGATGTCGGTGTCCGGCCCGTACAGGTCGACCTGGGCGTCGGCGAGGCCGCGCATGCCGGTGCAGACGGTCGGCGTGGACGCGGACCACATGCCGGTGTCGGAGATGACGACCACGTCGGCGGCCAGCCGGTCGGCCTCGCGGCGGACCAGGTCGGCGAAGTTCGGCGAGCCGGACTCCTCCTCGCCCTCGATCAGCAGCTTGAGGTTGACGGCCGGCGCCGAGCGGCCGGTCGCGTCCAGGTGGGCGCGCACGCCCAGGGTGTGGAAGAACACCTGGCCCTTGTCGTCGGCGGCGCCGCGCGCGTACAGCCGGCCGCCGACCACGGTCGGGGTGAACGGCTCGGTGTCCCAGCCGTCCTCCTTGGCCGCGGGCTGCACGTCGTGGTGCCCGTAGACCAGGACGGTCGGCGCGGACGGGTCCCCGGAGGGCCACTCGGCGAACACCGCCGGCAGGCCGTCGGTCTCCCACACCTCGGCGACCGGGAAGCCGGTGTCACGCAGCTTGGCGGCCAGCCACTCGGCCGAGCGCCGCACGTCCTCGGCGCGGTCCGGCTCGGCGGAGACCGACGGGATGGCCAGCCACTCGGAGAGGTCGGCGAGGAAGGAGGCCTGGTGCCGGTCGATGTAGGAGCGGACGGCGCTGTCCGGGGTTCTCGTCATACCGACGACTGTAGTTCGCCCGTGCGGGTGTCCGCCCCGGCCGTCCGGGTGCCGGCCGCTCCCGGGGCTGTAACCTCCGTCACCCCCGAACGTCCGTCACCCCCGCCGCGGCACGGGCACGCGACGGAGGTGGCGGTGGCGGGGCCGCGGGGTCTCAGCCCGAGCGGCGCAGCATCGTGATCCGCGAGCGGGTGAGCACCGCCGCGAGGGCGGCCGCGAGCAGCGGCAGGACCACGACGGTGGCGGCGATGGTGGGCCACGGGAAGACCACGATCGCCTTGTTGGCGATCTCCTCGGGGCTCATGCCGGGGTAGGTGCTCGCCGCGCCCTCGACCTTGCGCAGTGCCACGCCGGGCACGATGCCGCAGACCACGCCGAGCAGGGCGCCCATCGCCGCGATCACGCCGCACTGGAAGCCGGACAGCGAGCGCCGGATCCGGGGCTCGGCGCCGACCGCCGCGAGGGTGGTCAGGTCGCGCTGGGAGTCGGCGGCGGCCAGCCCGGTGGCGATCCCGGCCGCACCGAGGGCGACCAGCGCGGCGAAGGCGGTCAGACCGAGGCTGACCAGGCCGGCCTCGGACTGGTAGCCGCGCTCGATGCTCAGGACGTCGTGGTCGCTGATCTTGGCGAGCGCGCCGTCGGCCCGCTGCTGGGAGCCGTCGGAGGGCATCGCGTCGGGCAGCCAGACCGAGCCGGCCGGCGAGGTGACGAAGCCGAGCCTGGCGGCGGTGGCCGGGCTGACCACCGCCTGCCCGGGGGCGGACACCGCGGAGTCCGCGAGGACGGCGTCGACGGCGATCTCGGTGTACGCGGGCTTGTGGTCGGCATTGCCGCTCGCCGTGTAGTCGACCGGCTCGCTGTACTGCACGGCGACCTTGCCGTCCTTGATGTAGCGGGGGTCGAAGACCACGGCCTTGCCCGCGGCGAGGGCCTGGCCGGCGGCCTCGTCGGTGACGCCGTAGAGGTTGCGCAGCAGGGTCGCGTCACCCGCGTTCAACGCGCCGAACGGGTTGCCGCGGCGGGTGTTGACCTGGCAGCGCTTGTCGCCCGCCAGGATCCGGTCGAGTTCGCCGGCGCCCAGCTCCTTGTCCGGCGCGAAGGCGGGGCAGCGGTCCTCCTTGGGCATCTCCACGCTGATGTAGCCGCACGGGCCGCTGTCGGTGCAGGCGGTCTTGTAGCTGACGCGCTGGACGTCGGCGCGCGGGCCGAGGCCGGGGATGCTGCGCTCGACGGCCTCGCGCATCTGCGGCAGCAGCTTGCCGTCCGCGCCGGCCAGCCAGCCGTTGCCGAGCAGGACGGACCCGGCGGGGCCGTGGGCGACGTACTCGCGCCGGTACTGCTCGTCGGAGCTCGTGGTGTAGACGCCGACCGCGACGGAGCCGGCCACCGCGGCCATGACGGCGGCGACGGCGGGTGCGGTGCGGCCGCGGTGGCGCACCGAGTCGCGCAGGGCGAGCCGGGGGCCGAGCGAGAGCCAGCGGCCGAGCCGCCCGAACAGGCTGACCAGGGCGGGCGTGAGGGCGACCATGCCGAGTTCGGCGACGGCCGAACCGCCGAGGACGGCGAGGCTCCGGCTGCCGACGCCGCTGGTGGCCCCGAGCAGGGCGAGGGCGGCGCCGCCGGCGAGCATCAGCAGGCCGAGCGCGGCGAGCTTGCGGTTCGGCGGCTTGAGCGAGTCGCGGCCGGTCAACGCGGACACGACGTCCTGGCGGGAGGCCTGGACGGCGGGGACGATGGCGGCGAGCAGCCCGGTGACCAGGCCGACCAGGAGGACGCCGAGCAGGTCGACCGGCTGGATCGCGAAGTGGCCGAAGCGCTGGCCGGCGTACTCCTCGGCCTGGGTGCGCAGCAGGGCGACCAGGCCGACGCCGAGGACGAGACCGACCACGGCGCCGGTGACGCCGAGGACGATGCCGCCGCCGAGGACGACGGCGCGGACGTTGGCACGGTCACCACCGGCGGCGGCGAGCAGGCCGAGCTGCCGCCGGGAGCGCCGGGCCCCGACGGCGAAGGCGGGGCCCGCGAGGAGGACGATCTCCAGCAGGGCCATGCCGACGACGGTGGCGAGGATGACGACGGAGGTCCGGTCGAAGTACCGGGTGCCGTCGCCGCCCTTCGCGTCCTGCTCGACGTAGTACGGGACGTCGGCGCGGGCCGGCGGGTCGAGCAGGACGGCGCGGGAGGTGACGCTGAAGCCGTACTGGTTGAGTTCGGTGACCTTGGGCCAGTCGAGGACGGTGCCGGCCGGGAGCTTGACCAGCCAGCGGGTCGGCTCGTCGGTGCCGTCGGTCTTGCCGCGACCGGTGCCGGCGTTCTTGGCCAGCCGGTCGATCAGCGCTCCGGGGCGGGCGAAGAGCTCCGTGGCGCTCAGTTCGCCGGGGTACTCGTAGACCCCGGTGATGGTGAAGGGGCTCGACTCCAGTCCGCGGACGGCGGTGCGGTCGCCGAGCTTGAGGCCGGCGCGCTTGAGGAACTCCGGGGTGACGGCGGCCTCGTGCTCGTCCGCGGGGGCGCGGCCCTTGACCAGGTTCGTCCGGCCCTGCCAGACCGGGTCGCTCAGGTCGGCCTCGTTGACGCGGGTGCTGAGCAGCCCCTCGGCGCTGCTCGCCGCGGTGTACGGGCCCTGGCGCTCCGGCACGAGGGTGGCGCCGGCCGGGAGCAACTGCGCTGCCAGTGCGGCCGGTTCGGTGTCCAGGGCGCGCTGCTGGGCGGGGGTGTAGGTGAGCGCGGCACCGTTCTTCACGGTGTCCTTGGGGTTCTGGACGCTGAACCCCTGCTCCGGGTCGGGCGCCTGCTTCACGGAGGAGCCGCGCTCGACCATCTCCAGCTCGCCGCCGGCCTGGCCCATGACCCGTACGGCGTGTTCGGCGGGCGTGAGTTCGGCGCTGCGGTAGAACACGTCGGCGCCGCTGACGCCGAGGACGGGCAGCGCCACCATCGCGATGACGAGGGCGCTGCGTCCCCTGGCGCGCAGGGCGTCGCGGCGGGCGATGCGCAGGGCGACCCGCCAGGCGCTGAGCTTCACTCGTCCACCTTCAGGCTGTTGGTGGCGGCGCTGACGAGCAGGCTGGCGGCGTCCTGGCTGGCGGACTCGTCGACCATGCGGCCGTCGCGCAGGAAGACCACGCGGTCGGCCCAGGCGGCGTGCCGGGCCTCATGGGTGACCATCATGGCGGCGGCGCCGGCGTCGCAGCGGGCGCGCAGCACGGCGAGGACGGCCTCGCCGGTGGTGGAGTCGAGGGCGCCGGTGGGTTCGTCGGCGAGGACCAGGCGGCGGTCGCCGATCAGGGCGCGGGCGATGGCGACGCGCTGCTGCTGGCCGCCGGACATGTCGTCGGGGAAGCGGTCGGCGAGCTCGGGGATGCCCAGCTCCTCCAGGGCGACCAGGGCCTCGCGGCGGGCGGCGCGGGCGGACAGGCCGTCGAGTTCGCGCGGCAGCGAGATGTTCTCGGCGGCGGTGAGCGCCGGGATCAGGTTGTAGTCCTGGAAGACGTAGCCGACGGAGCGGCGGCGGACCTGGGCGAGCTTCTTGCGGTTGAGGTCGCCGAGGACGACGCCCTCGACCAGGACCCGGCCGGTGCTCGGGGTGTCGAGGCCGCCGGCCAGGGTGAGCAGGGTCGACTTGCCGGAGCCGGAGGGGCCCATGACGGCGACGAACTCGCCGGGGTGGACCTTGAGGTCGACGCCCCGCAGGGCCTGGACCTCGGCCGCGCCGTGGCCGTGGACGCGGGTGACGTTCTCCAGGTGCAACACCGGCGTCTGCCGGGACTCTTGGGTGTGGGACACGATTCCCCCCTTGTGCTGGGTGTGGGCCCGGGGCCGGGGCCCGGGCCGGTGGTTCGGGTGCGGAGGCCTCAGGTGCGCAGGCGGCGGCCGCGTTCGGCGGGTGCGGCGCCGCCGTCGCGGGCGGCCTCGGCGTTGCGGGTCTGCAGGAGTTCGGCCTGCTGGGCGAGACGGGTCTCGCAGTGGTCGAGCCAGCGGATCTCGGCCTCGGTCTGGAAGATCAGCTGGTCGAGGACGAGCAGCCAGGCGAGGTCGTTGCTCGCGGAGGGCACCACACCGGGGCGCGACTCGCCGGCCAGGGCGCGGCCCTTGAGCCGGGTGTAGTCCTGGAGCGCCTTGATGCTGTGCCGGCGCTGGCCCTGGACGACGGAGGAGACGTCCACCCCCGGGACGGTGACGGCCATGGCGAGCTTGATCGCCAGCTCGTCGCGCGGCGGGTTGGTCCGGGGCACCGGGGTGTCGAACCAGGCCCGCAGCTCGGCGCGGCCGGCGTCGGTGGCGGCGTAGAACTGGTGGCCCTCGCCGTCCTCCCCCGCGGCCTCGACCAGGCCGTCGCGTTCCAGCCGGGACAGCGTGGTGTAGACCTGCCCGACGTTGAGCGGCCAGGTGGCGCCGGTGCGCGCCTCGAACTCGGTGCGCAGCTGGTAGCCGTAGCGCGGGCCCTGGTCGAGCAGGGCAAGCAGACCGTGACGGATGGACATACCGAGTATGTATACCCGGTATGCCCCACCGCCTCAAGCGGCACCCCCCTCCCCCGGCGAGCGGGTACCGTCGTGCGGTGTGAGCCAGTTGCGCATCGCCACCTTCAACCTGTTGCACGGTCAGCCGCTCGCCCGGGACGGCGCGCCGCAGCCCTACCCGGCCGACGCCGGGCAGCCCTTGGCCGAGGCGGTGGCCGCGCTGGACGCCGACGTGCTGGCGCTGCAGGAGGTGGACCGGCACCAGGCGCGCTCCGGCGGCACCGACCAGGCGGCGGTCGCGGCCGCGGCCATGGGCGCGAAGGACTGGCGCTTCGCCGCCGCGCTGCACGGCCGGCCGGCGCCGGTGGCCGGCTGGGTGCCCGACCCGTCCGCGCCGAACGGCCTGCGCGTGTACGGGCCGGCCGAGGTGGACGAGGCCGCCCCGCCCTCCTACGGGACGGCGCTGCTGACCCGGCTGCCGGTGCGGCACTGGCGGGCCAGGCGCTTCGCCCCGGCGCCGTTCGGACTGCCGCTGCGGGTGGCCGGGCGGCGCGGGCTGACCCCCGTACCGGACGAGCCCCGGGCCGCGCTGGCGGCGGTGCTGGAGGGCGAACGCGGGCCGTTCACCGTGGTGGCGGCGCACCTGTCCTTCGTACCGGGCTGGAACATGGCGCAGCTGGCGGGCATCCGGCGGTGGATCGCCGACCTGCCGCAGCCGTACCTGGTACTGGGCGACTTCAACCTGGTGGGCGCGGTGCCGCGCACGGTGCTCGGCGGGGCGGCGGCGCTGGACCGCACCGCACCCAGGGCCCGGGTCCGGGAACTGCGGGCGGCCCGGCGCACCCGGCCCCTGCTGACCGAGCCGCGCCGGCGGCGGGTGCGCGAGCCGCGGGCCCGGCTGCAGGGCTGGTACGACCTGGCGCGCACGCCGACGTACCCCTCGCACCGGCCGGCGGTGCAGTTCGACCACGTGCTGGCGATCGGCGTGCCGCGCACGGCGGTGGGCCCGGCCGCGGCCCCGCGCGCCGCGGTGTCGGACCACCGGCCGCTGCTGGTCGAGGTCTCGCTCTAGGCTCCGACCCTCAGGCCGGGGCCTGGCCTCCGACGGCCGGCTGGTGGCGCGCCAGGACCCCGGCCTGCTGCGGCACGTGGACGCCCGCCGTCGGCGACGGGTCGTACTGCAGGAGCAGCATGGCCGCGTCGTCGCCGAGCTGGCGTCCGACGTGCCGCACCACGTCCTCGTGCAGGCGCTGCAGGACGTCGGCGGGGCGGCCGTCGGCGCAGCGCGGGAACCGCTCGGCGAGCGGGTAGAAGGCGCCCGCGCGGTCGCGGGCCTCGATCACCCCGTCGGTGAACAGCAGCACGCGGTCCTCGCCCAGCAACGGCACCCGGTGGACCGGCGGGCGCACGTCGGCCGGGTCCAGGACACCCAGCGGCGGTACGGTCTCGGCGAGTTCGAGCGGGCGCACCTCCCCCGCGCGCAGCAGCAGCGGCGCGGGGTGGCCGCAGTTGACGATCTCCGCCGCGCCGTCCGGGCCGACGCCGATCAGCACCAGGGTGACGAACTCCTCCTCCACGCCCGGGTGGTCGTTCTCGTGCAGGGCGCGGTCGAGGCTGACGGCCAGCCAGCCGGCCACCCGGTCCAGCGCGGGCTCCTGGTGGGCGGCCTCGCGGAAGGCGCCGAGCACGGCGGCGGCCGTCTCGACCGCGCCGAGGCCCTTGCCCCGGACGTCGCCCACCACGGCCCGGACCCCGTGCCGGGTGTTGACCACCTCGTAGAGGTCGCCCCCGATGCGGGCGTGCGCGGCGGCGGCCTCGTAGTGGACGGCGGCCCGGACGGTGCCGACCCGCTCGGGGACGGGCCGCAGCAGGACCCGGCGGGCGATCGAGGCGACCAGCTGGGCGTCGGCCAGCGCCCGTTCCTGGCGCAGCCGCAGGGTCGCGCTGACCCAGCCGATGGTCGCGACGAGCAGGACGGCGATCACGCTGGCGGCGTGCACGGACGAGCCGAGCGTGTCGCTGCGGAAGGCCATCAGGAAGGCCGCCGCCTCGGTGCACAGCCCGATGACGAGCGGGTACCAGGTGCGCCGGCTGACCACGGCGGCCAGCGCGGGCACGGCGGTGAGGGCCGGTTCGACCGTCACCCCGGTGCCACTGAGGTAGTCGAGGACGACGATCAGCCCCATCCCGATGAACGGCAGTGCCAGCGCCGTCCTCGGCCAGGTGCCGGTCGCGCCCGGGGCGGGTCCCGGGGTCGGCCCGGTGAACCGCTCTCTGATCCATCCGGTCGCGCTCAACGTCGGTTTCTCCAGCAGAAGGCGCCGATGCCCAAGGGCACCTGCGGTGATGACTGAGGGTTAGGGAAAACGGGCCTCGCTGGCGGCCGGAGCACGGGGGTTGACCGGTTACCGACCCCACAATAGGCGCGAAACGTGCACGACGCACAGGTTTCGGGCACTGGCGTGATGACTTGGATGCTCTGCGTGACTCATTATTCACTGTTCCCGATCAGGAGCCGTTCCAACTCTTTTCGGTCGGGAAGTCCTGCCGGACGGACGATCCGCCCGCTGCGGACGTACAGGAACGAAGCCGTGACCAGCTCGGGATCGACGCCCGCCTGCTCGGCCCAGGCCAGTCGGTAGACCGCGAGCTGCAGCGGGTCCGCGGTCTCCTCGCGGTGGGTCTTCCAGTCCACCACTTCGTAGCGTGACGCACCACCTGATCCTGACAACACGTCACCGTCCCGGTAGACCGCGTCGATCCGGCCGCGCACCACCCGCCCCGCCAGCACCAGTTGGAACGGCGCCTCGACCCGGTGGGGCTTGCGCTGCGCGTACGGGGTGCGCAGGAACGCCTCCTTGAGCCGCTCCAGGTCCTGCTCGTCCTCGATGCCGTCGTCGTCGGCGCCGGGCAGCGCGCCCGGCTCGACCAGCAGCAGCGGCTCGATCCGGGACTGCACCCAGGCGTGGAAGCGGGTGCCGCGCCGGGCGGCGGGCTGCGGGGGCCGCGGCATCGGGCGGGCCAGGTCGCGGGCGAAACCGTCCGGATCCGCGGCCAGGCGCAGCAGCTGGGTGGCGGACAGCGCGGCGGGCAGCGGCACCTCGCGCGCGGTCCGCCGGGAGCGCTCCAACTCGCCCAGCAGCGCGGTCAGATCGCGGTCCCAGGAGGCCACCTGGCGCTGGTCCTCGGGGGCCATCGGCTCGGGCTCGGGAGCCGGGGCGCCGGCCAGCCGGGCGTGCACCACCTCGGCGACCCGGCGCCGGGCGTGCTGCGCCGCCGGATCCAGCGGCAGCGGCCAGGGGCGCTGGACGGGAGCGGCCAGCGCCGGGTTCTCGGCGCCCTTCTCCGGCTGCTCGGCCCAGTGCTCGACCTCGCCCGCACCGGGCTGCTCGCAGTGCTCGCGCAGCCCCTCCAGGAAGGCGGACGGGCCCCGGACGGTCTTCTGGCTCGGCCCCCACCAGTGCCCGGAGGCCAGCAGCAGCGAGCGCGGCCGGGTGAAGGCGACGTACCCCAGGCGCAGTTCCTCGGTGGCGGTGTGCTCGGCCAGCTCCTTCTTGAAGGCGGTCATCGCCTTGCCGGTCCACCCGCCGCGCACGTCGGGCAGGGTGGCCGCGTCGCCGCGCAGGGCGTGCGGGAGCACGCGCTTGGCGCTGGTCCAGCGCTCGCGCGGGGTCGAGGAGGGGAACGCGCCCCGCACCAGGCCGGGGACGGCGACCACGTCCCACTCCAGGCCCTTGGACTTGTGCGCGGTGAGCACCTTCACGGTGTCCTCGCCGCCGGGCAGGCTGCTGTCCAGGCCGCGCTCGTACTCCTGGGCGGCCCGCAGGAAACCGAGGAAGGCGGCGAGGCCCGGGTCCCCGTCGAGGTCGGCGAAGGAGGCGGCGACGTCCAGGAAGGCGTGCAGGGTCTCCCGCCGGCGGGCGGCCAGGGCCTGCGGCGAGGCGGCGAGCTCGACCTCCAGGCCGGTGGCCGCCAGCACCCGGTGCAGCACGTCCATCAGCGGGTCGGCGAGCGAGCGGCGCAGCTCGCGCAGCTCCTGGGCGAGGCGGGCGAAGCGCACCCGCGCCTCGGCGGAGAACGGCAGCTCGTCCGGCTGCTCGGCGTCCAGGAAGCTCTCGACCGCGTCGGCCAGCGACACCACCTCGGTCGGGTCGGCCTCGGCGACGGCGGCGGCCAGCGCCTCGACGCCCTCGGGCCGGTCGGTGCGGACCAGCTCGGCGGCCCGCCGGCCGAGCAGCGCGAGGTCGCGCGGGCCGATCCGCCAGCGCGGGCCGACCAGCAGCCGCACCAGCGCGGCGTTCGCGGTCGGGTCCTGCAGCACCTCGCAGACCGCCACCAGGTCGGCCACCTCGGGCAGTTGCAGCAGCCCGCCGAGGCCGACCACCTCGACCGGCACCTCGCGGGCGACCAGCGCCGCGTGGATGTCCGGGAAGGCGGCGCCGCCGCGGCACAGCACGGCGATCCGGCCGGGCGCGGTGCCGGTGCGCACCAGGTGGGAGATCGAGTCGGCGAGCCAGTCGACCTCCTCGGCGTGGGTGGGCAGCAGTGCCGTCCGCACGAAGCCGTCCAGCTCGGCGCCGGGGGCCGGGCGCAGCGCCTCGACGCCCTCGTGCATCTCCCGCAGCGGCGCGGCGAGCGCGTTGGCGAAGGCGAGCAGGCGTCCGCCGCTGCGCCGGTTCTCACTGAGCGCGTAGCGGTCGGCGGGGCGGCCGTCGGCCTGGGGGAAGTGCCGCGGGAACTCGTCGAGGTTGGCGACGGAGGCGCCGCGCCAGCCGTAGATCGCCTGGCAGGGGTCGCCGACGGCGGTCACCGGGTGGCCGCTGCCCGCGCCGTCCGGGCCGGCGCCGAAGAGCCCGGCGAGCATCAGGCGCTGGGCGACCGAGGTGTCCTGGTACTCGTCCAGCAGCACGACCCGGAACTGGCCGCGCAGCAGCTCGCCCACCTCGGGGCGCTGCTGGGCGAGGCGGGCGGCGGCGGCTATCTGGTCGCCGAAGTCCATCAGCCCGGCGGAGCGCTTGCGGCGCCGGTACTCCTCGACCAGGCGCAGCAGCTCCAGGCGGGCCCGGGCGGCGGCCGGCACCGCCCGCAGGTCGTCGTTGGTGAGCTTGACGGTGGCGAGGGTGTCCAGCAGCCCCTCGTCGAAGTCGCGCAGGGCCTGCGGCTCGACCAGGTGCTCGGCGAGTTCGCCGTCCAGCGCGGTGAGGTCGGCGACCAGGTTGGCGAAGGTGCCGGTGAGCGCGGGGAACGGGCCGCGGGCGGTGCGCAGCACCTTGGCGGCGAGCTGGAAGCGGGTGGCGTCGGCGAGCAGCCGCACGTCCGGCTCGATGCCGATCCGCAGGCCGTGCTCCTTGAGCAGGCGGCCGGCGAAGGCGTGGTAGGTGGAGATCTCCGGGTCGCCGAGCGGGTCGGCGGCGTCCCGGTCGGCCACCCCGGCGCGGAGCAGGGCGGCGCGGACGCGTTCGGAGAGCTCACCGGCGGCCTTGTTGGTGAAGGTGAGGCCGAGCACCTCCTCGGGCCGTACGGCGCCGGAGCCGACCAGCCAGACGACCCGGGCGGCCATCACGGTGGTCTTGCCGGAGCCGGCGCCGGCCACGATCACGGCCGGAGCCAGGGGGGCGCCGATGGCCGCCATCTGCTCCCGGTTGAAGGGGATCCCCAGCAGCTCCTTGAGCTGGTCGGGATGGCTGAGCACGGCGGTCACCCGGCAACGTTAACGGGCCGGACCGACACTGCGGACCTCCGGCCGCAGTGACCCCGACTACTCGACGGCCACCCGACGGCCACTCGTCGGCTACTCGACCAGCTGCGCGCCGTCCCGCTGGGCCGAGCAGCTGCGGCGGAACGTGCACCGGTCGCAGCCGCCACCGGTCTGCGGGACGAAGCGCTCGGCCAGGACCTTCCCGGCGGCCTCGGCGAGCAGGCCCTCGATCCACGGCTCGCCCTCCGGCGGCTCCTGCCGCTGCACCTTGGGGGCGTCCTGGGAGGCCTTGCCGGCGGGCTCGCGCAGGTGGACCAGTTCGGCGCCGCCGGTGGCCGGGGTGTGCTCGGCGAAGCCGGGCAGCTCGTTGAGGGCGCCGGCCCGGACGGCGAGCTGGTAGACGGCCAGCTGCTTGTGCTCGGGCAGGGACTTGTCGGTGGGCAGCTGCTTGCCGGTCTTGAAGTCGACGACGTAGGCGCGCCCGGCCGTGTCCTTCTCGACCCGGTCCATCGAGCCGCGGATGCGCACCGAGACGCCGCCGACGTCGAGGGTGACGTCGAAGCCGTGCTCGGTGGCGACCACGTCCCGGCCGCGTTCCAGGACGTGCCAGTTGAGGAAGCGCTCCAGGGCCGCGCGGGCCTCGGTCTTCTCCTGCTGGGACTTCCAGGGCGCGTCGAAGGCCAGCGCGTCCCAGACGGTGTCCAGGCGCTCCATCAGGACGGCGAGGTCGGCGGGGGTGCGGCCGGAGCCGACCTCGTCGGCGAGCGCGTGCACCACGTTGCCGAAGCCCTGGGCCGCCGAGCCGACGCCGCGCGCCTTGACCTCCTTGTCCAGGAACCACTGCAGCGAGCAGCTCTCCAGCTGCTCCAGACCGCTGCCGGACAGCCGAACCGGCAGGTCGGCGCTGCGCAGCGGCTCGGGGGCGGCGGTCGGGTCGTCCAGTCCCCACCAGCGTTCGGGGTGGGCGGCGGGCACCAGCGGCAGCCCGTCCTCGTCGGCGGCGGCGGCCAGGGTGGCGAGCCGTTCGGCGGCGGCGCGGCGCAGCTCGGGCGAGCGGGCCGGGTCGACGGTGACCGCCCGCAGCTCGGCGACCAGCGCGGCGACGGACAGCGGTCGGCGCGGGCGGTGGGTGACGTCCTCGACGGTGACCGGCGGGGTGCGGCGCACCACCTTTCCGGTACGGGGGTCGACGTCCTCGCGGTAGAGCTCGCGCAGGAAGCGGGAGGGCTCGTCGCCGTCGTCGGCCGGGGCCTTCACGGCGGTGACGATCAGCCGCTCCTTGGCGCGGGTCGCGGCGACGTAGAAGAGGCGGCGCTCCTCGCCGAGCAGCGCGGCCGGGGAGAGCGGCTCGGCCAGTCCGTCGCGGCCGATCCGGTCGGCCTCCAGCAGGGAGCCGCGGCGGCGCAGGTCGGGCCAGAGGCCGTCCTGGACTCCGGCGACGACGACCAGGCGCCACTCCAGGCCCTTGGACCGGTGGGCGGTCATCAGCCGGACGGCTTCGGGGCGGACGGCGCGGACGGTGAGGGTGTCCGCGGCGATGTCCTGGGCTTCGAGCTCGGCGAGCAGGTCGAGGGCGCTGCGGTGGCCGGTGACCTGCTCCTCGGCACGGGCCGCGGTCTCGAACAGGGCGCACAGCGCGTCCAGGTCGCGGTCGGCGTTGCGGCCGGCGGCGCCGCCGCGCAGGGCGGCCCGCTCCAGCCGCTCGCGCCAGCGGCGGCTGCCGTCCCACAGCTCCCAGAGCGCCTCCTCGGCGGTGCAGCCACCGGCCAGCAGCTCGCGGACCTTGCGCAGCAGGGTGCCGAGGTCGCGGGCGCGGCGGGCCTGCGCGGGGTCGAGGGCGACCAGCCGCTCCGGCTCGGCGAGGGCCTCGCGGATCAGCTCGCCGGCCGGGCGCGGGGCGGTGGCGGGGCGGCCTTCGGCGCGCAGTGCGGCGCGTTCCTCCTCGCGCAGGGCGCGGCCCAGGCGTCGCAGGTCGGAGCCGTCGAGGCCGCCGAGCGGGCCGGTGAGCAGGGCGTGCGCCAGTTCGGTGGTGAGCGGGTCGGGGCCGGCGGCGGCGCCGTCCCCGCTGCCGGGGTCCCCGGTGTCGTCGTCCCGGGCGCCGTAGTCCCCGGTGTCGGGGTCCGGCTCGCCGTGCCGGTCGCGGGCGGCCTGCCGGGCCGCCTGCTGGGCGCAGACCCGCAGAGCGAGCAGCAGCTGGGCGACGGCGGGCTCCTCGCGCAGCGGCAGGTCGTCGCCGTCGATCTCCAGCGGGACGCCGGCCGCGCCGAGCGCGCGCCGCACGCCCGGTATCGAGCGGGCACCGGCCCGGACGAGCACGGCCATCTCGCCCCAGGGCACGCCGTCCTCCAGGTGGGCGCGGCGCAGCAGGTCGGCGATCGAGTCGAGTTCGGCCCCGGGGGTCGGGTAGGTGTAGACCTCGACCCGGCCGCCCTCGCGGGAGGGCAGCAGGGCGCGGTGCTGGGCGAGCTTGTCGGCGGGCAGCCGCCCCATCGGCATCCGCCGGGCGACCTCCCGGGAGGCGGCGAGCAGGAGGGCTCCGGAGCGGCGGGAGACCCGCAGCACCTTGACCTCGGCGGGCTCGCCGTCGGCGCGGCGGAAGGTCTGCGGGAAGTCGAGGATGCCGTTGATGTCGGCGCCGCGGAAGGCGTAGATCGACTGGTCGGGGTCGCCGACGGCGACCAGGTCGCGCCCGCCGCCGGCGAGCCGGCGCAGCAGCCGGACCTGGGAGGGGTCGGTGTCCTGGTACTCGTCGACGAACACGACGTCGTAGCGCCGGCGCAGGTCCTCCTCGACCTCGGGGCGCTCGGCGAGCAGGACGGCGCGGTGGACGAGTTCGGCGTAGTCCAGGACGCCGCGCAGGTCGAGCACGTCGAGGTAGTCGGCCAGGAAGTGCGCGGCGGCGGCCCAGTCGGGGCGCTGGACGCCCTGGGCGAAGCGCTCCAGCTCGGCCTCGCCGAGGCCGAGCTCGCGGCTGCGGGCGAGGACGGCGCGGACCTCGTCGGCGAAGCCGCGGGTGGTCAGGCAGGCCCGCAGGTCCAGCGGCCAGGCGATCCGGGAGCTGCCGAGGCGGGCGTCCTCGGCGCCGCCGGCCAGCAGTTCGCGGACCATGACGTCCTGCTCGGGGCCGGAGAGCAGCCGCAGCGGCTCGGCGTAGTCCTGCGGGTCCTGGTGGGAGCGCAGCAGGGCGTAGCAGAAGGAGTGGAAGGTGGTGGCCTGCGGGGCGGCGGCGGAGCTGCCGAGCCGGCCGGACATCCGGTCGCGCAGCTCCATCGCGGCCTTGCGGCTGAAGGTGAGGACGAGGATCCGCTCGGGGTCGGTGCCGTCCGCGATCCGCCGGGCGACCGCCTCGACCAGGGTGGTGGTCTTGCCCGTGCCGGGGCCGGCCAGGACCAGCAGCGGCCCGTCGGCGTGCTCGACGACGGCACGCTGGTAGGCGTCCAGCACCGGCGGGTCGGGCTGGACGAGCGGGCTGCGCACGAGCCGGTAGGGGGAAGTCAACGAACGGATCCTGGGGTCGAGCAGGGCGGGGCGGGCACGGCAGGGCGGGCCCGCTCGGGCCCGCCCGCATCGAGCCTACGATCCTCCCCCGTCAATCCCGTCCGTGCGGGGAGTTCGGGGAAATCTCCCGGCCGTCCCAGCGGGCCCGCCGGAGGTCGACCCGGGGCGGGTCGGCGAGCTCGCGCAGCGGGGTGCCCTCCTCGCCGTAGTGGGCGAGGGCGCGGTGCTCGTGCCCGGGCAGGAAGCGGCCGTCCGCGCGGATCACCCGCCACCAGGGCACCGAGCCGCCGTACAGGGCCATCACCCGGCCGACCTGCCGGGGCCCGCCCTGGCCGAGGTACTCGGCGACGTCGCCGTAGGTCATCACCCTGCCGGGTGGAATCCGCTCGGTCAGGTCGAGCACCAGTTCGGCGAAGGGCGGCAGGGCGTCCGGGAGGCCGTCGTCTGTTACGTCCGTCACCTGCGGCATTCTTCCTCACGGGGGCGCACCCTTGGTCCCGTACGAACGGGACGCCGCGCCCGATCCGCCCCCTGTCCAGCACGGGGGGCCGGGGCATGCCACCATCTTCGGGGCGGTGAGTGGTGATACGAGGACAAGACCAGATGACCGGGACGGCTGACGTGGGCGTGGACAAGGACTCCGACGAGTCCTCTGCCGCCGTGCCCCCGGCGCCCGGCGGCGGGACCGAAGGCCGACCCGAACCCGGGCCGACGCCGGAAGTCTCCCTGATCAAGGACCGGACGATCAAGACCCCCGCGCCCGCCCGGGCCCCGGAACAGCCCGAACGGACCGCACCACCGGAGGCCGCGGCCCCGAAGGCGGTCGTCCCGGCGCCGACGGCCCCGGAGCCCTCGACCCCCGAGCCCTCGACCCCCGAACCGGCGGCCCCCGAACCGGCGGCCCCCGAACCGCTGGCGGAC
Organism: Kitasatospora sp. NPDC096140; assembly: GCF_040303045.1. Taxonomy (NCBI): domain Bacteria; kingdom Bacillati; phylum Actinomycetota; class Actinomycetes; order Kitasatosporales; family Streptomycetaceae; genus Kitasatospora; species Kitasatospora sp. NPDC096140. Next base: position 32,437 of record NZ_JBEOUW010000014.1, read on the forward strand.
CACCAGGACCCGCTGGACGACGCCCCGCACCTGGACGTCGACGAGCCGCTGCTCGCCGCCCGCGCGCACCGCCCGTCCGACCTGATCCGCTTCCTGGCCGGCGTCTTCGGGATAGTCGCCGTCTTCGTGCTGGCCGGCATCGCCACCTCGACCACCACCGGCATCGAGCAGGACATCGCGACCAACGCGCCGCACTTCTCCGCGGTGCTCTCCACCATCACCGGCCTGGTCTCCAGCGTCGCGGTGCTCGCCGTGCCGCTGGCCTTCGCCGTCGAACGGCTGATCAAACGCGACGGCCTGCGGGTCGCCGACGGCGTGCTCGCCTCGGTGCTCGCGTACGGCGTCTCGCTGGGCATCGACTGGTGGGTGGCCGAGGGCGCCTCCGAACACATCCGCGACGCGCTGACCAGGCTGCCGCTGGACAGCAACGGCACCCTCACCGACCCGGTGCACGGCTACCTCGCCCCGGTGATCGCCTACATGACCGCCGTCGGCATGTCGAGCAGACCGCGCTGGCGGGTCGCCCTGTGGGTGGTGGTGGTCTTCAGCGGCGTCACCGAGCTCCTCGGCGGCTACACCACCCCGCTGTCGCTGATGCTCACGGTGCTGATCGGCTGGTCCGTCGCCTACGGCACGCTGTACGCGATCGGCTCCCCCAACATCCGGCCCACCGGCCAGCACCTGATGATCGGCCTGCGCAAGGTCGGCTTCACCCCGGACGGCGCCCACCGCGCCCCCGACGCCCCCGGCGGCACCCGCCGCTACTACGTCACCCAGCAGGGCGGCCGGCCCCTGGACGTCCACATCATCGACCGCGAGCAGCAGGCCTCCGGCTTCTTCTACCGGGCCTGGCGGCGGCTGCGGCTGCGCTCGGTCGCGGTGCGCCGCAGCCCGCAGTCGCTGCGCCAGGCGCTGGAGCAGGAGGCCCTGATCGCGTACGCGGCGGCCGCCTCCGGCGCCCACGCCCCGCAGCTGGTCGCCACCTCCGAGCTCGGCCCGGACGCGGCGATCCTGGTGTACGAGAACGTCGAGGGCCGCACCCTCGACGAGCTGGCCGACGACGAGGTCACCGACGAGGTGATGGCCTCGATCTGGCGGTCGGTGGCCGCGCTGCACGAGCGCCGGATCGCCCACCGCCGGCTGACCGGCGAGTCCCTGCTGGTGGTGGACGAGCGAAGCGCCTGCCTGGTCAACCTCTCCGGCGGCGACATCGCCGCCACCGACCTCACCCTGCGCATCGACGTCGCCCAGCTGCTCACCACCTTCGCGCTGCGGATCGGCCCGGAGCGGGCCGTCGCCACCGCCAACGCGGTGCTCGGCGCCGAGCGGGTCGCCCAGGCGCTGCCACTGCTCCAGCCGGTCGGGATGAGCCGGTCCACCAGGGTGGACCTGTCGAAGCTCAGCAAGGAGCGCAAGGCCACCGCCAGGGCCAAGGCGCTGGAGCAGGTCGCGGCCGGCGAGCGCACCCAGCAGCAGGCCGAGGAGGACATCGCGGTGGCCGGCGAGGACCTGCTGAGCCGCATCCGCGGGCAGATCCTGCAGATCGCCCCCGAGGCGCCGATGGAGCCGGCCAAGCTGGAACGGCTGAAGCCGAAGACCCTGATCATGGTCATCGCGCTCACCTTCGCCGCGTACCTGGCCCTGACCACCATCAAGCCGGCCCAGCTCAAGCTCTCCCAGATGAACTGGGCCTGGGCCGCGGCCGCCCTGCTCGCGGCCGCCTTCAGCTACGTCGCCGCCGCGATGAGCCTGACCGGCTTCGTCCCCGAGAAGCTGCCGTTCCGGCGCACCGTCGCCGCCCAGCTGGCCGGCTCGTTCGTCAAACTGGTCGCCCCCGCCGCGATCGGCGGCATCGCGCTCAACACCCGCTACCTCCAGAAGGCCGGCATCCGCTCCGGCCAGGCGGTCGCCTCGGTCGGCGCCTCCCAGCTGGCGGGCCTGGCCGGGCACCTGCTGCTGCTGTTCAGCTTCGGTCTGATCACCGGCAGCCAGACCAACGGCGACCTCTCCGCCTCCCGCGCGGTGATCATCGGCGTGCTGACCGCCGCCGTGCTCGCCCTGGTGGTGGCCGCCGTCGCGCCGCTGCGCCGGTTCGTGCTGGGCCGGCTGCGCTCGCTGTTCTTCGGCGTGGTGCCGCGGATGCTCGACCTGATGCAGACGCCCAGCAAGCTGGTCACCGGCTTCGGCGGCATCCTGCTGCTGACCCTCTCCTTCACCGCCTGCCTGGACTTCTCGGTGCAGGCCTTCGGCGGCGACGTCAGCTTCTCGGCGGTCGCGGTGGTCTTCCTGACCGCCAACGCGGCCGGCTCGGCGATCCCCACCCCGGGCGGCATCGGCCCGGTCGAGGTCGCCCTGATCGGCGCCCTGACCGTCGCGGACGTGTCCCCCGCGGTCGCCACCCCGGCGGTCTTCCTCTACCGGGCGCTCACCTTCTGGCTGCCGGTCCTGCCGGGCTGGATCGCCTACAACGTGCTGCAGCGCCGGCAGGCGCTCTGACCCGCCGCCGGGGTGCCCGGCGCACGACTGAGGGCCCCGCCGTGCGGCGGGGCCCTCAGTCGTGCGACACCTGCTAGTAGACCGGCTTGTGCGGCTCGATCTGGTTCACCCAGCCGAGCACGCCGCCGCCCAGGTGGACGGCGTTGGCGAAGCCCGCGGCCTTCACCACGGCCAGCACCTCGGCCGAGCGCACGCCCGACTTGCAGTGCAGCACGATCTTCCGGTCCTGCGGCAGCTTCTCCAGCGCGTCGCCCATCAGGAACTCGTTCTTCGGGATCAGCACCGCGCCGGGGATGTTGACGATCTCGAACTCGCCGGGCTCGCGGACGTCGATGAGGTAGATGTCCTCCGCGTCGTCCTGCCACTGCTTCAGCTGCTGCGAGGTGACGGTCGAACCGGCGGCGGCGGCCTGCGCCTCCTCCGACACGACGCCGCAGAAGGCCTCGTAGTCGATCAGCTCGGTGACCGTCGGGTTCTCGCCGCAGACCGCGCAGTTCGGGTCCTTGCGGATCTTCACCTGGCGGTAGTTCATCTCCAGGGCGTCGTAGATCATCAGTCGGCCGACCAGCGGGTCGCCGATGCCGGCCAGCAGCTTGATCGCCTCGTTGACCTGGATCGAGCCGATGGACGCGCACAGCACGCCCAGCACGCCGCCCTCGGCGCAGGAGGGGACCATGCCCGGCGGCGGGGCCTCCGGGTACAGGCAGCGGTAGCAGGGGCCGTGCTCGGCCCAGAACACGCTGGCCTGGCCGTCGAAGCGGTAGATCGAGCCCCACACGTACGGCTTGCCGAGCAGCACCGCGGCGTCGTTCACCAGGTAGCGGGTGGCGAAGTTGTCGGTGCCGTCCACGATCAGGTCGTAGCCGGAGAAGATCTCCATGACGTTGGAGTTGTCGAGGCGCTCCTCGTGCAGCACCACGTCCACGTACGGGTTGATCTCCTTGACCGAGTCGCGCGCCGACTCCGCCTTGGAGCGGCCGACGTCCGACTGGCCGTGGATGATCTGCCGCTGCAGGTTCGACTCGTCCACCACGTCGAACTCGACGATGCCCAGCGTGCCGACACCGGCGGCGGCCAGGTACAGCAGCGCGGGCGAGCCCAGACCGCCGGCGCCGACGCACAGCACCTTGGCGTTCTTCAGCCGCTTCTGCCCGGCCATGCCCACGTCGGGGATGATCAGGTGGCGGGAGTACCGGCGGACCTCATCGACGGTGAGCTCGTCGGCCGGCTCGACCAGGGGTGGCAACGACACGGGGACTCCGATGGGTGTCTTGTTCGGGGTGGCCAGGGCCAGCCTCGGTGTGGGGTTGTTGCTCCGCCACTCGGGTGGCTGTCCAGAGCAACAGTGTCACGTCCCCCCGGTATTCCGAGACAGCTCGTCCGAAGGGCGAGACGGGCCGCGCCGGATCGTGGAATCGGCCGCGAGGCCCCGACAGCCGCCCCGGGCCTGGGTTTCCCGGGCCCGGGGAAGCCTGCGGAACACCCTCAGACCCGGCAGGCCGTCTCCAGCCAGACGTCCCCCAGGGACTCCTCCAACGGCACCTGTGTCCGCCATCCGAGACGGTCCCTGGCGGTGCGCACGTCCGCCTGCCGCCACGGCACCGGCTCGCCCGGCACCGCCCGACCGTCCGGCCGCTGCCCCTCCAGCCGGTGCCCCGGCAGGTACGGGCCGGGCTGGTGGTGGTGGCCGGGAAGGTGGCCCGGCAGGTGGCCGGGCAGGTGGTCGCCGCCCGCCCCGACGGCCTGCGCCGGCAGCAGGACCTGCCGGTTCTCCTCGACGATCGACCCCTCGAAGCCGGAGGCCCGCACCAGCAGCTGGGCCGCGTCCCGGGCCCGGACGGCGTGCCCGCTGCCGATGTTGATCACCCCGGTGGCGGCCGACACCGCGGCCGCCTGGATGGCCCGCGCGACGTCCCGCACGTCGACGAAATCCCGGTATCCGGACAGGTCCGGCATCCGCACCTGGTTCTCGTCCCGCTCCAGCGCCCGCCGCAGGCCCTCGGCCAGCCGCCCGAACAGCGAGGCGGTCGGCGCGCCCGGTCCCACCACGTCGAACACCCGCAGCACCGCCGCGTCCAGCCCGGAGGCCAGCACCAGCTCCGTCCCGGCCAGCTTGGACACCCCGTACGGGCCCACCGGCCGCGGCTCGGCCGCCTCGGACACCGGCACCCCGCCGGGCACCGGCCCGTACTCGGCGGCCGAGCCGACGTGCACCAGCCGGGCCGGCTCCCGGCTGCGCCGGATCGCCTCGCAGACCGTCGCGACGGCCAGCGTGTTCGACCGGATCAGGGTGCGCGAGCTGCCGTAGGTGGCACCCGCGCAGTTGATCACCACCTGCGGCGCGACCGCGTCCAGGAAGCGGGCCAGCGCGCCCGGACTCCCGGTGGTCAGGTCGAAGCGGATGTCGGCCGAGTCGCGCCGGCCGAGCACCGTCACCTGCAACTCCTGGTCCATCAGCAGACGGTCGGTGACCCGGCGGCCGATGAAGCCGTCGGCGCCCAGCAGCAGCACCCTCATCGGGGGTGTCCTTCCACGAAGCGAGGTCGGGGACGACCTGGCGGACTGAAATCAACGAAGGGACGAAACACGGATCGGGGAGCGGGCATCGGGGGCGGGGGCGCGGGCCGGATCAGCGGTAGGAGCCCGCCCGGCCCAGCACCGCCCAGGCGTACGCCAGCAGCACCGCCGCGACGGCGCCGCCGCCGAGCAGGAGGGCCGAGGGCAGGGCGCGGCCCGCGGCGAGCAGCCCCAGCGTCGCGGCGGGCCCGGCCAGCACCCCCACCGCCGCCGCGGTCGGCCGGCCGCAGTGCGCCAGCAGCGCGGGCAGCACCAGCAGCAGGCCCAGCACGCCCTGCGCCGCCCACGGCCCCGGGCCGGCCCGCTCGGCCGCCAGGTGCAGCAGCCCGCCGCCGTGACCCGGTGCCGGGCCCGGCGCGACGACGGTCCGCACGGCCAGCGCGGCGAAGGTCAGCGCGGCGAGCACCGCCAGGTGCAGGGCGACCGCGACCGGCAGCACCGGCCGCATCCGGGACCGGAACTCGGCCAGGGTGCCCGCCGCACCGAGGTGGCCCCGGCCGACCTGCCGGTACCAGCGGGCCGCCCGTTCGGCGGACCCTGCCGACACCGCCGCCGCCAGTCCCAGTGCGACGGCCGACGGGCCGTCCCCGGCCGGTACGGCCAGCGGGAGCAGCAGCAGTGCGGCCAGCCCCAGCCCGTACCCGAACGCGGCCGGGTGCCGACGGGACCGCACGGGCCACCGCGGCACCGGCGCCGGCCCGAGGGCGTCCGACGGGCGGCACGGCGGGGCGGTCGAGGGGCCGGGCCCGTCCTCCGGCGGTGCGGTCAGCACGGGCAGCAGCACCAGCGGGACGGCGGCGGTCAGCAGCACCGGCCAGCGGGCACCGAGCGCGGCCACCCCCGCGCAGGGCAGCGCGGCCAGCGCGGCGGCGGTCAGCGCCGCCCGGGCCGCGGCCCCGCGCCGAGACGGCCGGACCGGCCCGGGCTCCGCCGGGCGCCGGGGCACCCGGGCGTACAGCTCCTCGGCGAGCGAGAACAGGTCGGCGTGCCGGCAGCGGGCGGCGGCGTCCGGGCCGAACCCGGCCTCCTCCAGCCCGGCGGCGATCTCCAGCGGGTCGACGGCGTGCTCGCACAGCTCCCGGTGCTCCGCCATCACCTCGCGCACCGGGTCCACGCTGCTGCCGAGCGCCGCGCGGCCGGACATCAGACGGCCTCCGCGAACGCGGCGGGCTCCGGCGCGGCCGACGTCCGGGTGTCGGCACCCACGCCGTCCCCGCCGCCACCGTCCCCGCCGTCCCCGCCGTCCCCGGCCGGGACTCCCCGGCCGTCCGCCAGCCAGTACTCGGCGGGCCGGGCGAACGGACGCGGCGCGGGGCCGCCCCCGCCGCCGGGGAAGGCCGGGTACTGCGAGACCAGTTCCAGGTATATCTCCCGGAAGGCGCCGATCACCGGCTCCACGGCGAAGCGTTCCTGCGCCCGCAGCCGCCCGGCCAGCCCGAGCCGGGCCCGCCGCTCCTCGTCGCGCAGCAGCGCCAGGCAGGCGCCGGCCAGGGCTCGCGGGTCGCGGGCGGGCACCAGCAGCCCGGCGGGCCCGACCACCTCGCGGGCCACCCCGACGTCGGTGGACACCACCGCCCGGCCGCTGAGCATCGCGTCCGCGAGCAGCCGGGGCGCGCGCTGGGACAGCGCCGAGAAGACCACGGCCGTACCGGCCTCCCAGACCTCGGCGAGCGTCCCCGGCCGTCCGGCGAAGTCCACCGCGGCGGCCACCCCCAGCCGCTCGGCCACCGCCGCGCAGTGCGCCCGGTAGCCGGGCGCCGCCTCCTCGCCGTACAGCACCAGCCGGGCGCCGGGCAGCTCGTCGCGGACCCGGGCGAAGGCGTGCAGCGCCAGCTCCGGGTCCCGGCCGGGCTCCAGCGCGCCCGCCCACACCAGGGTCGGCGCGGCCGGTTCCGGCCCGGCGGCCGGGCGGTCCACGGCCGGCGTCCCCTCGTACACCACCCGGGTGCGGGCCGGGTCGGCCCCGCAGCGGCGCTGCCACTGCCGGTCGTGGGCGCTGCCCGGGGTCAGCACGGCCGCCTGCCGGTAGGTCTCGCCGGTGAGCGCCCGGAAGAAGGACAGCAGCAGCACCCGCACCGGCCACCGGTACGGCGCCTCGCGGTAGCCGAGGTACTGCTCGCGCAGGTGCAGGCCGTGCTCGGTGACGACGAACGGCACCCCGTGCAGGTGCCGGCCCACCAGGGCGGGCAGCGCGGCGAGCCCGCCGCCGACCACGTGGCACAGGTCGGCCGCGCCGAGGCCGCCGGGGCCGGTGCCGTACCAGGGCGCGGACAGCGGCCGCAGGCACTGCTCCAGCAGGTCGGCCGCGACCAGTACGTCGCACACCAGCGGTTGCCCGGCCGAGGTGTCCGCGCCGGGCAGCCGCCAGGTCCGCTCCAGGATCCGCCGGGCGTGCGCGGAGGCCAGGAAGGCGGGCAGCCCGCCGTCCTCGCCCGCGAGCGCCGCCAGCCGGTACAGCCCGGGGCCGAAGCCGGCCCGCTCCCCCGGCAGCACCAGCGCCCGCACCAGCTGCTCGTACGCCCCGGCGTACCTGCGTCTGCGCACCGCGCCGGGTGCCCGGCCGGCCGGCCGGCGCCCCCACAGGGCCAGGTCGCGGACGTCGCGCCAGGCGGGCGACAGCCGCTCGACGGCACCCGGGCCGTCCGGGCCGGTCAGCAGGTACAGCTCGAACTCGTGCTCCGGCAGGCCCTCGGCCAGTCGGTCGCACCAGCCTCCGGCGCCACGCTGGGGATGCGGGCGGGCACCCTCGGTGAGCAGGGCAATGCGCACGGGAGACCTCCAGGGCAGAGCGGATTCGCGGACGGATCACGGACGGATCGACGGACGGCCGAGCGGCCCGAGCGGTGGCCGGGGGCGCCCCCGTGCGCAGCGGGGACGGCCGGGGCCGGGGAGTCGGTCGGCCGGGCCGGCGCCGCGGCGCCCCGTGCGGCGGCCCGGCGGCACGGCCGCGGCCGTGCCGCGTTCCGTTCCCCCGGGCGCCCGCCCGCTCCGGCGGCCGGACCCGACCGCCGGGACCCCTGACCGCGGCCGCCCTCCGGTTTCTCCGGCGGCCGCGACTCCCCCACACCTGTTCGGTCCGACAGCAGAAAGGTAGGACCGGCCCCGGGCAATCCATCGGTCACATGCCTGGCTGCCACCTGAACGAGTGAAAGGCCGTGACCTCGACCCGAACCGGGCCGTTACCGGGCGGTACGCGCGCCCGCCCGCGACGCCCGCGTCCGGCGGGCCCGCGACGCCCGCCCGCGGCGGGCCCGCCCGCTCAGCGCGCGGTCTGCGCGATCAGCTCCCGCACCGCGCGGGCGACCTCGTCCGGGTGCTCCATCATCGCCACGTGCCCCGACTCCGGCAGCACCAGCAGCCGGGCGTCCGCGAAGGCGGCGCAGGCGCGCCGGGCCGAGCGGTAGGAGACCAGCTTGTCGCGCAGCCCGTACACCAGCAGCACCGGTGCCGTGACCTGTTCGGCCTGCCGCCACAGCGCCTGGTCGCCGCGCTCGGTGTACGCCGAGACGATGCCGCGGGCCGAGCCGATCAGCGCCTGCATCGCGTGCGGCACCTCCAGCCGGCGCCGGTACTCGGCGACCGCCTCGGCCCGGACGGCCGGGCTCAGGCTGCCCGGGTCGCCGTAGACCAGCCGCAGCAGGTCCTCGGTGGCCGCCTCGACGTCGCGCCCGTTCGCGGCCAGCCGGCGCAGCACCGCGGGCACCCCGGGGACGGCGAGCAGGCCGGTCGGCCAGGCGGAGCGCTGCGGGGGCAGCTCGGGCAGCGCGGGCGAGACCAGGGTGAGGCTGCGCACCAGGTCCGGGCGGAGGGCGGCGAGGCGGACGGCGACCGCGCCGCCGAGGGAGTTGCCGAACAGGTGGACGGGGCCGCGGTCGGCGGCCTCCAGGTAGCCGATCACCGCGCGGACGTGGCCGGAGACGGTGAGGTTGCCGTCGGTGGGCGGGTGGGAGCGGCCGAAGCCGGGCAGGTCCACGGCCTCGCCGTCGACCAGTCCGGAGAGCCGGTCCATCAGGGCCGTCCAGTTGGCGGCCGAGCCGCCGAGCCCGTGCACGAAGAGGCCCGGCTCGCGGGCGTCGGCGGCGCCGTCGGCGGCGGCCCGGTGCACCGCGAGCACCGCGCCGGGGACCTCGACCGTACGTACCTGCTGCTCAGCGCTGCTCATGGTGGACGATGGTAGTGAGCCCGGGCCCGGAGCACCCGGGGTGGTCCGGCCGTCCCTTCCCTTCGTCACACCACTGCCGAGGCCGAGGTCAGCGCCGTATTGTGGGCTCCTGACAACCAGCCGACCGTCTTTTCTCGCCTTCGCCGAACGCGGGCGCGGTTACCGAAAAGTAGAATCGGCCATCTTGCCAGCCCCGAACAGACCCGAAGTGAGGAGCGCCGTGACGGCCATCCAGGAGGCGCAGGAGCGCCCGCGCGGTGCCCGCCTGCCGCGAAGCGCCCGCCGTGAACAACTGCTCGGTGCCGCCCAGGAGGTGTTCGTCGCGCAGGGCTACCACGCGGCCGCCATGGACGACATCGCCGACCGCGCCGGGGTCAGCAAGCCGGTGCTGTACCAGCACTTCCCCGGGAAGCTGGAGCTCTACCTGGCGCTGCTCGACAAGCACTGCGACGCCCTGGTCGAGTCGACCCGCGAGGCGCTGTCGACGACCAACGACAACAAGCAGCGCGTGGCCAACACCATGGAGGCGTACTTCAACTACGTCTCCAGCGAGTCGGGCGCCTTCCGCCTGGTCTTCGAGTCGGACCTGACCAACGAGCCGGCCGTGCGCGAGCGGGTCGAGCGGGCCTCCGAGGCGAGCGCGACGCTGGTCAGCAAGGTGATCCAGGAGGACACCGACCTGCCCGAGGCGGAGTCCAAGCTGCTCGCCGCCGGCGTCTGCGGCCTGGCCCAGATCACCGCCCGGTACTGGCTCTCGCAGGGTCTGGAGATCCCGCGCGACGAGGCGGTGCGACTGGTCGCCAGCCTGTCCTGGCGCGGTCTGAAGGGCTTCCCGATGCACCCGGGCGACCTGCCCGGTGAGGGTGCCCACCAGGGGTGATCCGCCGACCTTCGCCTGGGCGCTGATCCGGTGCTCTATGGTGAAGCCGTACGGCGCGGTCGCCGCGAACGCTTGTTCCAGGCGGTCCGGTGCCCGCGCGTGGAGGCTGCAACCCCGGAGGGACGGAAGCCGTGGAGGTCAAGATCGGCGTGCAGAACGCGCCGCGCGAGATCGTGATCGAGAGCTCGCAGACTGCCGATGAGGTCCAGAGCGCGGTCGCGAAGGCGCTGGAGGGCTCGGAGAAGCTCCTCACGCTGACCGACGAGCACGGCCGTCGCGTCATCGTCCCGGCCGAGCGCCTGGCGTACGTGGAGATCGGTGAGCAGGCCGTCCGCAAGGTCGGCTTCGGCACCCTCTGAGGCGCCGCCCGAGCAGTCGTTACCGGTGCCCCGTTCCCGCGAGGGAGCGGGGCACCGCTGCGTGTACGGCCGGGTGGGGCGGGGTACGGCGACAGGTGCGGCAACGGTGCCGCACGCCCGTCCCCGGGAGGCAACCTTGCTGGTGGAGTCGCTCGCGTTCGCCCTCGTCGGCCAGGTCACGGGCGGCGCCGCACTGCTGGCCCTGCCCGCGTACTTCCGGGCTCCGCGCGCCCTGACGCTCGGCACCGCACTGGCGGCGGCACTGGTCGGCGGGGTGGTGGCGCACTTCTGCCTGGACGGGCGCTACCCGGCGGTGTCGGTGGCGGCGGCCGCACTGGCCTCGGCCGTGCTCACCTCGATGCTGGCCCGGCCGGACCTCGCCGCCGGGCGGGCCCCGGCGCACCGCCACCACCCGCACCGGACCGGCGCCCACCGCGCGCCGCGGCGGCACCGGCCCGCGTAGCCGGTCGGTCAGCTGGCCAGGCCCAGGGCGGCCATCCGCTTGGTGTGCGCCTCGGTGATCCGGTTGAACATCTTGCCGACCTCGACGAGGTCGAAGCCCTGCACCCGGACGCCGCCGACCAGCAGGTTGGACAGCGCGTCACGCTCGGCGACCACCCGCTGGGCCTGGCTGAGCGCCTCGCCCATCAGCCGCCGGCCCCACAGGGCGAGCCGGCCGCCGGCCCGCGGGTCGGCCTGGATCGCCTCGCGCACCTTGTCGACGGCGAACTGGGCGTGGCCGGTGTCGGACATGACGCCGAGCACCAGGTCGCGGGTGTCGTCGTCCAGCCGGACGGCCACCTCGCGGTAGAAGTCGGTCGCGATGGCGTCGCCGACGTAGGCCTTGACCAGGCCCTCCAGCCAGTCCGAGGGCGCCGTCATCCGGTGGAACAGCTCCAGCGGCTCGACGAACGGGCGCATCGCCTCCTGCGGGTCGGCGCCGATCTCGGCGAGCCGGTCGTGCAGGCGCTGGTAGTGCTGGAACTCGGCGGAGGCCATCCGGGCCAGGGCCGCCTTGTCGGCGAGGTCCGGCGCCAGCTTGGCGTCCTCGGCGAGCCGCTCGAAGGCGCTCAGCTCGCCGTACGCGAGCGCGCCGAGCAGATCCAGCACCGCCGCCCGGTAGCCGGGGTCGGCCGAGCACGCGGCCCAGTCGCCGATCGAGCCGGCCGCGGCGTCCTGCGTCTCACCATGGGTCTCCATGACCTGTCACCTTAAGGCCTGTCCCCGGGCTCCCGCCCGTGTCGCGACGCCGGGTGACCGGCCCGATCGTGTGATCGTGCGGCGGTCGCCGGGGGCAATGTCAGACGCGTCACGTGTTCGAGTCGTCGCCTGACTGTATGGTGGTACGGAGCCCCGTCGTGCTTGCACGGTGTCACCGCCGTCTCGGTAACCCGCGCAAGCCCGCTCCGAAGCGGCACCGTCCAGCCGGACGTGTCCGCACCGGAGGCACGGGTACTCACGTACGCGGATGCCCGGTCGGAGAGCCGATCGGCTCCGACCATGGCTTGGACTTCAAGCCTTGGCACCGCATCAGTGGCCGAGCGAGGGCCGCCGAGACCACGCCCCCTGGCGGAGGTCCCGCGCAGGTCCCTCACGGGAACCCTCCCCGACGCCGCCGGCGACGCGCCCCGCACCAGGGCAGCGCGCACCGGCCGGCCGCAGGGACCGGCGCGGTTGTGCGTCCGCGCAGCTGTAATCGGGGCCGCACAGGCCCGTACGCAGCCGCGCGGCTGCCCGCCCGCCGCTCGCTCTCGGCCCCTCCACACGGAAGAGGCAGCACCCTGTCCACCACCGCTGAACCCATCAAGACGACGTTCCGGGACCTGGGGATCCTCCCGGAGACCGCCGAGGCGCTCGAAGCCGTCGGCATCGTCCACCCCTTCCCCATCCAGGAGATGACCCTCCCGGTCGCGCTGACCGGCCACGACGTCATCGGCCAGGCCAAGACCGGCACCGGCAAGACCCTCGGCTTCGGCCTCCCGCTGATCGAGCGGGTCGTCGTGCGCGCCGACGTGGACGCCGGCCGGTGCACCGAGGAGCAGCTCTCGGACTTCCCGCAGGCGCTGATCGTCGTCCCGACCCGTGAGCTCTGCACCCAGGTCACCAACGACCTGCAGACCGCCGGCAAGGTCCGCGACGTGCGCGTCCTCGCCGTCTACGGCGGCCGGGCGTACGAGCCGCAGGTCGAGGCGCTCACCAAGGGCGTCGACATCGTGGTCGGCACCCCGGGCCGACTGCTCGACCTGGCCGGCCAGAAGAAGCTGAACCTGTCCAAGGTCCGCGCGCTGGTCCTGGACGAGGCCGACGAGATGCTCGACCTCGGCTTCCTGCCGGACGTCGAGAAGATCATCACCATGCTGCCGGCCAAGCGGCAGACCCTGCTGTTCTCGGCCACCATGCCGGGCCAGGTCATCAGCCTCGCCCGCCGGTACATGAGCCAGCCGACCCACATCCGGGCCACCGCCCCGGACGACACCGGCACCACCGTCGCCAACATCGAGCAGCACATCTTCCGTGCGCACTCGCTCGACAAGGTCGAGATGGTCTCGCGCATCCTGCAGGCCGACGGCCGCGGGCTGGCGATGATCTTCTGCCGCACCAAGCGCACCGCCGCCGACGTCTCCGACCAGCTGACCCAGCGCGGCTTCGCGGCCGGCGCGGTCCACGGCGACCTCGGCCAGGGCGCCCGCGAGCAGGCGCTGCGGGCCTTCCGCAACGGCAAGGTGGACGTCCTGGTCTGCACCGACGTCGCCGCCCGCGGCATCGACGTCGAGGGCGTCACGCACGTCATCAACTACCAGTGCCCCGAGGACGAGAAGACCTACCTGCACCGGATCGGCCGCACCGGCCGGGCCGGCGCCTCCGGCACCGCCGTCACCCTGGTCGACTGGGACGACATCCCGCGCTGGCAGCTGATCAACAAGGCGCTGGACCTGCCGTTCAACGACCCGGAGGAGACCTACTCCACCTCGCCGCACCTGTACGAGCTGCTGAAGATCGCGCCGGGCACCAAGGGTGTCCTGCCGCGCTCGGAGCGGACCCGGGCGGGGCTCAACGCGGAGGAGGTCGAGGACCTCGGCGAGACCGGCGGACGCGGCAGCCGTTCCGCCCGTTCCGGCCGCGGTCGCGCCGGACAGGGCGGCCCCGGCCGTCCGGCCGCCGCCCCGGCCGAGACCGAGGAGCAGAAGCCGCGCCGCACCCGTGAGCGCCGCCGCACCCGTCGTGGTTCGGCGCTCGGCGCCGAGGGCGAGGCCGTCGCCGGCGTGACCGAGGCCGCCGTGGCGGCCCCGGCCGTCGAGGGCGCCGAGGGCGAGGCCGCACCGCGCCGTCGCCGTCGCCGCTCGCGCGGCGGTGCCGCCGGTGAGGCCGTGGCCGCTGCCGCGGTCGAGGCGACCGTGGTGGAGGCGGCTCCGGCCGTCGAGGCCGCTCCCGCCGTCGAGGCTGCGGTGGCGGAGAAGCCGGCCGCCCGCACCCGTACCCGGACGCGCAAGCCGAAGGCGGAGGCGGTCGAGGCCGCTCCGGCCGTCGAGGCCGTCGCCGTCGAGGCGGTCGTCACCGAGGCCCCGGCCGAGGAGAAGAAGCCCGCCACCCGGACCCGCACGCGCAAGCCGAAGGCGGAGGCCGTCGAGGCCGCCACCGAGGCCGTCGTCGCCGAGGCCGTCGTCACCGAGGCCCCGGCCGAGGAGAAGAAGCCCGCCACCCGGACCCGCACGCGCAAGCCGAAGGCGGAGGCCGTCGAGGCCGCCACCGAGGCA
>NZ_JBEOUW010000014.1:46764-195126 GCF_040303045.1 Kitasatospora sp. NPDC096140
GTCGTCACCGAGGCCCCGGCCGAGGAGAAGAAGCCCGCCACCCGGACCCGCACGCGCAAGCCGAAGGCGGAGGCCGTCGAGGCCGCCACCGAGGCTGCCGTCGCCGAGGCCGTCGTCACCGAGGCCCCGGCCGAGGAGAAGAAGCCCGCCACCCGGACCCGGACCCGCAAGCCGAAGGCCGCGGCCACCGCCGAGACCGCCCCGGCGGCCCCGGCCGCCGAGGCCGACGTGGCCGAGGTCCCGGCCCCGCGCAAGCGCACCCGCGCCCGCAAGGCCGCCGCGACCGTCGAGGCGACCCCGGAGAGCTGATCCCGGTGCATCCCCCGAGGGGGCGAGCCAGGCCGACAGGCCCGGCCCGCCCCCTCGGGCGTTCCCGGGCCCCGGCCGCACCGGCGACGAGGGGCCTGCCGCCGTCCGGGCCCGCCGGCGCCGGGCGGGGCACGACACGTCGCCGACGGCACGGGCGCCGGACGGCGGCGGGCACGCCCTAAGCTCGGGGGCGTCGGGAAGTCGCAGGCAGGAGAGCAGGGAGACCACGCCATGAGCACGCCGCCGTTCCTGAGGTTGCCCCGGTGCGCGCGGGCCGAGCGGGTGGTGACCGGGCGCGGCGGGTTCGCGGCGCTGCGGGCGGAGCCCGACGGGGCGGTGCTGGGTTCGGCGCTGCTGGTCCCGGGGTTCACCGGCAGCAAGGAGGACTTCATCGGGCTGCTCGAACCGCTCGCGGCGGCCGGGTACCGGGTGACGGCCGTGGACCAGCGCGGGCAGCACGAGACCGGTGGGCCGGACGACCCGGCGGCGTACGCCGTCGGCGAGCTGGGCGCGGACGTGCTGGCGCTCACCGAGGCGCTGGCGGCGGACGGCGAGCCGCTGCACCTGCTGGGGCACTCCTTCGGCGGCCAGGTGGTGCGGGAGGCGGTGCTCTCCGCCGCCGCGCACGGCCCGCTGCCGTGGCGGTCGCTGACCCTGATGTCCACCGGGCCGGGCGCGATCGACCCGGCCGAGGCGGCCCGCACCAAGCTGCTGCTGGACGCGCTGCAGGTGATGGGCCTGGAGGAGATCTGGCAGGTCATGCGGCAGATGGAGGCCGACAGCGGGCAGCCGCTGCCGGCCCTCGACCCCGCCGTCGCGGAGTTCCTGCACCGCCGCTGGCTGGCCAACGTGCCGCGGGCGCTGTCCGTCACCGGCGGCCACCTGGTCGCCGCGCCGGACCGGGTGGACGAGCTGGCCGCCGCCACCGCCGGGCTGCCGGTGCTGGTGCTGTCCGGCGTGCGGGACTACGCCTGGCCGGTCCCGGAGCAGACCGGGATGGCCGAGCGCCTGGGCGCCCGACGGGTGGTGGTCGCGGACGCGGGCCACTCCCCCAACGCCGAGCAGCCGGCCGCGACCGCCGAGGCGCTGGCCGCGTTCTGGGCCTGACCGCCCTCCGGTCCCGACCGACCCCCGTCACCTCACCGCCTTCCGGAAGTGGTCTGTACCACTTTCGGAAGTTCGACGGGCTTCATCGCAGGACAAAATTCGTTAGTTACGGTAATCTTTGATTCTGTCCGGGAATCATCGTCGGCCTCGACGCCGACGCGTACCGCTCGAAACCTGGACTTCACGGACGGGCAACGGCCCGGTAGCACCGCCACGACACCGTGGTTACGAGGCACTGGACGCACCAGGCAAGCAGGGGGAGCCCTTGCCGCAGCAGACCGCCGCACGCACGACCCGCCCGGTCCGGCCCCTTCGCCGGACCCGCAGGACCCCGAAAGGGCTGATACCGACTCAGCCGCAATCGCCCCGCCCGACAGGGCAAGGAAGGGAGACGCCCATGACGAAGACCATGCGCTTCGAGATCGTCCGGCTGGACGACACCAACGGCTCCGCCACCGACCGTCTGATCGCCGACGCCGCGACCGTCCGCGAGCACGTCCAGGCCGCCGCCCGCACCGGCGAACGCCTGCTCATCCGGCCGTGCCCGACCGTCTGACCCCGCGCGGCGCCTCCGACCGGGAGGCCTCACCCGCCGCAGACGAGCCGGGGGCGTCCGATCCGGACGTCCCGATACCGGACTGACGCCCCGTCATCGCGACCGCCGATGACGGGGCGTCAGTGTGTCCGGGGTCGCGCCCCGGACGTTTGCCGCCGCCCGTCACGGGACATCCCCCAACGGGAACCACCCCGCGCCGCGCCCACCCCGCGCCGGCCGGGCGTCCACCACCGACAGGTGCCGCCGAGCCCTCCGTACGGGTGATCGTCCTTGACGCGGCGGTCCGGAGGGAGGAGCGTTGTCGGCTATGAGGGGCGAGCCAAGCTGCCCGAGGTGCGCCGGTCGGGTCCGCGCCCCCGGTCTGTTCTCAGACACCTGGCAGTGCGACCGGCACGGAGCCGTGCACCCGATGCAGCCCGTGCTGCCCCCGAGCGTCGAGGCCCTGGGCGTCGCCGTCGCCCGCTCGCAGGTCCCCGTCTGGATGCCCTGGCCGCTCCCGGTCGGCTGGCTCTACACCGGCATCGCCCACGCCGGCGACGACGTCTCGGGCGCCCGCGCCACCGCCGTCGCCTGCTCCGGCCCTGCGCCGCTCGGCGGCTTCGGTGAACTGGTGCTGGTCGCCGAGGAACTGGGCGTCGGGCTCGGTGCCCGCTACGCCGGACTCCCGGGGCCCGACCCGGGCGACTCCGTCGGCCTCTACAAGCCCGCCGACGCCAAGCTGATGGCCGCCGGCCGGCCCACCCCGATGTTCCACGTCCCGGACGCCCCGGCCGACCGCGCGGTCTTCGTCGGCGAGGCGCGCGGGCTGTGGCTCTGGGCGATCGCCTGGCCCGAGCAGTCCGCGCTGGTGATGTACGACGAGCTGGTGCTCACCGACCTGCGCGACGCCGGTGCCGAGCTGGACCTGCTGCCCTGCGGAGCGCTCTCACCCCGACTGCTCGGCTGACCCGCCCGGGCCGCCCGCTCTCCCGCCGCACCGCCCGCCCCTCGCCCGGACGGCCTATCCTGGTCGGCACCCACGAGCCCCCAGGAGCCCGCCCCGTGCGCATCGACCTGCACGCCCACAGCAACGCCTCCGACGGCACCGACAGCCCGGCCGAGCTGGTCGCGGCGGCCGTCGCCGCGGGCCTCGACGTCGTGGCGCTCACCGACCACGACACCGTGGCCGGCCACGCCGAGGCGGCCGCGGCGGTGCACGCGCTGCCCGACGGCACCCGACTGACCGTCGTGCCCGGCGCGGAACTGTCCTGCGTCGTGGACGGCGTCAGCATGCACCTGCTGGCGTACCTGTTCGACCCGGAGGAGCCCGAGTTCGCGCGGGAGCGGGAGCTGGTGCGCACCGACCGGTTCCGGCGCGGGCGGGCGATCGTCGAGCGCTGCCGGGAGCTCGGCGCGGACATCAGCTGGGAGCAGGTGCAGCGGATCGCGGGCGCCGGCTCGGTCGGGCGGCCGCACATCGCCAGCGCGCTGGTCGAGGCGGGCGTGGTGGCCACCGTCTCGGACGCCTTCACCCCCGAGTGGCTGGCCAACGGCGGGCGGGCGGACGTCCGCAAGCACGAGACCGACCCGCTGGAGGCGGTCCGGCTGGTCCGGGCGGCCGGCGGGGTGCCGGTCTTCGCCCACCCCGGCGCGGTCAAGCGCGGCCGGGTGGTCCCGGACGCGGTGATCGCCGACCTCGCGGCGGCCGGGCTGGGCGCACTGGAGGTCGACCACACCGACCACGACGAGGAGACCAGGGCCCGGCTGCGCGGTCTGGCCGGGGAGCTCGGCCTGCTGGTCACCGGGTCCAGCGACTACCACGGCACCCGCAAGACCGTCCGGCTCGGCGAGCACACCACCGACCCCGCCGTCTACGAGGCACTGCTGGCGCAGGCCACCGGCGCGAAGCCGAT
Organism: Kitasatospora sp. NPDC096140; assembly: GCF_040303045.1. Classification (NCBI taxonomy): domain Bacteria; kingdom Bacillati; phylum Actinomycetota; class Actinomycetes; order Kitasatosporales; family Streptomycetaceae; genus Kitasatospora; species Kitasatospora sp. NPDC096140. The sequence goes on from NZ_JBEOUW010000014.1 coordinate 50,629, forward strand.
CGAGCGCTGAGGGTACGGGCCGCCGCGCTCCGGCGTGCGGGGCGCGGCAGGGGCCTGCGGGCGCGTCCCGCACGCTCTGCCCGGGTCCGGTCCGACCCCTGCCCGAGCGGCGCCTGAACAGCCGTCAGCGGCCGCCGGGGGCCCGCCGAGGAGCGTCGGGGAACGCCGACCGGGCCGCGGGCCGGGCCGTCAGTCCAGCCGGACGCCGCGGCGCTCCGGGTCGCGCAGGTCGGTGCCCTGGTTCAGCCAGCGCTCCTGGAGCGCGGCCGCGCCGTGCACCCGCTTCCAGCCCGCCTCGTTGGGCGTCATCGGCAGCAGCGGCAGGAAGCGGACCGGCTCGGCCGGCTCGGCCAGCTCCAGGTCCTCGACCAGACCGCCCGGCTCGGCGGCCAGCACCGAGGTGAAGGGCGCGCCCTCCCACAGCGGGGCGCCGAGGTCCAGCGAGCCGCCCGGGGCCACCACCAGGCCCTCGACCTGCGGCGTGGCGGCGAAGGTGGCCAGGCTGCGCAGCACGCCGTCACGCCCGCCGCGGACGGTCAGCACCAGTTCGGCGCGCGGGCCGCGCACCTGGTCGGCGACCATCGCGGTCGGGTCGGCCATCGGCGTGGCGGACATCCCGAGCGTCGCGTACCGGACCAGGCCCTCGGCGTCGGGGCCGAAGCGCAGCACCTCGATCCGGTCGGTGCCGAGGAAGGTGACCGCGGCCCGGCCACTCGGCTCGCCGAAGGTGGAGATCAGCCGGGCCTCGACGGCGGCGAGCACCGCCTCCCGGGAGAGCTCCGGGGAGCTGCCGCCGTGGGGATCGCCGAAGAGCGGGAAGTCGTGGGCCATGCCGGTGAGCGTAACCCGGTGGGGCGCGCGGGCCGCGTGCGGGCGGCCCGGTGGAGCGGCCCGTCAAGGACCCGTAAAGCCTCGGGGAACCCCCGGGCGCCGATGGCCGGTCAGATGTTAGGGTGAGCGACTGGCCACCGGGATGCTTCCGTCCCGGGGCGGCGGCGCGAAGGAGGTGGTTGCGGTGGATACCGGCCGACCATGCAGTACCGGCAGCTCTGCCCGGCCCCGACTTCCCCGTACCCCTCGCCCCGCAGGCCCAATCGGCTGAATCAGCCGCAGTAGCCCAGGGCGCAGGACCACGGCGGACGGACCGGCCGGGAGAGCACCTTCATCCCCCCTTTCACCGGTGTTCTTCGCCGTCGTACCGCGGCCGAACGTTTCTTCTTCCGCGCCGCCTTGCGACGGCTCCCTGCCCCTGGGAGCCTGCCATGTCGATGATCAACAGCCTGCGTGCCGCCGTCCGCACCAACCGCCGCCGGGTCGTGGCCGGGGTGTACGACGTCCTGCCCGAGGACGCCGCTTCGGCGGTCGTGGACTGCGCGGTCTACCAGCACGGCAAGCGCAAGGGCGAGTCCTGCAGCCCGCGCGAGGCCGCCCGCCGGGTCAAGGCCGAGCAGCAACTCCAGGACGGCGCGGGCTCGTTCAGCTGGATCGGACTGCACGAGCCGACCGAGGCGGAGTTCGAGGGGATCGCCCAGCGCTTCGGCCTGCACCCGCTCGCGGTCGAGGACGCGGTGCACGCGCACCAGCGGCCCAAGGTCGAGCGCTACGACGACGTCCTGTTCGCCGTCTTCAAGACCATCCGCTACGTCGAGCACGACCAGCTCACGCCGACCAGCGAGGTGGTGGACACCGGTGAGCTGATGGTGTTCGCCGGGCGGGACTTCGTGATCACCGTCCGGCACGGCGGCCACGGCTCGCTGCAGGAGCTGCGCCACCGCCTGGAGGCCGACGCGGACGAGGCCGGACTGCTCGCCAAGGGCCCCGCGGCGGTGCTGCACGCGATCGCCGACCACGTCGTGGACAACTACCTGCTGGTCGCCGAGCGGCTGCAGAACGACGTGGACGAGATCGAGTACGGCGTCTTCTCGGCCAAGGGCGGCCGCAGCTCCGACGTCGGCCGGGTCTACCAACTCAAGCGCGAGGTCCTGGAGTTCAAGCGCGCCGTGGTGCCGCTGCTGCGCCCGATGCAGCAGCTGTCCGAGCCGCTGCAGCGCCTGGTGGACCCGGACATCCAGAAGTACTTCCGGGACGTCGCCGACCACCTGGCCCGGGTCGCCGAGCAGGTGCACGGCTTCGACGAGCTGCTGAACTCGCTGCTGCAGGCCAACCTGGCGCAGGTCTCGGTCGCGCAGAACGAGGACATGCGCAAGATCACCGCCTGGGCGGCGATCTTCGCCGTGCCCACCATGATCACCGGCGTGTACGGCATGAACTTCGACTACATGCCCGAGCTGCACCACGAGTACGGCTACCCGATGGTGCTCGGCGCGATCGCGCTGATCTGCGTCGGGATGTACCGGGGCTTCCGCCGCAACGGCTGGCTCTAGGGCCTGGACCGCGGCCGGTCAGCGCCGGCCGCCGCGGGCGACCAGGACGAGGCCGAGCAGGATCAGCACCACCGCCGGGTAGGCGGCCGCCGGGGGCCACTGGCCCAGCCAGAGCGCGGCGATCAGGGCCGCGCCCGGGGTCTCCAACAGGATCGCGGTGGAGGTGATCGACGGCCCGAGGTTGCGCACCACGCGGTTGCTCAGCGAGTGGCCGAGCAGCTGGGCGGCGACCATCAGCAGCACGATCTGCCACCACACCCCGGCCGGCCAGCCGGACAGCGGGGTCCCGGCGACCAGGCAGATGCCGAGCAGGACGACCGCCGTGGTGGCGTAGCAGACCAGCGTGTACGCGGTGGTGCTGACGGTCCTGCGGACCTCGGCGCCCAGCAGCATGTACCCGGCCGCGGCCAGGCCGGCGGCGAGGGCGAGCGCGTCGCCGAGCAGCGCGCGCGGGGAGAGAGAGAGGTCGACCCCGGTGAGCACCAGCACGCCGGCGAAGGCCACGACCGTGCCGAGCCAGACCGTCCGGGGCGCCCGGACGCCCATCAACCGCATCAGCAGGATGGTCCACAGCGGGGTGGTGGTGACCAGGGCGGTGGCGGAGGCCACCGAGGTCATCCGCAGACTGGGCATCCACAGCGCGAAGTGGACGGCGAGCAGCGCCCCGGCCGCGACCGCGAGCAGCAGCGCCCGCCGGCCGATCCCGCGCAGCTCGGCGCGGTGGCGCAGCAGCGCGTACGGGCCCAGGACCCCGACCGACATGACGTTGCGCCAGAAGGCGATCGCCAGCGCGGGCGCGGCGGTGGCGCTGATCAGCGGGCCGGACAGCGAGATGCCGCCGATCGAGACGGCGAGCAGCAGCAGGTCGAGGGTGGGGAGCGGAGGCGTCGGCCGCGGGTCGGCGGTGGGCGTGGCGGCGGGGGCGGTCGCGGGCCGGGCGGCGGGCACGGCGCTCCTCTGCTGGTCGCGGTGGGCGGGGCGCTCATACGGTAAGGCCCGTGGCGCAGTAATGGAACTGTCGCCCGGGGGCTGAGACGTCCCGGCGTCCCGTGGACGGGAACGGACCGGAAAGCCGTACGCTGTCGGCCATGGACCGTACGCCCGCTGCCGCGACCGCCGACGCCTTCCTCGACCAGGCACTGCTGGAGGAGGCCGCGAAGAAGTCCGGCCTGCTCTGGGTGCGCGCGGACGGCCAGGAGCAGGCCCGGCCGCTGTGGCACGCCTGGCACGACGGCGCGGTCGTGGTGGTCGGCGAGGGCGGCGAGCAGCCGCTGCACGGCCTGGCCCCCGGCGCCGGGGCCGTGGTCACCGTCCGCAGCAAGGACAAGGGCGGCCGGCTGACCGGCTGGCACGCCCGGGTGGTCGACCTCGCACCGGGCAGCCCGCAGTGGCTGGGCGCGGTCGAGGAACTCAAGGGCAAGCGGCTGAACGCGCCCGACACCGACGCCATCACCGAGCGCTGGGCCCGCGAGTGCCGGGTGCTGCGGCTGGAGCCCTCCGGCCCGCTCGCCGAGGGTCCGGGCGCGATGCCGGACGGCTCGCACGCCGCACAGCCGATGCCCACCCCGGCCACCACCCGCCGCCCGATCCCGGCCGGCCTGCCCAAGCTGCTGTTCAAGCGCCGCTGAGGGTTCACGCCGAGGACTCCTCGCCCGGCTACCGTGCCCTCGTCGGGCCGGGCCCCGCACTCGCGGGTAGATTTGGCCGCGAGTGCGCCCGGGCGCACCACGCACGGCGTCGAGCGAGTCGAGGGAGTCCATGGCAGGGCCAGGCACGCGGGTCTTCATCTCCCACCTGTCGGCCATCGCGGTCTTCGACCCCAACGGCGACCAGGTCGGCCGCGTCCGCGACGTCGTCGTCTCGCTGCGGCTCGGCGGGCGTCCGCCGCGCGTGCTCGGCCTGGTGGTCGAGGTGGTCGGCCGACGCCGGATCTTCCTGCCGATGACCCGGGTGACCAGCCTGGAGTCCGGCCAGGTGCTCACCACCGGCGTGATCAACCTCCGCCGCTTCGAGCAGCGCCCGTCCGAGACCCTGGTGCTCGCCGAGCTGCTGGACCGCACCGTCACCTGGTCCAAGACCGGTGAGGAGGTCACCGTGCTGGACGTCGGCATGGTGCAGTCCCGGGTGCGCGAGTGGGAGGTCAGCAAGGTCTTCGTCCAGGTCGGCCGGGCCGGCCGGCTGCGCAAGGGCAAGGGCGAGCGGCTCACCCTGGACTGGCAGGACGTCACCGGCTTCTCCCTGCCCGAACAGGACCAGGGCGCCGCCAACCTGCTCGCCACCTTCGAGCAGCTGCGCCCCGCCGACCTCGCCAGCGTGATGCACCACCTGTCCGCCAAGCGCCGGGCCGAGGTCGCCGCCGCACTGGACGACGAGCGGCTGGCCGACGTCCTGGAGGAGCTGCCCGAGGACGACCAGGTCGAGATCATCGGCAAGCTCCAGGAGGAGCGCGCCGCCGACATCCTGGAGGCGATGGACCCGGACGACGCCGCCGACCTGCTCTCCGAGCTGCCCGGCGAGGAGGCCGAACGACTGCTCCAGCTGATGGAGCCGGACGAGGCCGCGCCGGTGCGCCGCCTGCTCACCTACGAGGAGGACACCGCCGGCGGTCTGATGACCACCGAGCCGATCGTCCTGGAGCCGGACGCGACGGTCGCCGAGGCGCTGGCCCGGGTCCGGATCAGCGACCACAAGCCCGCCCTCGCCGCGCAGGTCTTCGTCTGCCGCCCGCCGAACGAGACCCCGACCGGCCGCTACCTCGGCACCGTGCACTTCCAGCGGCTGCTGCGCGAGCCCCCGTACGTCCTGGTCGGCTCGCTGGTCGACGACGACCTGGACCCGCTGCCGCCGGACACCCCGCTGTCGCTGATCACCAGCTACCTGGCGACGTACAACCTGGTCGCCGCGCCGGTCGTCGACGAGGCGGACCACCTGCTCGGCGCGGTGACCGTCGACGACGTGCTCGACCACCTGCTGCCCGACGACTGGCGCGACGCCGCACTGCACTCCGGGGACGCCTGGCAGCACGAGACGGAAGGGGTGACCGGTGGACGGTGACCGCAACGGCCGGCCGGACGACTCCGCGCGCCGACGCCTGCAGGGCGAACTGCGGCAGCTGCGGCAACTGCGCGAACTGCGCACCCGCGAGGGCAGCCGCGAACGCCGGCCGGAGACCGCCACGATCACCGGCACCGGCCGCACCCGGCTCGACCAGCCCCGCACCGCCCGCCCCGGCCTGCTCTCGCTGCCCTCCTACGACCCGGAGGCCTTCGGCGTCCTGTCCGAGCGGATCGCCCGCTTCCTCGGCACCGGGCGGTTCATCGTCTGGATGACGGTGGTGGTGGTCGTCTGGATAGCGTGGAACACCCTGCTGCCGGCGACCGTGCGCTTCGACGAGTACCCGTTCATCTTCCTGACCCTGGCGCTGTCGCTCCAGGCCTCCTACGCGGCGCCGCTGATCCTGCTGGCGCAGAACCGGCAGGACAACCGGGACCGGGTCAACATGGAGCAGGACCGGGCCCGCAGCGACCGCAACATCGCGGACACCGAGTACCTGACCCGCGAGGTCGCGGCCCTGCGGCACGGACTCGGCGAGGTCGCCACCCGGGACTTCATCCGCTCCGAACTGCAGTCCCTGCTCAGGGAGATCGAGGAGCGCCGGGAGACCTCCGAGCAGCTGTGACCGGCGGCACGCTACCGGCGAGTCAAGGGGATCCGTCGGCGCCGTACCATCAAGGCATGGCCAACGAGACAGAGGTCGCGGCCGGCGTCACGGAGGAGTCCGTACGCCAGGCGCTGGCGACCGTCAACGACCCGGAGATCAACCGCCCGATCACCGAGATCGGCATGGTGAAATCGGTCGAGATCGCCGAGGGCGGCGCGGTGCGCGTCGCGGTCTACCTGACGGTCTCCGGCTGCCCGATGCGCGACACCATCGTCACCCGGGTCCGCGAGGCGGTCGGGAAGGTCTCCGGCGTGACCGGCGTCGAGGTCGAGCTCGACGTGATGAGCGACGAGCAGCGCAAGGAGCTCTCCCAGCTGCTGCGCGGCGGCGCCCCCGAGCGGGAGATCCCGTTCGCCAAGCCGGGCACGCTGACCCGCGTCTACGCCGTCGCCTCCGGCAAGGGCGGCGTCGGCAAGTCCTCGGTGACGGTCAACCTGGCGGCGGCGATGGCCGCGGACGGCCTGAAGGTCGCCGTCGTGGACGCCGACATCTACGGCCACAGCGTGCCGCGCATGCTGGGCGTCGAGGGCCGGCCGACCCAGGTCCAGGACATGATCATGCCGCCGCAGGCGAACGGCGTGAAGGTCATCTCGATCGGCATGTTCACCCCGGGCAACGCCCCGGTGGTCTGGCGCGGCCCGATGCTGCACCGCGCGCTCCAGCAGTTCCTCGCCGACGTCTGGTGGGGCGACCTGGACGTGCTGCTGCTGGACCTGCCGCCCGGCACCGGCGACATCGCGATCTCGGTGGCCCAGCTGGTCCCCAACGCGGAGATCCTGATCGTCACCACCCCGCAGATGGCCGCCGCCGAGGTGGCCGAGCGGGCCGGGACCATCGCGGTGCAGACCCACCAGAAGATCGTCGGCGTGATCGAGAACATGTCCGGCATGCCGTGCCCGCACTGCGACGAGATGATCGACGTCTTCGGCACCGGCGGCGGCCAGACCGTCGCGGACGCGCTCACCCGCACGGTCGGCGCGACCGTTCCGGTGCTCGGCTCGATCCCGATCGACGTGCGCCTGCGCGAGGGCGGCGACGACGGCCGCCCGGTCGTGCTCGCCGCGCCCGACTCCCCGGCCGGCGCCGCCCTGCGGGCCGTGGCCGGCAAGCTCGGCGGCCGCCAGCGCGGCCTGTCCGGGATGTCGCTCGGGCTGACGCCCAAGAACAAGTTCTGAGCCGACCGCCACGGAGGGGCCCGGTGACGCACGCGTCACCGGGCCCCTCCGTCGTCACGGGCGGGTCCTACGGGCTGCTGTACGGGGCCTACGGGCGGGTGTAGGCGGCCAGGTCCGGGACGGTCGAGAAGCCGACGCCGTAGGCGCTGACACCGCGGCCGTACGCGCCGAGCAGGACGCCGGGGGCCTCCCCGGCCAGCACCCAGCCGTACTCGGACTCGCGGTAGCGGAAGGGCTGCGGCAGGCCGTTGACCGGCAGGCTGAGGGTGGACCAGCCGGGGCCGGCCAGGTCGTCCGCGAGGTCCCAGGCGAGGCTGCTCTGCTGGTCCAGCCAGTCCTGGCGCAGCGCGCGGTCCAGCTGGCCGGGCCAGGTCGCGGCGAGCAGGCCGGATCCGGCCAGCCAGGCGGCCGAGGAGGCGGAGGTCGCCTCCAGGGTGCCGGTGTTGTCGGCGCTGCGCCGGCTGTCGCGGCGGGCGACGGTGACCACGGCCGCGAACTTCCGCATGTCGCGCGGCTCGTACTGCTTGGCCGGCTCGTCGCCGTGGCCGAGCGAACCGTAGTCGACGCTGCCCGCGGCGCGGGTGCCGGCGCCGGCCTGCATCAGGTAGCGGCGGCCGGTCCAGCCCTCGTCCAGCCCGTACCAGGGGAAATCGGCGGACAGGTAGGGCACCAGCGGGTCCGCCGGGCCGGCCTGTCCGCCGACCACCGGGCCGCCGGCCGTGGCCGTCGCCCCTCCCGCCTGACTCGTCGCGTCCATCCCCGGGCCTCCTCAAACGCACGTGTGCCTGCCGTGGCGCGCTCCCATGGTGGCGTACCGCGGCGTTCCCGGGGGCCGTTCCTGCTCCGCGACCACGCGGAATGTGACGGACGGCTCATCGGGAACAATCAGCACAATAGCGGCGCACACACCGCCGCCCCGCTCAGCCGGGCGGCCGGGCGGGGCGGTGGCGTGCTGCCGGAGCCTCGTGGCGGAGCGTGCGTCAGGTGGCGTCGGGGTCGAACGGGGGCCGCTCGCCGGGCGCCAGCGGAGCGCCGGCGGAGGCGGTCGCCGGGGCGGACTTGTCGAAGCTGACGCCGCCGCTGCGGCCGTTCACCGGCGCCGCGGGCTTGTCGTCCAGGACGGAGCGGATGTCCAGCGAGTCCTTCATGTCCTTGAGGCCCAGCGGGTCCGCCTGGTCGCCCATGAGCTGCTTGCGGACGAAGGTCTTGGGGTTGAGGTCCTCGAACTCGAAGTCCTTGAACTCGGGGCCGAGCTCGCTGCGGATGTCCTCCTTCGCGTTGTCGGCGAAGGAACGGATCTTCCGGACGAAGCCCATGGTGTCCTGGATCAGCTTCGGCAGCTTGTCCGGGCCGAAGATGATGATCGCCATCACGATGAGGGTCAGGATCTCCAGCCCGCCTACGTCGCTGAACACCTTTGCTCCCTAGCTCGTCGGACGACGGTTCCTACAGGGTAATGGCCACCGGCGAGTCTCCGACCCACGCTGCGATGAAGCCGTGGTAAAGACCTGCCGGTGGCCGAGCACGTCGGGAGCCGGACGCCAGGACCCCTCCGGGGACGCTCTAGCGGGTCTGCTGACGCAGTGCGGCGACGCCGCCGGGGTAACGCTCCGGGGAGGACGGCGGGGACGCCTCACGGGTCGCGGCGACCGGTCGGCCCGGGAAGTCCACCGGGACCTGCGCGGTCATCGGGACGAGGCCGCCGCGGCCGGTACCGGCGTTGCCGCCGGCCGGGCTGACGGTCGTGCCGTGGCGTTCCTCGCCCTGCGGGGTGAGGCCGCCGACGCCGCCGAGCGTGACCGCGGCGACGGAGAAGGCTCCGGCGGCGGCGAAGACCAGTCGGCGGCCGCGCGCGGCGGGGCGGACGGCTGCCGCGGCCGGCTGCGGCCGGGCCCCGTGGTCTGGTCCGACGGCGGGCTCGGGGCGGGCGGCGCGCCGGCCCATCAGCGGCCGCAGGACCGCGCCGCGGCCGAAGGCCCGCGGGTCGACCCCGGGCACCGGCGTGTCGGCGCCGAGCGCGCCCGCGCCGAAGGAGGCCCCGGCGCCGCGGCCGAAGGAGCCGCCGTCGAGCCGGCTGCCGCCGAGCGTGCCGGTGGCGGCGACGCCGCCGCCCGGCAGGTCGTCGTCGTCATCGTGGTGGGCCCGCCCGGGCCGCCAGTCGCCGTCCGCCGGGCCGTCCTCGGGGAGGTTGCCGACGGCCATCAGCCGGGCCATCAGCGCGGAGGACGGGCCGGGCGTCCCGGTGCGGGTCAGCAGGTGCTTCACGGAGCGGCCCTCGTCGACCTCGGCGAGGCACTGCGGGCAGGTCGCCAGGTGCGCCTGGACGCGGTCGCGCGAGTCGTGGCCGAGCTCGCCGTCCAGGAAGGCGGAGAGGCGCTCGCCGAGGTGGTGCTCCTCGGCGGCGGGTTCGGCGGGCCGTACGGGCAGCGCGTGCAGCGCCGTGTCGGCGGGCAGCGCCAGCGCGGGCAGCACGGGCTCACCGGGTTCGTCGGTACCGCGACGACCCGGCAGGGCCCAGCTCCGCCGGGTCGAGGACCGGCCGGACGTGTCCGAACGGTCCGAGCCGGACCGGCTGGTTCCGCTCACGATCGCCTCCGTCCGCGCCCACCGGGCGCGACGGCGGCCTCGACCGCGCCGACACCGACCGGCACCGGCTCCTCCGAGCCGCCGCGGCGCTCACGGCCGGGGGCCGAGCCGGGGGCACGGTGCTTGAGCGCGGCGCGCAGGTGCGAGCGGCCGCGGTGGATGCGGCTGCGGACGGTACCGAGCTTGACGCCCAGCGTGGCGGCGATCTCCTCGTACGACAGGCCCTCGATGTCGCAGAGCACCACGGCCGCGCGGAACTCCGGGGCGAGGGTGTCCAGGGCCTGCTGCACGTCGGCGTCGAAGTGGGTGTCGCTGAAGTGCTGGGCCGGGCTGGGCTCGCGGGAGGCGAGCCGCTCGGCCGCGTCCTCGCCGAGCGCGTCGAAGCGGATGCGCTGGCGCCGGCGGACCATGTCCAGGAAGAGGTTGGTGGTGATCCGGTGCAGCCAGCCCTCGAACGTGCCGGGGGTGTAGGTGGACAGCGAACGGAACACCCGGACGAAGACCTCCTGGGTGAGGTCCTCGGCGTCGTGCTGGTTGCCCGTCAGACGGTAGGCGAGCCGGTAGACGCGGGCGCTGTGCGCCTCGACGATCTCCTCCCAGGAGGGCGGAGTCCAGGTCTGCGCGTCGGGGCCCTCGGCGAACGTCGCGAGGGCGGGGGCCTCGGTGGTACCGGCGGCCGGCGTCGCGGCGGCGGGCTGGTCCAGGTCGGAATGCGCAGGCTGGTTCATCACGGGCTTCGGCGTACGGGCCGACGCGGTGCCGCGGGAGTGCCGCCGCACGGGCACGTCTCCCTCGGCCACACCTCCTCGGTCGGCTCTTCTGCCCAGCAGGGCCACCACCATATCCACCTCACCCGTCAAGCCCGGATAAAAGTGCCCGGGAGGTCTCCCGCACCCGGTCCGACATGACAACGGCCCGCCCCCGTACGCGGTTCCCGGTCGGCCAGTAATCTGTGGCAGGAAATATCGACATCCCCCGGCACCGGGCCGCCACCCGGGGCTCCGAAAGAGGCAGCCATCAGCGAGTTCGGGCCCGCGCGCGCGGCCCTCGCCGACACCTACGTGGGCGAGGACGCGGTGCTGACCTACGCCCGGGCGCAGTCCGCGCGGACCGGCATACGCGCGATCGGGCCGAGCGGCGGGGCGTGCCTGCGGCTGCTGGCCGCCGCGCTGGACGCCAAGGCGGTCGCCGAGATCGGCACCGGCACCGGGGTGTCCGGGGTCTACCTGCTGCGCGGCATGCGGCCGGACGGCGTGCTCACCACCGTGGACTCGGAGCCGGTGCGCCAGCAGCTGGCCCGCGAGGCGTACCAGGCGGCCGGGTTCGCGGCCAACCGCTCGCGGTTCATACCGGGCCGGGCGCTGGACGTGCTGCCCCGGCTCGCCGACGGCCAGTACGACCTGGTGTTCTGCGACGGCGACCCGGCCGAGTCCCGCGAGTACCTGCTGGAGTCGCTGCGGCTGCTGCGGCCGGGCGGCATGGTCTGCTTCGAGGGGGTCTTCCAGGAGGGCCGACTGGCCGAGCCGGAGCTGCAGGACCCGCAGACCGGCGCGGTCCGGGACCTGGTCCGGGACGTCCGGGAGAGCGAGGCGCTGCTGCCGGCGCTGCTGCCGGTCTCGGACGGGCTGCTCTGCGCCGTCAAGCGCTAGGGGCCGCCCCGGGGGCCCTGCCGGGGCCGCCGGGAAACGCACGGGCCCGGGCCGACATGACGTCGTGCCCGGGCCCGGCAGCGCATCTCCAGGAGATGGCGAGCACCTGCTGCGGTCAGCCGCAGGCCTTCTTCAGGGCCTCGCCGAGGGCGTCGGCCTCGTCAGGCGTGAGCTCCACCACGAGGCGTCCGCCGCCTTCGAGCGGAACGCGCATGATGATGCCCCGCCCCTCTTTGGTGACTTCGAGCGGGCCGTCACCCGTCCGCGGCTTCATGGCCGCCATGCTCGTTCCCCTTCCTGCAACCGCTCAGCTACGCACCGGCAGTCCGTCCACCGCCGGTATCGAACGCATTGATCGGAAGCCATTATCCCGCATGCCACGGGCTGATGACCAACATCACTCTCGGTGCAACCTCGGCCGGACCGCCCCCAACCGCCGCAATTCACGTCATAAGCCCCGGCGTGGCGGCAGTGCGGACGCCACCGGAAGGTGCGATACCTCACACTCCCCAGGCCACCGCGTGCTCCGGCATCCTGGCACACGACACCGACACCACGACGATCACCCAGGGAGCCCTCGCCCATGTCCGATTCCGTGCTGTACGAGCTGGACGGCGGCCTGGCCGTCATCACCATCAACCGCCCGGAGGCGATGAACGCCCTCGACGTGGCCACCAAGGTGGCGCTGCGCGACACCGTGACCGCCGCCGCCGAGGACCCGGCGGTGCGGGCCGTCCTGCTGACCGGGGCGGGCGAGCGCGCGTTCTGCGTCGGACAGGACCTGAACGAGCACCTGACGATGCTGAAGCGGGCCGACGAGACCGGCGAGGGCGCGCTGCGGACCGTCGCCGAGCACTACAACCCGCTGACCCGGGCCCTGGCCGGGATGCGCAAGCCGACCGTCGCCGCGGTCGGCGGGGTGGCGGCCGGCGCGGGTGCCTCGCTCGCCTTCGCCTGCGACTTCCGGATCCTGTCCGACCGGGCCGGCTTCAACACCGCCTTCGCCGGGATCGGCCTGACCGCCGACTCGGGCGCGTCCTGGACGCTGCCCCGCCTGGTCGGGCACGCCAAGGCCACCGAGCTGCTGATGCTGCCCCGGACGGTGAAGGCCACCGAGGCGATGGAGCTGGGCCTGGCCACCAAGGTGGTGCCGGCCGACGAACTCGCCGCCACCGCCCGGGTCTTCGCCCGCGAGCTGGCCGAGGGTCCGACGGTCGCGTACGGCGCCATCAAGGAGTCGCTGGCGTACGGCGCTTCGCACTCGCTGTCCGAACTCCTCGACAAGGAGGACGAGCTGCAGACCCTGGCCGGCGAGAGCGAGGACCACCGGATCGCGGTGCGCGCCTTCATCGCCAAGGAGAAGCCGAAGTACGTGGGCCGCTAGCGAGCGGCCACCGGGGAACGGCCGCCGGGAACGGGCCCTCCGGGGCCGGGCCGCCGGGCGGGCGGCGGGCTCAGCCCTTCGCCCCGGTGCGGACGTGGCAGTCCGCCAGGTGGTCGTCCACCAGGCCGCAGGCCTGCATCAGGGCGTAGGCGGTGGTCGGGCCGACGAAGCGGAAACCCGCCTTCTTCAGCGCCTTCGCCAGCGCCGTCGACTCGGGCGTGACGGCCGGCACCTCGCTCATCCGGCGGGGGGCCGGCCGGCCCGGCTCCGGGGCGAAACCCCAGATCAGCGCGTCCAGCCCACCCTCCAGGTCACGGGCGACCCGCGCGTTGGCGATCGCCGCCGCGATCTTGGCCCGGTTGCGGATGATGCCCGCGTCGGCGAGCAGCCGCTCCTCGTCGGCCTCGCCGAACTCGGCGACCTTGCCGATCTCGAACCCGGCGAACGCGGCCCGGAAGCCCTCGCGGCGGCGCAGGATGGTCAGCCAGGACAGGCCGGACTGGAAGGCCTCCAGGCAGACCCGCTCGAACAGGGCGTCGTCGCCGTGCACCGGCCGGCCCCACTCGGTGTCGTGGTAGACCCGGTAGTCGTCGGTGGAGTCACCCCAGGCGCAGCGGAGCAGCCCGTCCGCGCCGAGCACCGAACCGTCGACCGGTCCGGTCACTGGTCGTTCACCGGCTTCGCGTCCTCGGGGGCCCGGGCCGGCTCCCCGGACGACGACTTGGTGAGGGCGACGGTCGGCTCGACGACCTTGGCGAACTGCTCCAGGCCGGGCAGCGGTTCGGCCGCCGGGTCGGGGCCGGTGGTCGCCTCGACCGCGCCGCGCAGGTGGGCCGCGGCCTCCAGCTCGGCGATCCGCACGTCGCGGTAGGCCAGTTCGGCGCCCAGACGGTCCAGGACGTCGTCCACCTCGTCCATCCGGTAGCCGCGCAGCGCCATCGGCAGGCGCAGTTCGTCCACGTCCGCCTTGCCCAGCGGGCGGTCCTGCGGGAGCCGTGCGGAGATGCGGTCCGGTACCGCCTCCGGCATCGAGCCGCCCCCGCCGAGCGCCACCAGGGCGGCGCCGCCGACCACCACGGCCATGGCGACCACGATCACCCAGAACACGAGCTGTCCTCCCGAACTCCCGGTCGGCCTTCGTCGAGGTGCCAGGGAACCAGACTGATCATGACAGCATGGTCCCTTAGTGAGGCCGGGGGCCATCATCGCACCCGCAGGAGCTCTGGAGGAGACATCGGTGGCACTGCGCCTGGGACCGCGGGAATTCGGTGACGACGAACTGGTGATCATGGCGATCGTCAACCGGACGCCGGACTCGTTCTTCGACAAGGGCGCGACCTTCGCCGACGAGGCCGCGTTCGCGGCCGCCGACCGGGCGATGGCCGAGGGTGCGGCGATCCTGGACATCGGCGGGGTCAAGGCCGGGCCGGGCGACGAGGTCACGGTCGAGGAGGAGCTGCGGCGCACCGTGCCCTTCGTGGCCGAGCTGCGCAAGCGCCACCCCGACGCGGTGATCAGCGTGGACACCTGGCGGCACGAGGTCGGCGAGGCGGTCTGCGAGGTGGGCGCCGACCTGCTGAACGACGCCTGGGGCGGGGTCGACCCGAAGCTCGCCGAGGTGGCCGCCCGCCACGACGTCGGGCTGGTCTGCACCCACGCGGGCGGCGCCGAGCCGCGCACCCGTCCGCACCGGGCCGGGTACGAGGACGTGATGGCGGACATCCTGCGGGTGACCGTGGGGCTGGCCGAGCGCGCCGTGGAGCTGGGCGTGCGGCGCGACGCGGTGATCATCGACCCGGGGCACGACTTCGGCAAGAACACCCGGCACTCGCTGGAGGCCACCCGGCGGCTGCCGGAGATGACCGCGACCGGCTTCCCGGTGCTGGTCTCGCTGTCCAACAAGGACTTCGTCGGCGAGACCCTGGACAAGCCGGTGGACGAGCGGCTGCTCGGCACGCTGGCGACGACGGCGGTCTCGGCCTGGCTGGGCGCGCAGGTCTACCGGGTGCACCAGGTCGCGGAGACCCGCCAGGTGCTGGACATGGTCGCCTCGATCCGGGGCACCCGCCCCCCGGCGGTCGCCCGCCGGGGGCTGGCGTAGGGCCCCAGGGAGCTCGGCGGCGCCCCTTCGGCTCGCTCGCGGGCCCGCTCGCGCCGGATCCCGTCAGATCTCGTTCACGGGCCGGCGGGCGTCGGCGAGGATCTTCATGACCTCGTCGACCTCGTCGGTGATGTGGAACAGCTCCAGGTCGTGCGGGGCCGCCTTGCCCTGCGCGACCAGGGTGTTCTTCAGCCACTCGAAGAGGCCGCCCCAGTACGCGGTGCCGTAGAGGATCACCGGGAAGCGGGTGACCTTCTTCGTCTGCACCAGGGTGAGCGCCTCGAACAGCTCGTCCAGGGTGCCGAGGCCGCCGGGCAGGACCACGAAGCCCTGCGCGTACTTCACGAACATCGTCTTGCGGACGAAGAAGTAACGGAAGTTCAGCCCGAGGTCGACGAACTCGTTGAGGCCCTGCTCGAAGGGCAGCTCGATGCCGAGCCCGACGCTGAGGCCGCCGGCCTCGGAGGCGCCGCGGTTGGCGGCCTCCATCGCGCCCGGGCCGCCACCGGTGATCACCGCGTAGCCGGCCTCGGCGAGGGCCCGGCCGATGGCCATGCCGGCCTCGTACTCGGGCGAGTCCGCCGGGGTCCGGGCGGAGCCGAAGACGCTGATCGCGGGCGGGAGTTCGGCGAGGGCGCCGAAGCCCTCGACGAACTCGGAGGTGATCCGCAGCACCCGCCACGGGTCGGTGTGCAGCCAGTCGGTCGGCCCGGTGGTGTCCAGCAGGCGCTGGTCCGTGGTGCTCGTGCCGACCTGGTCCCGGCGCACCAGCACCGGGCCCTTCTGCTTCTCGGGCCAGGCCTTCTTCTTCCGCGGCACGCCGACCTGCTCGGGGCCGTGTCCGTACTGCTTTTCGTCTCCTGTGCCTGTCATGACGAAACCCTACGCCCGCCTTCCCCCGTTTTCAGGCAACGGGGGAAGGTCGGTTGGGCAACCGGAAGATGGCGTTCGACCGTTGATCGGATCGGCTGCCCGGGAACGGGGCTCAGTCGGTCAGCCAGGCCCGCAGGCACTCCTCGGTCTCCGCGATGGCGCTCAGCGAGCAGTGCTCCTCCCGCTTGTGCGCGAGGTTCGGGTCGCCGGGGCCGTAGTTGACCGCCGGGACGCCCAGCGCGCTGAACCGGGCGACGTCCGTCCATCCGAACTTGGCCCGGGCCTGGCCGCCGGTGGCCGCCAGGAAGGCCTGCGCGGCCGGCTGGGAGAGGCCGGGCAGGGCGCCCGGGGCGAAGTCGGTGACGGTCAGCTCGAAGCCGTCGAAGACCTCGCGCACGTGCTTCTCCGCGTCCGCCTCGCTGCGGTCCGGCGCGTAGCGGAAGTTGACCGTGACGACGCACTCGTCCGGGATCACGTTGCCGGCCACGCCGCCGTCGATCCGGACCGCGTTCAGGCCCTCGCGGTACTCCAGGCCGTCGATCTCCACCCGGCGTGGCTGGTACTGCGCGAGCCGGGTGAGCACCTCGGCGGCGCGGTGGATGGCGTTGTCGCCGAGCCAGCTGCGGGCTGCGTGGGCGCGCACGCCGGTGAGCCGGATCTGCGCCCGCAGGGTGCCCTGGCAGCCGCCCTCGACCATGGCGCCGCTGGGCTCCATCAGCACCGCGAAGTCCGCGGCCAGCCACTCCGGACGGTCCTTGGCGAGGTGGCCGAGGCCGTTGCGGTGGGCCTCCACCTCCTCGCAGTCGTAGAACACGAAGGTGAGGTCGCGGTTGGGCTCGGGCAGGGTGGCGGCGAGCCGCAGCTGGACGGCCACGCCGGACTTCATGTCCGAGGTGCCGCAGCCGTAGAGCAGGTCGCCCTCGACGTACGAGGGCAGGTTGTCGGCGATCGGCACGGTGTCCAGGTGGCCGGCCAGGACGACGCGCTCGGCCCGGCCCAGGTTCGTCCGCGCGACCACGTTGTTGCCGTACCGGTCCACGGTGAGGTGCGGGTAGCCGCGCAGGGCGGCCTCCACGGCGTCGGCGAGCGCCTGCTCGTCGCCGCTCACCGACGGGAAGTCGACGAGCCGGGCGGTCAGCGTGCCGCCGTCGAGGGTGAGGTCCAGGGGCGTCGGGTTCGGGCTGCTCATGGCGCCAGCCTAGTCCGCGCCCCGTGCGCGCTGCGTGGTCGCCCCGTGACACCGGTGCGACACCTCCGCGACACCGGGGAGACACGTTCTGTGACACGGATGGGACTCGGTTCGGCAACCGGGGGGCGCCGCACATCCGTCCGAGTGGGTACGGTGTCGGATCAAGGAGCAGGCGCGAGAGGGGCGACGGTGGCCAGGAAGAGGAGCAGCGAGGAGCTGGGCGACGAGACGGCGCCCGCCCGCCGCCGCGGGCCGCTGCGCGCGCTGCTGTTGGTGATCGTCGGACTGCTGGGCCTCGCGCTGGTCGCGGGCCTGGCCGTGGTCGGCATCTGGTGGTTCGGCTTCAAGCCGGGCGAGTCCGAGGGCTGCACGGTGAAGACCGCGGCCGGCAACGGCACCCTGGAGCTGCCGCAGGCCGCCAACGCCGCGACGATCGCCGCGGTGGCGCGCTCGCGCGGGCTGCCGGACCGGGCGACCGCGATCTCGCTGGCGACCGCCATGCAGGAGTCGAAGCTGCGCAACCTCGCGGGCGGCGACCGGGACTCGATCGGCCTCTTCCAGCAGCGGCCCTCGATGGGCTGGGGCACCCCGGAGCAGATCGCGGACCCGGTGTACGCGACGAACAAGTTCCTGGACGGCCTGGTCAAGGTCCCGGGCTACACCCGGCTGCCGCTGACCGACGCCGCGCAGGCGGTGCAGAAGAGCGGCTACCCGCAGGCCTACGCCAAGCACGAGACCAAGGCGACCCTGCTCACCTCGGCGCTGGCCGGCCGCGAGCCCGCCTCGTTCTCCTGCATCGTGCACGACTACGCCAAGCCGGACCCGGGTGACTCCCCCTCCCCGACCGCCACCGCCTCCGCCACCCCGGCCGCGGCGCCGGACCGGGCCCAGGTGCTGTCCGACCGGGTGCGTCGGGAGTTCGGCCGCACCGTCACCCCGGCCACCGGGTATGCCTCCACCATCAAGGGCGCCGAGAACGCGGTGGCGCTGACCCCGGACCCGGCCACCGCCGCGCTGACCTCCTCCGCGGACGCCGGGGCCGACGGCGGGGTGAGCGCCGAGCGGGCGAGCGGCTGGGAGGTGGCCCACTGGGCGGTCGCCCAGGCCCAGCAGCTGGGCATCGCGACGGTCGCCTACGACGGGAAGATCTGGCGCAAGAGCAAGTCGGAGGACGGCTGGCAGCCGCAGCCGTCGGGCACCTCGACCAAGCTCGTCCAGGTCACCATGGCGGCACCCGACAAGGGCTGACGCACAGACGTACGGGTTGCCGCCGGACGGGTGATTCCGGTCAATCCCGGTGGACCGGCGGCGCGTTCCGCTCCCCCGGCCGGAGAACCGTCACTCCCCTTGGCCGGGCCGGTTCCACGGCCTCCGGCGGGACCCGGACGTCGTCTCCACTGCGGTCGTACGATCCGATGGTCGGTCAGGACCTTTCCTTGCAGCGACCGAAACCTTCTGGCTTCTCAAGCGGTAACAACCTCGTCCGCCCGGTCGTCCACGCCCGGTCCCAGGGGCGGACGGGACGGACCCAGACCCCTTCGAGGAGCCCCATGTCTCACCCCCTCACGCGCCGGATCGCCCAGGCCGCGCTCGTCGTGGCGGCCGGAGCGACCCCGCTGGTCGCGGCCGGCTCCGCGTCCGCCCTGGGCGGGGACGCCCTGCTGCCCAAGAGTGACCTCGCGGCACCGCTGGGCCAGCTGACCAACACCGACACCGGTTCCACCCTGCAGCACACCACCCACCAGCTGGGCCAGGCCGCCGGCACCACCGGTGCGGCCACCGTCGCCGCGGGCGTACCGGCCTCCGCCGACGCCGCCGGCAACATCGTCGCCCAGCAGCTCCCCGAGGCGAACGAGAAGGCCAGTTCGCTGACCGCGCCGGTCGACCAGACCGCCGCCACCACCGGCCAGCTCTCCGCCGTCACCCCGAAGGTCGCCTCGGCCCTGGCCGGCAAGCTCGGCGAGGCCGTCACGGGCAGGAGCGCGGCCACCCGCAGCGCCGACGCCGGCGCCGGCCCGGTCGGCGGACTCTCCCAGGCGGGCTCCGTCGCGCAGGCCCTGCCGGGCGCCGGCAAGCTCTCCGGGGCCGTCCCCGGCACCAACGCCGTCACCGACGCGCTGCCGCTGGGCTCGGTGGAGCGCGCGCTGCCGCTCGGCTCGGTGCAGCACGCCCTGCCGGCCGACCTCCCGGGCGCCGACGTCCTGGGCCTGGCCGAGCACGGTTCGGCCAACCGCCTCGGCGGCGCCGACCTCGGCCCGAACAACCCGCTGTCCGGCCTCACCGGCGCGCTCGGCCCGCTGGGCGGGCTGCTGAACGGTGTGAACGGCGGCAGCATCAGCGGCCTGCCGCTGTAGTCAGGACGCGGTGTCCGGACGCTGTAGTCAGGACGCGGTGCCCGGACGCGGTAGCCCGCGTGCGGTGGTCCCGATGCCGAAGGGCCGGTGTTCCGAGGAGGAACACCGGCCCTTCGCGCGTGCGTGCTGCGTGCTGCGTGCGCTCAGCGCGCCGCGTTCAGCCGCTCCACGGCCGCGGCGACCCGCTCGTCGGTCGCGGTGAACGCGACCCGGACGAAGCGCTCGCCGGCCGGACCGTAGAAGTCGCCGGGCGCCACCAGGATGCCCAGCTGCGCCAGCTCGGCCACGGTCTCCCAGCACGGGCGGTCCTGGGTCGCCCACAGGTAGAGGCTCGCCTCGGAGTGCTCGATCCGGAAGCCGTAGGCCTCCAGCGCCGCCCGCAGCGCCGAGCGCCGGGCCGCGTACCGCTCGCGCTGCTCGGCCACGTGCGCGTCGTCCGCGAGCGCGGCGACCGTCGCGGCCTGGACCGGCGCGGGCACGATCATGCCGCCGTGCTTGCGCACCTCCAGCAGCTCCTTGACCACCACCGGGTCGCCCGCGACGAAGGAGGCGCGGTAACCGGCCAGGTTGGAGCGCTTGGAGAGGGAGTGGACGGCCAGCAGGCCCTCGTGGTCGCCGCCGCACACCTCCGGGTGCAGGACGGAGACCGGGTCGGCCTCCCAGCCCAGCTCCAGGTAGCACTCGTCGCTGACCAGCAGCGCCCGGTGCTCGCGGGCCCACTCGACGGCGCGGCGCAGCTCGTCCGCGCCCAGCACCCGGCCGGTCGGGTTGGACGGCGAGTTCACCCAGAGCAGGCGCACCCGGGAGCCGTCCAGCTCGTCCACCGAGTCGTACTCGACGGGCTCGGCGCCGCACAGCCGCGCGCCCACCTCGTACGTGGGGTAGGCCAGGCGCGGGTAGGCGACCTGGTCACCGGGGCCGAGGCCGAGCTGGGTCGGCAGCCAGGCCACCAGCTCCTTGGAGCCGACGGTCGGCAGGACGGCCTGCGGGCCGATCCCGGCGCCGAGGCGGCGGTGCAGCCAGCCGGCGATCGCCTCGCGCAGCTCCAGCGGCCCCCAGACGGTCGGGTAGCCGGGCGTGTCGGTGTGCGCGGCCAGCGCCTTCTGGATCAGCTCGGGGACCGGGTCCACCGGGGTGCCGACCGAGAAGTCGCAGAGGCCGCCCGGGTGCGCCAGGGCGGTGGTCTTGTACGGCTCCAGCTTGTCCCAGGGGAAGACCGGCAGGAGGTCGGAAACGCGGCGCGCCGCCCCCGGGTGGCCCGGGAACGGCGCGCGCGTGCTGTCGTTGCTCACAGCTTCGTTGCCACCGATCGTCAGTGGTCGGCGTTCTGCGGCGGCAGAGCGGCGATGAACGGGTGGTCACGCTCGATCAGGCCCAGCTTCGAGGCACCACCGGGCGAACCCAGGTCGTCGAAGAACTCGACGTTCGCCTTGTAGTAGTCCTTCCACTCCTCCGGAGTGTCGTCCTCGTAGAAGATCGCCTCGACCGGGCAGACCGGCTCGCAAGCGCCACAGTCGACACACTCATCCGGGTGGATGTAGAGCGATCGCTCGCCCTCGTAGATGCAGTCAACCGGGCACTCTTCGATGCACGCCTTGTCCTTCACGTCGACACAAGGCTGCGCGATGACGTAGGTCACGCTGTCGTTCCTCCTCGGAAGGGCCTGGTGGCCCGTTCTGTTCTGCTCGCGTGCGCGGTGAGCGCGGCGTCGTCGATGCCCGCCCCTAGTATCGCGGGTCGGAGACCGCAAATGCACAGGAGGTGGCCACATGGCGACGGGCAACCCGGTCGACAGCCGTCCGGAGGTCCGGATAGATCGCTCTGACGTGGGACGACGCGTGTCCGTCCGACGCCTCGCCGAGTTCGTGGACGACCGTCCGGTGTTCCGGGATTCGATCGGCGTGCTCACATCGTGGGACGATCATGGGTTGACGGTCGTGCCGCGCTCGGGGGATCCGGTCTTCTTGCCGGAGAAACTGCTGGTCGCGGGCAAGGTCGTGCCGCCGTTTCCCGTCCGGCGCGCCCCGCTGCCGGTCGCCGCGCCGGTCGAGCTGCAGCGGATCGCGGGGCGCGGCTGGCCGGCCGTCGAGCAGGAGCCGCTCGGCGAGTGGACGCTGCGCGCCTCGGCCGGGTTCACCCGGCGGGCCAACTCCGTCCAGGCCCTCGGGGACCCGGGGCTGCCGCTGCCGGAGGCCCTGGCCGCCGTCCGGGCCTGGTACGCCGAGCGCGGGCTTCCCTCCTACATCGAGGTGATCACCCCCGGGTCGCCGGAGGAGCTGCGGACGGAACTCGACCGGCTGGGCGCCGGGTACGCGCCGACCCTGGTCCGCACCAGCCCGCTGGCCGGGCTCGCCCGGGCCGGCGGCGGGCAGGACCGGGTGCGGCTGTCCCGGACGGCCGACGAGGCGTGGCTGTCGCTGTACCGGCGGGTCGGCGACGACCGGGAGGTCGAGGAGGCGGCGCGGCGGGTGCTGCACGGCGGGCCGTCGGTCTGGTTCGCCACCGTGCCGGGAGCGCCCGGGCAGCCGCCGCTGGCGATCGGACGCTGTGTCATCGAGGGGGCCTGGGCCTGCTTCGGCGCGATCGAGGTGCAGCCGTACGCGCGGCGGGCCGGGCTGGCGACGGCGGTCATGGCGGTGCTCGCCTCGCGGGCCGCCGAGGAGGGCGCGACCGGCGGGTACCTGCAGGTCGAGGCGGAGAACGCGGGGGCGATCGCGCTCTATGACGGACTCGGCTTCACGACCAGTCACACTTACCACTACGCCCTCCTTCCCCAGGGGTAGCGCTCGGGCCGATCCGTCGGCTTGTCTGTCCCCCGCCCCGTCCGCCGGTCGTCTTGTCCGTCCGTCGTCTTGTCCGTCCGTCGTCTTGTCCGTCCGCCGTACGAAAGCCGTCGCCGTCACCGTGACCGAGCAGAGCAGAGACCGCTTCCGGACCGCCGCCCGCTCCGAGCAGCCCGACCCGGTGCTGCTCTGCCTGCTCGCCGCCGCCGAGCACCGGCCGGCGCTCGACCCGGGCGATCCCGGCGAGCCGCCGGGCGTGGACGCCCTGCTCGCCGCCTGCGAGGCCGCGCTGGACCGGCACGCGGCCGCCGTCCGGCTGACCGTCGCCGAGCGCGCGCCCGCCGGGCCCGAGGAGACCGCCGCCCTGCTCGCGGCCGTCCTCGGCGGGCGGGAGCGGTTCCACGGGCGGCAGGCGGACTACCGACGGCTGGAGTCCTCCCTGCTGCCGGAGGTGCTGCGGCGGCGGCGCGGGCTGCCGATCATGCTCTCGCTGGTGTGGATGGCGGTCGGGCGGCGGGCCGGGCTCACCGTCCACGGCATCGCGCTGCCCGGCCACTTCGTGGTCGCCGTCGGCGGGCCGGCCGGCGGCGACGACTACGTCCTGGCCGACCCGTTCCACGGCGGGCGGCTGCTCGACCCCGGGGACGTCGAGGACCTGGTCGCCGCCGCCGGGCACGAGTTCACTCCCGACCTGCTCACCCCGGCCCAGCCCCTGGACATCGTGCTGCGCGTGCTCGGCAACATCCGCGTCTGGGCCTCCGACCGCCCCGAGCAGGCCCGCACCCAGCTCTGGGCCACCGAACTCGCCCTGCTGCTGCCCCGCCACCCCGCCCAGCTCCGGCTGGAGCGGGCCGAACTCCTCGTCCGCACCGGGGACTTCCTCGGCGGCTCGGCGGAGATGGACGCGTACGCGCAGATCCTGGACGCCTTCGACCCGGACGGCGCCGCCAAGGTCCGGCAGGAGGCGCGGGCGGCCCGGCACCGGCTGAACTGAGCTCCGGCCGGAGCTACAGCCAGCCCTTCTCGCGGGCGATCCGGACCGCCTCGGTGCGGTTGCGGGCCTCGGTCTTCTGGATCGCCATCGACAGGTAGTTGCGCACCGTGCCCTCGGACAGGTGCAGCCGCCTGGCGATGTCCGCGTTCACCGCGCCGTCGGCGGCCGCGCCCAGGACGTCCCGCTCGCGCGGGGTCAGTGGGTTGGCGCCCTCCGCCAGCGCGGCCGCCGCCAGCACCGGGTCGATCACCCGCTCGCCGCGCAGCACCCGGCGGATCGCCTCGGCCAGCTCGGCGGCCGGCGCGTCCTTCACCAGGAACGCGTCGGCGCCCGACTCCATCGCCCGGCGCAGGTAGCCGGGGCGGCCGAAGGTGGTCGCGATGACCACCTTGGTGTGCGGCGCCTGCCGGCGCAGCTCGGCGGCCGCCTCGATGCCCGTCATCCCCGGCATCTCGATGTCCAGTACGGCGACCCGCACGTCGTTCGCCAGCACCGCCGCCACCACCTCGTCACCGCGCCCGACCTGCGCGACGACGTCGATGTCCCCTTCGAGGCCCAGCAGCGCGGCCAGCGCCTCCCGGACCATCCCCTGGTCCTCGGCCAGCAGTACGCGGATCGAGGCCCCGTTCTCAGTGTCGTCCATGGCCATGACCTTAGGGGGCGGGCCGGAGCGCCGGGCGGGCAGACGGGCCGAGCGGGCAGACGGGCCGAGCGGGGCGGGCTGCCAACGGACTTGAGTCTCCGGTAGGGGGAGAGTCCACAGTGGTGCCCATGGACGGCAGCTCCCCGGACGACGGCATCCGGTACTCGATCGGCGACCTCGCCCGGCGCACCGGGCTCACGGTCAAGACCATCCGGTTCTACGCCGACACCGGCCTCGTGCCGCCCACCGACCGCACCTCCGCCGGCTACCGGCGCTACGACGTCCACGCGCTCGCCCGGCTGGACCTCGTCCGCACCCTGCGCGAGCTCGGCCTCGACCTGCCCGCGATCCGCCGGGTGCTGGAGCGGGAGACCCCGCTGCACGAGGTCGCCGCCGCGCACGCCGAGGCGCTCCAGGTGCAGATCCGCACCCTGCGGCTGCGCCGGGCGGTGCTGCTCGCGGTCGCCCAACGTGACTCCACCCCAGAGGAGATGAAACTCATGCACAAGCTCGCCGCACTCTCCGACGCCGAACGCCGGCGCCTCGTCCACGACTTCATCGACGAGGCCTTCGGCGGCCTCGACGCCAACCCCGAGTTCGTCGCCATGATGCGCTCCGCCATGCCCGAACTGCCGGACGAACCGCGGCCGGAGCAGGTCGAGGCCTGGGTCGAGCTGGGCGAACTCGTCCAGGACCCGGACTTCCGCGCAGCGGTGCGCCGGATGGCCGAGCGCCAGGCCGCGGAGCGGGCGGACGGGGACCGCGGCGGCCTGCACACCGAACTCACCGCGACCGTACGGTCCTCGGTGGGCACGGCCCTGGCGGACGGCATCGCCCCCGCCTCCCCCGCCGCCGACCCCGTCGTCGACTCCCTGACCGCCGCCTACGCCGAGGCCTTCGGCCGCCCCGACGACGCCGACCTCCGGCGGTGGCTGCTCGACCGCCTCGGGATCGCCGACGACCCGCGCGCCGAGCGCTACTGGCACCTGCTGGCGACCGTCAACGGCTGGCCCGCCCCGGAGAGCCTGCGGGAGGTATTCGAGTGGTTCGGCGAGGCCCTGCGGGCCAGACTGTCGGGATGCTGAGCCTGGAACCCCTCCGCCCGGACCACGCCGAAGCCCTGCTGGCCTTCGAACGCACCAACCGCGCGTACTTCGCCCGCAGCGTCCCCGACCGTGGGGACGACTACTTCGCCGACTTCCCGAGCCGGCACGCCGCGCTGCTCGCCGAACAGGGCGCGGGCACCTGCCGGTTCCACGTGATCCGGGACGCGGACGGCGCGCTCGTCGGCCGCGTCAACCTGGTCGACATCGCCGACGGCACCGCCGAACTCGGCTACCGGGTCGCCGAAGCCGCCGCCGGCCGGGGGATCGCCTCCGCCGCGGTCGCCGAGGTCTGCCGACTCGCGGCCGGCCCCTACGGCCTGCGCTCCCTGACGGCGGGCACCTCCGTCGACAACGCCGCCTCCCAGGCCGTGCTCGTCCGCAACGGCTTCCGGTTCGGACACCGGTACCTGCTCGGCGGCCTCCCGGCCCTCGCCTACCGCCGCGACCTGGACGACCTGCGCCCGGCGCACTGACCGGAGCGGCCGGGCTGCCCGGAAAAGGGACCGGGGCCGGTCAGAGCCAGCGCAGGGCGGCCTCGACGCTGTCCGCGCCGCTGGTGTTGAAGGCGATGGCGGACCCGGGCGCGTGGCGGCGGACGAGGTTGACGACGAGTTCGAAGAACGGGAGGGCCGGCTCGGGCTTGCGGATGCCGCCGCCGATGACGACGACGTCCCACCCGTGCCCGTCGAGCGCCGCGACGATCGCGGGCTCGGCGGTCGCGTCGGGGGCGACCAGGGTCATCGCGGCATCGATGCCGTGATCGGCGAAGCGGGCGAGTTCGGCGTCGAGGACGACCCGCACGGCGTCGCCGTCCATGCCGGGGACGCTGTGCGGGTCGAAACCGAGAACGAGGACGGTGGGCATGCCCGGTAGGACGATCAGGCCGCCTCGCCGGGTTCCCCGCGCAGGAAACGGGCGGCGTCGGCCAGGGTGAGCTTGGGGTCGGTCCAGGAGCAGACCTCCAGCCGGGAGAGCCGCCCGTCCTCGGCGAAGAGGAGGACCTCGCCGTCCTCGCCGAGGTCCGTCTCGGCCGCGATCTCCGGACGGGCCGCCGGGTCGGGGCCGGTGAAGTGGACGGTGCAGCCGCAGGCGCAGCGGGCCCGGATGCGCAGGTACGGGACCTGGGCGCGCAGCGGGTGGCCGTCGGGCAGGAGGACGTCGAGGGTGTGGCGGACGTCGGCGGGGAGCTGGTTCATCGGCGGCGCAATCGCGTGGTGAGGGCGGACAGTTCTTCGACGCGGAGGAGGTGGGCGAGGAGCAGGTAGACGACGGCGAGGGCGGCGCCGGCGGGCAGCAGGCCGTAGCGGGCGGTCCACCAGGCGGCGGCCGCGGCCGGGAGGGCGGCGGCGAGCAGCTTGAGGTGGGCGCCCAGCACGCGCAGCGGGCCGAGGCGCCGGCGCAGCAGCAGCTGGGCCGCCACGCAGGTGAGCAGGAAGGAACCGCCGTAGCAGCCGGCCATCCCGGTGACGACCCAGCGCAGCGGCAGCAGCCGGTGGCAGAGCAGGGCGCCGAGCACGGTGGCGGCGACGGGCAGGAGGTTGAGCAGGAAGGGCGTGCGGCTGTCGCCGAGCGCGTAGAAGGTGCGGGTGAGCGCGTACGCGGCCGAATAGAGGACCAGGCCGGGGGCGAAGGCGGCCAGCATGCCCGCGATGGCCTGGACGTCGGCGGAGCCGGTCCGGCCGTGGCCGAAGGCGAGGGCGCACAGCTGCGGCGCGAGGACGGCCAGCGCACAGGCCGCCGGGACGGTCACCACCCCGATCGTGCGGACGGTCCGGGAGAGGATCCCGCGGACGGCGCGCGGGGTGTCGGCGGCCGCGCTGAGCGCGGGGACGGCGGCGGTCACCACGGACACCGTGATCACGCCGTGCGGCACGATCCACAGCAGGTACGCGCTGCTGTAGGCCGTGTACCCGACGCCCGGGAGACCGGCGGCGGCCGCCTGCGAGCCGGCGAGCGTGGAGAGCCGGGTCACCACCCAGTAGCCCACCTGGTCGCTGAGCACCAGCAGCAGCGTCCACCCGGCGGCCCGCAGCGGCTCGCCGAGCC
Organism: Kitasatospora sp. NPDC096140; assembly: GCF_040303045.1. Lineage (NCBI taxonomy): Bacteria > Bacillati > Actinomycetota > Actinomycetes > Kitasatosporales > Streptomycetaceae > Kitasatospora > Kitasatospora sp. NPDC096140. The sequence continues at coordinate 77,617 of NZ_JBEOUW010000014.1, forward strand.
CGGCCTGCCGCCAGTCCCAGCGCGGCCGCAGCCGCACCCCGGCGGCCCGCAGGCAGGGCAGCAGCACCAGGCTCTGCACCACCACGCCCGCCGTCGTCCCGGCGCCCAGCACCGTCAGGTCGGCGGCGGAGAAGGACCGCTGTCCGACGTACGCACCGAACACCCCGATCACAACCAGGTTGTTGAGCACGGGCGCCCACGCCATCGGCGCGAACCGCTGTCGGGCGTTGAGGAGTTGGCCCAGCACCGTGAACAGGCCGTAGAAGAACACCTGCGGCAGGCACAGGTACGCCAGCAGCACCGTGCGGTCCAACTGCGCGTCGCCGTACGAGGTGTACGCCCGGACGACGAGCGGCGCGGCCGGCACCACCACGGCCGTCAGCACCAGCAGCGCGGCCACCAGCACCGTCACCAGCCGGTTGACGTGCGCCGCCCCGCCGTCCGCCGACTCCTTGGCGGCGCGCACCAGGTGGGGCACCAGCGCGGTGTTCAGCGCGCCGCCGATCAGCAGCACGAACAGGATGTTGGGCACCGTGTTCGCCACGTTGTAGCCGTCCGCGAGCACCCCCGAGCCCAGGACGGCCACCAGCACCGCCGAGCGGACGAAGCCGGACGCCCGGGACACCACCGTCCCCACCGCCATCACCAGGCTCGGCGGCACGGTGCGCCGCGGCTTGCGGTGCCGGGCGGACGGGACGGGCCGGGCCGGCGGAACGGCCGGGGCCGACGGAACGGGCCTGGCCGACGGAGCAGGCAGGGCCGGCCAGCCCGGGGCCGGGTGCTCCCCGGCGGACCTCGGCTCCACCCCCTGCCCGGGCTCACGGGCGTGCCCGAGCTCACGGGCCCCGACGGCCTCCTGGAGAACGGTCATCCGCCAGCTCCTCTCGCTCCGGGCACCGGCCCGAACAGGCCGGCGAGAACGGCGAGAGCATGCGTCAAGTGCCCTGAAGCGAAGCTGAGAAAGCTGAAGACCGCTTAAGGAGCGGATCCGGCGCCGGTGGCATCCTGATCCGCATGGAAATTCTGATGGTGGAGGACGACCCCCAGGTCGCCGCGGCCGTCCGGCGCGGCCTGGAGGCCGAGGGCTACACCGTCGACCTCGCCCCGGACGGCCTCACCGGCCTGCGGCTGGCCCGGCGGCACGCCTACCGGGCGATCGTGCTCGACATCATGCTTCCCGGCCTGAACGGCTACAAGGTGTGCGAGGCGCTGCGCGCCGAGGGCGTGACCACCCCGATCCTGATGCTGACCGCCAAGGACGGCGAGTACGACGAGGCCGAGGGCCTGGACACCGGCGCCGACGACTACCTCACCAAGCCGTTCTCGTACATGGTCTTCCTGGCCCGCCTGCGCGCCCTGATCCGCCGCAGCCAGACCCCCGGCCCGCTGCTGCGGGTGGGCGACCTGTGGCTGGACCCGGCGGGCCGCCGCTGCGGCCGCGGCAGCGCCGAGATCACCCTCACCGAGCGCGAGTTCGCCGTGCTGCGCTGCCTGGCCGAGCACCCCGGCGAGGTGCTGTCCAAGCGCCGGATCGTCGACGAGGTGTGGGACATCGCCTTCGACGGCGAGGAGTCCATCGTCGAGGTGTACGTCAGCATGCTGCGCCGCAAGGTGGACTCCCCGTTCGGCGTCCGCTCGATCACCACCGTGCGCGGCGCCGGCTACCGACTGGAGGCCTGACCGTGCTCAGCCGCCTCTCCACCCGCCTGCGCACCTCGCTGGCGGCCGGTCTCGCGGCCCTGCTGCTGCTCGGCGGCGGCGCCTGGTGGCTGCGCGACCACATGTACGACGCCCAGCTGCAGGCCGCCGAGTCGGAGGCCAAGTCGCAGGCCCGGGAGATCAGCAACAACTTCAAGTACGGCCAGCAGCTGAAGGACAAGGCACAGCTGCCGTACCTGGTGCTGGGCAACGACGGCCAACTGGTCACCATGGGCGGACCGCTGACCACCCAGCACCTGGTCGGCCCGATGCCGACGCTGGTGCCGCACCTGGCGCCGGACGACTGGCAGACGGTCCAGCGGATCACCATCGGCCCCGTCGGCACGGCCGCCGCCAACCGCTACTCGGGACGCACCTTCGTCGCGATGGGCGCCTGGAGCCCGCTGCTGGAGAAGGACGGCTACCAGCCGCGGGCGGGGACCAACCCCTACACGGTCTACGTGCTGGCCACGCCGTTCGTCGCCGAGGCCTCGCTGCGCACCATCGACCCGGTGCTCCGGGCCGGCGTGCCCGTCGCGGCGCTGCTGGTCGCGCTGACGGCCTGGGTGGCGACCCGCCGGGCGCTGCGCCCGGTGGACGCGATCCGCGCCGAGCTGGCCGAGATCGGCGAACACCGACTGGACCGCCGCGTCCCGGTGCCGCCCTCCGGCGACGAGATCACCCGGATGGCCCGGACCACCAACGCCACACTGGACCGGCTGGAACGCTCGGCCGCCCAGCAGCAGCGCTTCGTCGCGGACGCCTCGCACGAGCTGCGCAGCCCGATCGCGGCGCTGCGCACCAACCTCGAAGTCTCGCTGGCCCACCCCGAACGCACCGACTGGCCGGCCGCCACCCAGGAGGCGCTGACCTCGGTCGAGCGGCTCCAGCAGCTCACCGAGGACCTGCTGTTCCTGGCCCGGGGCACGCACCCGGCGGCGGCCGGCCAGCTCGCCACCGTCGACCTGTCCGCCGTGCTGCGCGAACTCGCCGACCAGTACCGCCCGGCCCTCCACACCCGGCTCGTCCTGCAGGTGGACACGCCCGAGGCGGTCCTGGTGCGCGGCAGCCGGATCCGGCTGCACCGGCTGGTGCGCAACCTGCTGGACAACGCCAAGCGGCACGCGGCGACCGAGGTGGTGATGTCCGCGCGGCAGACCGCGTACGGCTGCGTCGTGGAGGTCCGGGACGACGGCCCGGGCGTGCCGCCGGAGGACCGCGAGCGGATCTTCGAACCGTTCACCCGGCTCGACGAGGCCCGCAGCCGGGACGCCGGCGGCAGCGGCCTGGGCCTGGCCATCGCGGCGGACGTCGCCACCCGGCACGGCGGCAGCCTGCGCGTCGCCCACGCGCCGCGCGGCGCCCGCTTCGTGCTGGAGCTGCCGTCCGCCTGACCGGCTCGGTCGGCCGGGCCGGCTACTCGGGCCCCGTGGCTCCGGGCACGACGGACACCGTCCGCAGCGGCACCGAGGCCCGCAGCCGGAAGCCCCTGCCCCGCTCCGCCGGTCCGGTCTCCAGCCGCCCGCCGACCAGTGCCAGTCGCTCCTCCAGCCCGGACAGGCCGTTCCCGGCCTGGGACTTGCCCGGCCCGCGCCCGTCGTCGGCGATCTCCAGGACGGCGTAGCGCTCGCCGTCGCCCGCCCAGCTCTCGTCCGCCGTCACCGTGCAGACGGTGGCGTCCTCGCCGTGCCGGACGATGTTGGTGACGGCCTCGCGCAGCGCCCAGGCCAGCGCGCCCGCCTCCTCGGTGGCCAGTCCCGGCCAGCTGTCCACCAGCTCCGGCGCGACCTCCAGCCGGACCTGGGCGGCGGCCAGCGCGGTACGGGCGGCGGCGAGTTCGACCGGCAGGGTCGGACGGCGGAAGCCGGTGACCGCCTCCCGGACGTCGATCAGCGACTGCCGGGCGACCTGCTCGATGTCGGCGACCTGCGCCCGCGCCGCCTCGTCCTTGCCGGCGTCCATGAACCGCCCGGCCAGCTCGCTCTTCAGGGTGATCAGCGAGAGCGAGTGCCCGAGCAGGTCGTGCAGGTCGCGGGCGAGCCGCAGCCGCTCCTCGGAGGCGGCCAGGTGCGCGACGGCGGCGCGGGCCTCGCGCAGCTCCTTCATGGTGGCGACGAGCCGCTGCAGGCCGGTCATCGCGGCGCCGGAGAGGAAGGCGCTGAGGGCGAAGGTCGCGATGCTGTCCATTCCGGCGTGGATCAGCAGGCCGACCGCGACGACGAGCCCGGACATGGCGGCCAGGGCGCGCAGCGCGTACTGCGCCGGCGAGATGATCGCGACGCACACCGAGGTGTAGATGAAGAGGGGCAGGAAGGTCTCGCCGAGCACGACGGAGGACGCGATCGCGAGCGCCACCATCAGTGCGACGATCACCCGGCAGGCCCGCGGCCACATCCCCGGGGTCGAGCGGAAGATCACCAGCAGGACGTAGCTGCCCACGAAGAACGCCAGGCTGATCCAGCCGAACACCTGGGCGCCCGTGCTGTGCTCGCCGTTCAGCAGGCGGCTCACCGGGTAGGCCAGGTACGTCAGCCACAGCAGCATCCAGGCGACCTTGACCAGCAGCTGCCGCCTGGTCTCCACCGGGGATCCGGGGACGTTCATGAACGACGCACGCGCCGGGCCCTCCCCCCGCTGCTCGTCGGAGTGGTCGGCCTGACGCGTGTCGCTCATGTGGATCATCATGCCTGGCGGGTGTCACGGCGGTACAGGGCCGTCGCGGCCACGACGAACACCACCAGGAAGCCGGCCAGCCCGACGGCCGCGACGGTGTCCAGGGAGTGCCCGGGCTGGGTGAAGGTGGCCAGCTTGTTGTACAGGAACACCGGATTGAAGCGGGCGAACTTCTCCAGCGAGCCGCTCACCGGGAACCAGGTGCCGCCGAGCAGCGCCATCGCCATGTAGGTGATCATCACGATCGGCTGCACCGAGTCCGGCGCCGCCGCGTAGCCGAGCGCCACCCCGAGCGCCGCGAAGACGAAGCTGCCCAGCCACAGCGCGGCCGCCAGCCCGATCCACTGCGCCGCGCCCAGCGAGACGCCCTGGCCGGCGCCGACCGCGAAGACCACCAGGATCGCCGGCAGCGTGGTCACCGCGCTCGCCGCGATCTTGCCGAGGGTGTACGCCCGGCCCGGCAGCGCCGTCAGCCGCAGCTGGCGCGTCCAGCCGGTCTTGCGCTCCAGCGAGATCCGCTGCGCGTTGCCGGTGAGCACCGCGCCGACCGCGCCGAAGGTGGCCATCGAGACCATGAAGTAGGTCTTCACCGGCAGTCCGCCGGCCTGGTCGGCGGCGCCGTACGCGTGGATGAAGAAGACGTACATCAGCGCCGGGTAGGCCACGGTGAAGAACAGGTAGCGCCGGTTGCGGAGGGTCCGCAGGATCTCCAGCCGGATCAGGGTGGTCATCGCGCACTCTCCAGGGCGGCGTCGTTCTGCGGGGCGGCGTCGTCCGACCGGGCGTCGTCCCGGTCCAGCTCGCCGGTGATGGTCAGGAAGGCCTGCTCCAGGCCCAGGCCGGTGACCTCCAGCCCGCGCGGGTACAGGCCCGCCCGGTAGAGCCCGGCGACGCTCGCGTCGGCGTCCGCGGTGCGGATCCGCACCGTCCGCACCCCCGGGACCCTCGCGGTGACGTCCAGCGACTGCACACCCGGCAGGGCGCGCAGCACGGCGTCCTCGAACCGGCCGTCCGCGTCGTGGAGTTCGAACGCGATCCGGCGGGCCCCGGCCCGCGCCTTGATCTCCGCGGAGCTGCCGTCGGCGATCAGCCGGCCCCGGTGCAGCACCAGGACGCGGTCGGCGATCGAGTCGGCCTCCTCCAGGTAGTGGGTGGCGAACAGCACCGTGCGCCCGGCGTCGGCCTGCGCCCGCATGCTCGCCCAGAACGACTGCCGGACGCTGACGTCCATGCCCGTGGTGGGCTCGTCCAGCACGATCAGGTCGTTGTCGCCGGCGATCGCCAGGGCGAAGCGGACCCGCTGCTCCTGGCCGCCGGACAGCTTGTCGACCCGGCGCTCCGCCAGCTCGGTGATCCCGGCGTCGGCCAGCACCTCCGGCACCGACCGGCCGCGCGGGTGCACGTCGCAGGCGAGCCGCACCAGCTCGCGCACCTTGACGTCGGACATCAGCCCGCCGCTCTGCAGCATCGCGCCGACCCGGCCGGCCTCGATCGCCGCCCGCGGGGTGCCGCCGAACAGCGTCACCCCGCCCTGGTCGGGCTCGCGCAGGCCGAGCAGCAGGTCGAGGCTGGTGGACTTGCCGGCGCCGTTCGGGCCCAGCAGGGCGACGGTCTCCCCCGGCCGCAGCACGAGGTCCAGCCCGTCCACGGCGCGCACCCGCCCGTAGCTCTTGCCCACGCCGCGGAAGGCGGCCACCGCCTCGGTGTCCATCGCCCGGCTCCTCTTCCCTGGTGGTGTCGTGTCCGTTGCTGTTCGCACCACCTCAGAGTCCCGCGCGGGCGGGGGCCGGCGTCAGTGTCCGCCGTCGTGCCTTCGACATGACGGATGTCATGCCGACGGCCGGTACCCGTGTCAGCCCGGTGGGGCGGTGGGGGTACCGGCCGTCGGTCGCGCCGGTCAGGAGCCCTGCATCCCCAGCGAGCGCTTCACGAAGTCGACCTGGAGCAGCAGCAGGTTCTCCGCGACCTCCTCCTGCGGGGTCATGTGCGTGACGCCGGACAGCGGCAGCACGGTGTGCGGGCGGCCGGCGGCGAGCAGCGCCGAGGAGAGCCGCAGGGTGTGCGCGGCCACCACGTTGTCGTCCGCCAGCCCGTGGATGATCATCAGCGGGCGCTCCAGCCCGGCCGCGTACCCGCTCAGCGAGTTGGCGGCGTACACCTCGGGCCGCTCGGCCGGGTCGCCCAGGTAGCGCTCGGTGTAGTGGGTGTCGTACAGCGCCCAGTCGGTCACCGGCGCGCCGGACACCGCCGCGTGGAAGACGTCCGGGCGGCGCAGCACGGCGAGCGCGGCGAGGTAGCCGCCGTACGACCAGCCGCGGACGGCGACCCGGTCGAGGTCCAGCGGGAACTCCGCGGCGAGCGCCTGCAGCGCCTCCACCTGGTCGTCCAGGGTCGCCCCGGCGAAGTCGAAGGCGATCGACTTCTCCCAGGCCGGCCCGCGCCCGGGGGTGCCGCGCCCGTCGGCGACGACCACCGCGAAGCCCTGGTCGGCGAACCACTGCGAGTTGAGGTGCGGGTTGTGGGCCTGGACGACACGCTGGCCGTGCGGGCCGCCGTACGGGTCCATCAGGACGGGCAGCAGGCCGTCGCGCTCGCGGTCGTAGCCGGTGGGCAGGAAGACGGCGGCCGGGATGCGGCGCTCGCCGGCGAAGCGGAACACCGGGCGGGCGGTGATGACCGGGGTCTCGGCGTACGAGGCGATGGTGGCGATGTCGTCGACCACCACGCCCTCGGGCAGGTCGCGGGCGACCTGAACCAGGGTGCCGGGCAGGTCGGGCTCGGCGGTGACCCGCACGGTGACCCCGCCGCCGTGCACGGCGTTGGCGACGGAGGTGAACGGCCGGCCGTTGGCCGACTCCCAGCCGAGCCGCGTGCCGTCGTGGCTGATCCGGCCGACGGCGATCCAGCCGGGCTCGGGGTCGGTCTCGGCGGCGCCGCCGGAGGCGCTGAAGAACACCTCGTCCTCGGTGACGGCGATGACGGACCTGACGTGCAGGTCGGCCCCGGTGACGGCCCGGTCGCCGACCACCAGCGTGCGGCTTCCCCCCTCGTCCGAGATCCGCACCAGCTTCCCGTCCGGGGTCCACGCCGGGACGCCCGGGAACAGCTCCAGCCAGGCCTCGTCCTTCTCCTCGTGCAGCACCTCGGTGGCGCCGGTGGCCACGTCCAGGCCGAGGATGCGCTGGCTGCGCTGGTCGCGGGACTGCACCTGCAGCAGCGGCACGCCGCCCTTCGACCAGTGCACCCGGCCGAGGTACGGGAAGGCGGCGCGGTCCCAGACCACCTCGGTGCGCCCGCCGTGCAGGTCGAGCACCCAGAGGCCGACCTCGGCGTTCGGGGTGCCGGCCGCCGGGTAGGCGACCTCGGCGGGCTCGCGGTCCGGGTTGGCCGGGTCGGCGATCCACCAGCGGCGCACCGGGCTGTCGTCGGCGCGTTCGACGAGCAGCCGGTCACTCTCCGGGGACCACCAGAAGCCGCGGTCGCGGTCCATCTCCTCCTGGGCGATGAACTCGGCCTGGCCCCAGGTGACGTTCGGGCCGTCCGGCTCGGCGAGCACCCGGTCGCCGCTGCCGTCGGTCCGGGACAGCCGCAGCTCGCCGGCGGTGTTGGCGTACGCGACGTGGCTGCCGTCGGGCGACGGGCGCGGGTCCAGGAGCGGCCCCCGGGCGGGCAGTTCGGCGGTGGTGCCGGCCACCAGGTCGGCGGTGAACAGGCGCCCCGAGAGGGCGAAGGCGGCCAGCGAGCCGGCCGCGTCCAGGGCGTAGCCGACGATGCCGGCCGAGCCTTCGCGGCTGCGCTCGCGGCGGGCCTTCTCGGCCGGCGAGAGGTCCTCCTCGCCGCCGCCGAGCAGGACCGCCGGGTCCGCGGCGATCCGCTCCTCGCCGGTGGCGGTGTCGAGGGTCCAGAGCAGGTTGGCCCGGTCGCCGCCGGAGGGCGAGCGGAGGAAGAGGACCCGCGAGCCGTCCGGTGCGACGGAGAAGGAGCGGGGCGCGCCGACGGTGTAGCGCAGGGTCCGCGCGTACTGCCGGGGGAAGGTGTCCGCAGGGGTGTGGGAGGTCATGGCACCAGACCCTACGACGCCGAACTGCCGCTGTCGGGAGGCTGGTGATCACTCGTTCGGAGCATCGTCGCGAAGTACGCCCCGAAGAGTGCCGCACCCCCTCCGACCGGCCCGTGCGCCCCGTGAGTGCCGCAATGCCCCGGCGCGCGGGGACTCACTGAATGTAATGCTCCCCTTACCCATCGGGTATGACTGGTCAGGCGAGTGATCGTCGGCCCCGTCCCGGGCCCCGGTCGCCCGCAGCCCCAGTTACGCACCGTCCCACCGCCGCCCTCCCCAGGGGGTGGCGCGCCCGAGAAGGGGTTGTGAGCCGACATGGCCATGAACATCTCCGCAGCCGTGCTGATGCTGGTCATCGTGGTGGTGCTGATCCGCCGCTCCGGCCTGAAGCTGGCGCACGCCATCGTCTGCGCGCTGCTCGGCTTCTACCTGGCCTCCAGCTCGATCGCCCCGTCGATCAGCCAGGTCACCACCAACCTCGCCGGCATGATCAACGGCCTGAGGCTCTGACCCCACCCGGCCGGTGGTTAGGCTTCCTCCCATGACCGCGACTACCGGCCGCCGACTCCTCCTGGTGCACGCGCACCCCGACGACGAGTCGATCGGCAACGGCGCCACGATGGCCCGGTACGCCGCCGAGGGCGCCCGGGTCACGCTGGTGACCTGCACCCTCGGCGAGGGCGGCGAGGTGATCCCCCCGGAGCTCGCCCATCTGACGGCCGATCGGGAGGACACCCTCGGCGCGTACCGGATCGGCGAGCTGACCGAGGCGATGCGCGCCCTGGGCGTCACCGACCACCGCTTCCTCGGCGGCCCGGGGCGCTACCGCGACTCCGGGATGATGGGCGTGGCCGACAACGACGTGCCCGGCTGCTTCTGGCGGGCGGACGTGGACGAGGCGGCCGGCCACCTGGTCGCGGTGATCCGCGAGGTGCGGCCGCAGGTGCTGGTCACGTACGACGAGAACGGCGGCTACGGCCACCCGGACCACATCCAGGCGCACCGGGTCGCGATGCGCGCGTACGAGCTGGCCGCCGACCCGGCCCACCGCCCCGAGCTGGGCCCGGCCTGGCGGATCGCCAAGGTGTACTGGAACCGGATGCCGCGCTCGGTGATCGAGGCCGGGCTCGCCGAGACCGCCGCCAAGGCGGCCTTCCCGGGCGTCGCCCGGCCGTCCGACGTCCCCGGCGTGGTCGCCGACGAGGCGGTCACCACGGCGCTGGACGGCGCCGCGTACGCCGGCCGCAAGGCGACCGCGATGGCCGCGCACGCCACCCAGATCACCGTGGACGGCGCCTTCTTCGCGCTGTCCAACGACCTCGGCCAGCCCCTGCTCGCCACCGAGTACTACCAGTTGGTGCGCGGCCAGGCCGGTCCGGGCGAGCCGGAGGACGACCTGTTCGCGGGCCTCGACGACGCGGCCGCGCGTGCCGGGGAGGACGCGCGATGAGCAAGCCCGCACCGCGGCCGCCGCGCCGCTCCATCCCCGCGGCGGTGCTCGGCACCCGCGAGGAGCGCCTGGCCGAGCCTCAACCCCCGCGCGCCGCCCGGATCACGGCCTATGTCCTGTTCTTCCTGCTGGGCATCGCCGTGTCGGTCTGCGGATCCTTTGTGCAGGCCCTGTGGCCGCCCGTGGGGGTCCTGCTGGCCCTCGCCGCGACCGCCGCGACCTTCTACGGCGGCCTGCGGGTCACCGGCACCCGGCTCGGCGCGGCCGCGCCCGCGGCCGGCTGGTTCCTGGCGATGCTGCTGCTGATCGTGCCCCGGCCGGAGGGCGACAACGTGCTGTGGTCCAACGCCACCTCGTTGGCCTGGCTGTTCGCCGGCTCGGTGCTGGGCGTGATCTGCGCCACCCTGCCCACCCGCACCAGCTGGTTCCCCGGGGTGCCCGGCCCCCCGCGCTGACCACGGCCGAGCGCGGCGTACGGTACCGCGTACGACGCGCAGTCAGGAGCACGCGGCCTTACTCTCATACCGGAAGAACCGGACGTATCAGGATCTGTCCGAACCCGTTCACCGCTCAGTTCTTCCCAGTATGGTGGTCCCGCAGAACGCCGTACCCGACCGCCGCCCGCCCCAGCCGGGCCCGGCGACCACGAACCGCGGTCGCGCCGCACGGCCCGCCCGCGAACCCGGAGCAGAGCAGCATTGAGCAGCCGCGAATCTGACAACGCCCACCCGACGCCTCGGCGCACGGGTCCGGACGCCTACCCGTCGGGCACCCCGCCCTACGGCACGCCGGGGCCCTCCGGCGGCGACCGGGCCGCGGCCGGCACCGGCCAGGGCACCGCGGACGGCGGCGAGGACGACGGTCCGAAGACCGAGACCACCCTGACCACCCGGGTCCGGATCAACATCCCCGGCTCGCGTCCGATCCCGCCGGTCGTCGTCCGCAGCACCGTCAAGAACGAGGACGGCCCCGCCGAGGAGACCCCGGCCGCCGACCAGGGCGGCGCGCGCCACCGCTCCGCGCCGGCCTCGCCCGTCCTCGGCGTGATGGACGGCGGCAGCAGTACGGCCACCCCGCCGAACCTGCCGCCGGAGTGGGAGATCCCGCCGATCCCGCCGGCGACCTCCGAGTCCGAGTCCACCGGCGCGTGGTTCCGGCCGCGCCAGAAGAAGGCGTCGGCCGCCGAGCCCGCCCCGGCCGCCGTGCCGGCCGGTGCCCCGAGCGCGCCGGAGGCCCCGTCCGGTGCCGCCGAGGCCCGACCGCAGGGTGCCCGCCCGGCCGGCGGCGCTGCCGCCCGTGCCAACGGCGCCCCGAAGGGCCGTCCGGTACCCGCCCAGGGCAAGGCGTCGAACCCGGGCGCCCCCGCCGCGCCGTTCCGCGCCGAGGCCCCGGCCGAGGAGCCCGGCGTCTACGAGGCCGCCGACCCCTTCGCGCCCGCGGCCGACCCGTTCGGCCCGACCCCCGGCCCCGACGCCGGCACCCGGGGGCCGCGCGGCGGCCGCCCCCAGCAGGACCGTCCCCAGCAGCAGAACGGGGCGCGCCGGAACGGCGCCCGGCAGAACGGCCCCCGCCAGGGCGGCCCGCAGCAGGGCGGCCCGCAGGACGCCTTCCGGCCGAACGGCCACCCGGCCGGCCCGCAGGGCGCGCCGGCCGCCGAGCCGAGCCCGGAGGACACCTCGGTCGACGGCTTCCGGCCGATCCGCGAGAACACCCCGCCGCCCGCCGGGATATCCGGCCCGCCCCGCAACGGCGCCCCGCACGGTGCCGACGGCCGTACCCAGCCGGGCCTGTTCGCCTCGGCGCCGACCGGCGCCGACCCGTTCGCCACCCAGCGCCCGGCCGCCCCCGGCCAGGACGGCCCCGCCGCCCCGGCGGCGCCCGGCGGGCTCTTCCCGGGTGCGCCCGGCGCGGGCCCGCAGCCCGGCCGCCCCCGGCAGGCCGACCCCGAGGTCACCGAGGTCACCCCGCTGCCCTCCCCGGGCGCCGGCTCCGGCCCCCGGCCCCCGGCCGCCCAGGGTGCGAAGGGTGCTCCCTCGCCGGCCCCGGCCCCGGCTCCGGCTCCGGCCCCCGCCAAGGCCCAGTCCGCGCCCGCCAAGACCAAGCGCGGCGGCGGCAAGAAGCTGGTCAAGCTGGGCGTCTACGGCATCGGCGGTGTGCTGTTCCTCGGCGCCGCCGCGTACGGCACCGGCCTGATGCTCAACCAGTCCGACGTCCCCAAGGGCACCGTGGTGCTCGGCACCGACATCGGCGGCAACAGCCGTGACCAGGCGATCCACTCGCTGGACGCCTCGGTCGGGAAGGCCGGTCAGCAGCCGCTCAAGCTGAAGATCGGCGACCAGACCCTCGACCTCGACCCGGCGGTCGCCGGCCTGAGCTTCGACACCACCGCCACGGTGGACGGCCTGGCCCAGCACAGCTACAACCCGGTCGACGTCATCAAGTCGATCCAGGGCGGCAGCAAGGCCGTCGCGCCGGACGTCAAGGTCGACCGGGCCAAGCTCAAGGCCGCCCTCGACTCGCTGACGGCCGGTTCGGGCCAGGGCCTGCAGGAGGGCTACGTCAAGTTCGGCGAGCCCAACGGCGAGCCGATCGTCGTCCCCGGCCGGGCCGGTCAGGCGGTGGACTCGGCGAGCGCCCTGGACGTGGTCGAGCAGGCCTACCGCGACCGCGCCGACGGGAAGCCCGACCAGCCGATCGCCCTGGCCGTCACCGCCGCCCAGCCCAAGGTCTCCGCCCAGGCCCTGCAGGCCGCCGCCGACGGCCTCGGCAAGCAGGTGGCCGCCGGCAAGGTGCACGTCGTGGCCGGTACCAAGACCTGGGACTTCGGTGGCAAGACCGCCGCCAAGGCGCTCACGCTCGTCCCGGACGCCTCCGGCAAGATCGTGCCCAAGTGGGACCTCGACGCGCTCTCCGCCCAGCTGGGCAACGTGTTCGACAAGGTGAAGATCAAGAAGAACGGCCAGACCGTCGCGATCACCCCGCAGGACGTCGCGGACGGCATCGCCTCGGTCTTCGACAAGACCGGCGACAAGGACCGCACCTTCAAGTTCACCGTCTGACGTTCCGCCGTCCGACGTTCCGCCGTCCGTCGGGGGGCGGGGCCGCACCGGTCCCGCCCCTCGACAACCCCGCCTCCCGCTCAGCAAGATGTGACGCCACACCTTCCGTTTCCGTCACACGCACCCCGGGAGCACGCCGATGAGCCGCCGCCTCCAGCACCACGGGACGGCACTGCTCGCCGGCCTCACCGCACTCACCCTCTCGCTCGCACTCTGCTCCTGCGGCTCCGGCCAGGGCGGCGACGGGGGCGACGCCCTGCCGTCCGCCGCCGGGACGCCCAAGCTCACCTCGGTCGACATCAACCCGCACGAGCGCGGCCAACTGCGCCAGGGCGGCACGCTGAACCTGGCGATCACCCAGTTCTCCCGCCAGTGGTCGCCGATCCACGGCGACGGCAGCGAGTCCTCGACCATCGCCGTCACCAAGCCGTTGCTGCCCACCTTCTTCCGCTCGGACGCCGCCGGCGCCCAGACCGTCAACCCGGCCTACCTGCAGGAGGCCCACGCCGAGTTCAAGGACGGCCGGCAGGTGGTCACCTGGACGCTCAACCCGAAGGCCCACTGGTCCGACGGCACCCCGATCACCTGGCGCGACATCGAGGCCAACTGGCGCGCCCTGAACGGCAAGGACCCCGCCTACAAGCCGTCCAGCAGCACCGGGTTCGAGCTGGTCTCCTCGGTCGAGCGCGGCAAGGACGACTTCCAGGCCGTGATGACCTTCGACCGACCGTTCTCGGAGTGGCAGTCGATGTTCAACGGCGCCGGCAACGCCCCGCTGCTGCCGGCCGGTCGGATCTCCACCCCGGACCTGTTCAACACCGCCTACCTGGACGCGATCCCGGTCACCGCGGGCCCGTTCAAGGTCGAGCAGCTCGACCGCACCGCGCAGACCGTCACCCTGGTCGCCGACCCCAACTGGTGGGGCGACAAGCCGATGCTGGACCGGATCGTCTTCCACGCGATGCTCCCCGACGCGATGGCCGACGCCTTCGCCAAGGGCCGGATCGACCTCCTCAACAACGGCCCGGACGTGGCCGGTTACCAGGCCATCCGGAACACCAAGGGCGCCGTCGTGCGCCGGGCCGGCGGCCCGGACTTCCGCCAGATCACCCTGAACGCCCGCACCCCCGCACTGAGCGACGCGACCGTGCGCCAGGCCGTGTTCCAGGCGATCAACCGGGACGCCGTCATCCGCGGCGACCTCAACGGCCTGGACTGGCCCGCCGTCGCGCTCAACAACCACCTGCTGGTCGCCAACCAGAACGGCTACCGCGACAACTCGCTCGGCCTGGCCCGCTACGACCCCGTCGAGGCCGCCCGCAAGCTGGACGCGGCCGGCTGGAAGCTCGACGGCGACGTGCGCAAGAAGGACGGCCACGAGCTGAACCTGCGGATGGTCATCCCGGCCGGCGTCACCCAGGCCCAGAACGAGGCCGCGAACACCACCAAGATGCTCAAGGACGTCGGCATCAAGGTCAGCACGGTGACCGCCGCCGCCAACGAGTTCTTCGACAAGTACATCAACCGCAACGACTTCGACATCACCGCCTACTCGCTGCTCGGCACGCCCTTCCCGGCCAGCGGCAGCCGCGCCAACTTCGTCCAGAACGGCGGCACCAACCACGTCGGAGCGGGCAGCGCCGCCGTCGACTCCGCGCTCGACCGGGCCGCCGCGGCGACCGACGCGGCCACCACCTCCGAGGCCATCAACCAGGCCGACGGCGAGCTCTGGAAGGTGGCCGGCGTCCTGCCGCTCTACCAGCGCCCGCAGCTGTACGGCGCCCGCGCCGACCTCGCCAACATCGGCGCGCAGGGCCTGTCCGACATCGTCTGGGAGAACGTCGGCTTCCTGAAGTAGCCCGGAGCGGCCCGGCGGTGGGCTCAGCCGTGCAGCGTCTCGCGCCAGTAGTGGCAGGCGCTGTGGCGGCCCACCAGCTCCTCCCCGTGCTCGCCCACCACCGGGTGCAGCGGCGGGAGTTCGCTCCGGCAGCGGTCCTGCGCGCGGTCGCAGCGGGGGTTGAAGGCGCAACCCTCGGGGATCCGCAGCAGGTTGGGCGGCAGGCCCTTGATGGCGTGCAGGTCCTGGCCCTTCTGGTCGAGCCGCGGGATGGAGTCCAGCAGGCCCCGGGTGTACGGGTGGGCCGGGCGCGCGTACAGCTCGTGCACCGGGGCCGTCTCGACGATCCGGCCCGCGTACATCACGGCGATCTTGTCCGCGACGTCGGCCACCACGCCCAGGTCGTGGGTGATCAGGATCAGACCCATGTTGAACTCGGCCTGCAGTTCGGCGAGCAGGTCCATCACCTGGGCCTGGACGGTCACGTCCAGCGCCGTGGTGGGCTCGTCCGCGATGATCAGGTCCGGCTCCAGGGCCAGCGCCATCGCGATCATGATCCGCTGGCGCATGCCGCCCGAGAACTGGTGCGGGAAGTCGCCGACGCGCTGCCGGGCGGCCGGGATGCGCACCCGCTCCATCAGCTCGACGGCCTTCTCCCGGGCCTCCTTGCGGGTGACGCCGTGGTGCACCCGGAACATCTCGCCCAGCTGGTAGCCCACGCTGAGCACCGGGTTGAGGGCGGACAGCGCGTCCTGGAAGATCATCGCGATCCGCCGGCCCCGGACGGCCCGCCGGGCGTTGGCGCTCATGGTCAGCAGGTCCTCGCCCCGGAACAGCACCCGCCCCGCGGTGATCCGCCCCGGCGGCATGTCCAGGATGCCCATGACCGCCTGCGCCGTCACCGACTTGCCCGAACCGGACTCCCCCAGCACCGCCAGCGTCTCGCCGGCCGACACCGCGTAGCTCACCCCGTTGACGGCCTTGGCGACGCCGTCCCGGGTGTGGAACTCCACGTGCAGATCCTCGACCTCCAGCAACGGGGTCCCGGGTGCCAGACCCTCCCGACCGCCGCCGATCACCTCCACCGCGTCCATCTGGGCAGACCTCCTCAGCGCAGCAGCGACCATCGACAGGTGCAGAGCAACTATCAAGGAACGGCGCACACTTGGCGAGTCTGCGGCAGATCTCTTTTCCATCACGGGGCGGACGGCGAAGGGCGCGCCCCCGAGCCGAGGACGCGCCCTTGGAGGAGGATTCTCAGTCGGTCCCCCGCCCGTTCCCGGGCTCCGCGCCACCCTGCCCGGCCGCGCCCTGGTCGCCCTCGGGCTCAGTCGGGCCCTGCCCGGCCGCACCCTCCGCCGGGCCCCGCCCGGCCGCACCCTCCGCCGCACTCTGCTCGCCCTCGCGCTCCGCCGCACTCTGCTCGCCCTCGCGCTCCGCCGCACTCTGCTCGATCTCGCGCTCCGCCGCGAAGTGACAAGCCGAGTCGTGGAACGCCGCCCCGTCCAGCCAGGACGGCGAGGCGAGCAGCGGCACCTCGACCTCGCACCGCTGCTGGGCCTTCCAGCAGCGGGTGCGGAAGCGGCAGCCGGAGGGCGGGTTGGCCGGCGAGGGCACGTCCCCGGTGAGCACGATCCGGTCCCGGGACTCGCGCGCCGTCGGGTCCGGCACCGGCACCGCGGAGAGCAGCGCCTGGGTGTACGGGTGGGTCGCGTGGTCGTAGATCTCCGCGTCGCTGCCGATCTCGACCAGCCTCCCGAGGTACATCACGCCGACCCGGTCCGAGATGTGCCGGACGATGGAGAGGTCGTGCGCGATGAACATGTACGAGAGGTTGAACTCGCCCTGCAGCTGCTCCAGCAGGTTGATCACCTGCGCCTGCACCGACACGTCCAGCGCCGACACCGGCTCGTCACAGATGATGACCTCCGGCTTGAGCGCCAGCCCCCGGGCGATGCCGATGCGCTGGCGCTGACCGCCGGAGAACTGGTGCGGGTACCGGTTGATGTACTCCGGGTTGAGCCCGACCACGTCCAGCAGGTCCTGGACGGCCTTGCGGCGGTCGCCCCTGGGCGCCACCTCGGGGTGGATCTCGAACGGCTCGCCGATGATGTCGCCGACCGTCATGCGCGGGTTGAGCGAGGTGTACGGGTCCTGGAACACCATCTGGATGTTCCGGCGGACGGCCTTCAGCGCGCCCCCGGAGAGCCGGGAGATCTCCTCCCCCTTGTACCGGACCGAGCCCCCGGTGGCCGGCTCCAGGTTCATCAGCACCTTGGCCAGCGTGGACTTCCCGCAGCCGGACTCGCCGACGATGCCGAGCGTCTCGCCCTGCATCAGGTCGAAGCTGACCCCGTCGACCGCCTTCACCGCACCGACCTGCTTCTTGAACAGGACGCCCTGGGTCAGCGGGAAGTGCTTGACCAGGTCCCGGACTTCGAGGATCGGCTCGCCGCGCGGCACCTCCTGCGCGAAGACGACCTCCTCCGGCATCGCCGCGCCCAGTGCGCTGGCCCCGTTAGCGGTCATGGAGGGTCTCCTTCCAGAAGAAGCAGGCACTGCCGCGCCCCTCCGCCGGCGTCCCGTCGTCCTCGGTCACCGGGAACAGCTCCGGCACCTCGGCCCGGCAGATGTCCTGGGCGCGTGGGCAGCGCGGGTTGAAGGCGCATCCCTTGGGAATCCGCAGCAGGTTGGGCGGCAGGCCCTTGATCGCGTAGAGCTCCTGGCCCTTCTGGTCCAGCCGCGGGATGGAGTCCAGCAGGCCCCGGGTGTACGGGTGGGCCGGGCGCGCGTACAGCTCGTGCACCGGGGCGGTCTCGACGATCCGGCCCGCGTACATCACCGCGATCTTGTCCGCGACGTCGGCCACCACGCCCAGGTCGTGGGTGATCAGGATCAGCCCCATGTGGAACTCGGCCTGCAGTTCGGCGAGCAGGTCCATCACCTGGGCCTGGACGGTCACGTCCAGCGCCGTGGTGGGCTCGTCCGCGATGATCAGGTCCGGCTCCAGGGCCAGCGCCATCGCGATCATGATGCGCTGGCGCATGCCGCCCGAGAACTGGTGCGGATAGTCGTTCACCCGGTCCTTGGCCGCCGGGATGCGCACCCGGTCCATCAGCTCGACAGCCTTCGCCTTGGCCTCCGCCCGGGAGGCCCCCCGGTGGGCGCGGAACATCTCGCCGAGCTGGAAGCCCACCGAGAGGACCGGGTTGAGGGCGGACAGCGCGTCCTGGAAGATCATCGCGATCCGCCCGCCGCGGATCCTCCGCCGCTCGTCCTTGCTCATCGTGAGCATGTCCTGGCCCCGGAAGCGGATCTCGCCGCGCGGGATCCGGGCCGGCGGCATGTCCAGGATGCCCATGATCGCCTGCGCCGTCACCGACTTGCCGGAGCCGGACTCGCCCAGCACCGCCAGCGTCTCGCCGGCCGCGACCGAGTAGTTGACGCCGTTCACGGCCCTGGCGACGCCGTCCCGGGTGACGAACTCGACGTGCAGGTCCCGGACGTCGAGCAGCGGCCCCTCGTACGGTGCCTCCCGCCCGGCCTTGGTGGTGTCCACCGCTGTGTTCACGATGCGCTCCCTCGCTCAGCGAAGCTTCGGGTCGAGGGCGTCGCGCACCGCGTCGCCCATCATGATGAAGGCCAGGACGGTGATGGACAGTGCCGCGGCCGGGAAGAACATCACGTAGGGCGCGGTCCGGATCACCTTCTGGGCGGAGGAGATGTCGATGCCCCAGGAGATGGTCGGCTCCTGCAGGCCGATGCCCAGGAAGCTCAGCGTCGCCTCGGTCGCGATGTAGCCGCCGAGCGCGATGGTCGCCACCACGATCACCGGGGCGACGGCGTTCGGCAGGATGTGCCGGACCATCAGCCGCCCGGTCCCGGCACCGAGCGCCCGGCCCGCCACCACGTAGTCGGACTGTTTGACGGTCAGCACCGCGCCGCGCATCACGCGCGCGATCTGGGTCCAGCCGAGGACGACCAGCGCGAAGACCACGGCCCACACCGTACGGCTGTGGAAGCCGTTCAGCAGTACCAGGGCGCCGAGCAGCAGCGGGATGCCGAAGAAGATGTCGATGATCCGGGAGATGACCGCGTCGATCGCGCCGCCGAAGTACCCGGCGACCATTCCGGTCAGTCCACCGAGCAGGGTGACCCCGGCGGTCACGACGATGCCGACGGTGATCGAGGCCCGGGCGCCGTAGACCACCCGGGCGTAGATGGAGCGACCCTGGGCGTCGTAGCCGAACCAGCCGGCGCCGAAGAAGTCCGTCCAGTCCGGCCGCTTGAGGTAGTCGTGCACCAGGTCGGCCTTGCGCGGGTTGGCGTCGGTGAAGGCCCAGGGGAAGATCGCCATGAGCACCAGCAGCACGATCAGCAGCACCGAGATCAGGAAGATCGGCCGCCGCCGCAGGTCCCGCCAGGCGTCGCCCCAGAGGCTGCGGGCCTCTTCCCGCTTCTCCACGTCGGGTTCGATCAGGGTCTCCTGCTCGACCGCCATGCCCTGCTCCCCGGCGTAGTCGAGGTGCGACACACCCGGCTTCGGGTGCGGCTCGTACGAGCCCTCGTCGTGGATGTCAGGCATAGCGGATCCTCGGGTCCAGGACCGCGTAGAGCAGGTCGACGAGCAGGCTGGCGACCAGGTAGATGATCACCAGAACGGTCACGATGCCGACCACGGTCGGGCCTTCCTTCTGGTTGATCGCCCGGTACAGGACGTTGCCGATGCCCTGCACGTTGAAGATGCCCTCGGTGACGATCGCCCCGCCCATCAGGGCGCCGAGGTCGGTGCCGAGGAAGGTGACCACCGGGATCAGCGAGTTGCGCAGCAGGTGGCGGGAGATGATGGTCCGCCGGGGAAGCCCCTTGGCGGTCGCGGTGCGGATGTAGTCGGCCCGCAGGTTCTCGCCGATGGACGTCCGGGTGAGCCGGGCGACGAACGCGAGCGACAGCGAGCCCAGGACGACCGCGGGCAGGATCAGCTGGGTGAGGTCGTAGCTGTCCTGCACGGTCGGCGTGACCCAGCCCAGGTTGGTGGCGAACACGGTCTGCGCGATGTACGCGAGCACGAAGACCGGGATCGAGATCACCACCAGGGTCAGGATCAGCACCAGGGTGTCCGCGATGCTGCCGCGCTTCAGGCCGGAGATGACACCGAGGGCGAGGCCCACGACGATCTCGTAGGCGAAGGCCAGCAGCGCCAGCCGGATGGTGACCGGGAAGGCGTCCGCCATGATGTCGGAGACCGGGCGGCCGGTGAAACTCGTCCCGAAGTCCCCCTGGAACAGGTTCCCCATGTAGTGCAGGTACTGCTTCCAGAGCGGCTGGTCGAGGTAGTACGTGTGCTTGATGCTGGCGACCACGGCCGGGTCGGCGGCCTTCTCGCCGAACAGCGCCACCACCGGGTCGCCCGGCAGCGTGTACACCATCACGAAGATCAGGAACGTGGTGCCGAAGAACACCGGGATCATCTGCAGGACCCGCCGCAACACGTAACTGCCCATCCGGGCCTCCTTCCTAGGTGCCCGACCGGCGGGGCCGGTCGGCCGGGAGGCCGCGCCCCGCCCTCCGTGCGGGGAGGGCGGGGCCGGCGCGAGGGGATCAGGGCCCGGGGATCAGCCCTTGACCTCGATCTGGGTCCAGGCCGGGTTGCCGAACGAGTCGAACGTCACGTTCTGCACGTTGGTCGAGTAGCCCGAGTTGGTGCGGTAGTACCAGAGGGGGATGGCCGGCATCCCGCTCTGCAGCACGGCCTCGGCCTGCTGGTAGCCGGTCGTCGAGTCGCTGACGCTCGGGGCCTCGTCCGCCTGGGTCGACAGCTGGTCGAACTGCGCGTTGCTGTACCCGGTGTCGTTGGACGCGGCGCCGGTGCGGTACACGTCGGCCAGGAAGTTGGCGTTCAGCGGGTAGTCCTGCACCCAGCCGGTGCGGAAGGCACCGTTGAGCTGGTGCGCGGTGATCGCCGCGCGCGCGGTCTTGAAGTCCGGCTTCGGGTCGCCGAGGCAGTCGACGCCGGTGTTCTGCCGGATCGAGTTGCAGACCGCGTCGACCCACTCCTTGTGGCCGCCGTCCGCGTTGTAGGTGATCAGCACCTTGTTGCCGGGGACGCCGCCGCCCTGCTGGATGAGCTGCTTGGCCTTGGCGGGGTCGAAGTTGCAGAAGTCCCCGCAGGTGCCGGCCTTGTAGCCCTCGACGCCCTCGGCCACCCAGGCGCTCGCGGGAGCCCGGGAGCCCTGCAGCACCGTCTTGGTGATGGTCGCGCGGTCGATCGCCATCGACAGGCCCTGGCGCACCTGGGCCTTCTCCGGTGCGGCCCAGTCGGCCTGGTAGAGCGTGAAGCCGATGTTCTGGATGCCGCCCTGCGGGGCGTCCACCGCTCGGTCGCCGAGGTCGCTCTTGTACGTCGCCAGCGCCGACGGCGGCACCTGGTCGATCACGTCCAGGTTGTTGGACTGCAGGTCGGCGTAGGCGGCCTCGGACGTGGTGTACATCTTGAAGACGATGCCGCCGTTCTTCGGCTTGTCGACGCCCTGGTAGTCCGGGAAGGACTTGGTGACCACCTGGGTGTTGTGCGCCCAACTGACGAACTGGTACGGGCCGTTGCCCACCGGCTTCTGGCCGTACCCGGTCGGGTCGCTGAAGAAGCCGTCCGGCAGCGGCGAGAAGGCGATGTAGCCGAGCTTGTACTCGAAGTACGAGACCTTGTGGTTCAGCTTGATGGTGAAGTGCTGGTCGTCGGTGACGGTCAGGCCGGACATCTTGTCCGTGGTCGGGTTCCCGGTGGCCGGGTGGACGTCCTGGTAGCCGTCGATGTCCGAGAACCAGGAGCTGTTGATCTGGTTGTTGGCGGGGTTGGCCGCCCAGTTCCAGGCGTTGACGAAGTTCTTCGCCAGCACCGGGGTGCCGTCGTGGAACTTCCAGCCGCTCTTCAGCGTGACGGTGAAGGTCTGCGAGTCGCTCGTGTCGATCGCGCTCGCGACCTGCATCCGGAGCTGGGCGTTGGTCGGGTTGTAGTCGACCAGCCCCTTGAAGAGGTTCTGGATGATGCGACCGCCACCGACCTCGTTCGCGTTGGCGGGCTGCAGCGGGTTCTGCGGCTCGTTGCTCTGGTAGCTGAAGGTCTTGCTGGTGTCCGACGAGCTGCTGCCCCCTCCGCCGCTGCTGCTGCACCCGGTGGCCACCAGGGCCACGGACGTCGCAACGGCGAGGACCCAACGAGCACGGGCGGCTACGGGCATGGAGGTCCCTCCTCAAGGTGTGTGTCGCATCACACCCCATGAGAAGCGCGCCCCGGCGACGGCGCGAGTCGGGTGCACCCGGACGGGTGCCGTGACCCCCCTGCCGAGTTGACGCGGCGCCGGATCGGCGCAGTGCGTTCGACGCCATTCGACGCGGCGACTGCTCGACGCGGCGGCTATCGACGCGGCGCCGTCCGACCCGGGACCGGAGCGGCCGAACGACGGAAGGGCCCGTGGCGGGAAGCCACGGGCCCTTCCGGGGAGTGCGGGGATCAGGCCGCGGCCTGCTCCCGGACCTCGGGGAAGTGGCAGGCCGAGTCGTGCGCGGCCGCGCCCTTCAGCACCGAGGGGACCGCGAGCAGCGGCACCTCCTCGGCGCAGCGGTCCTCCGCCTTCCAGCAGCGGGTGCGGAAGCGGCAGCCGGACGGCGGGTTGGCCGGCGAGGGGATGTCACCGCTGAGGATGATCCGCTCGCGGGACTCGCGCGCCGTCGGGTCCGGCACCGGCACCGCGGAGAGCAGCGCCTGGGTGTACGGGTGGGTGGCGTTGTCGTAGATCTGCTCGTCGGTGCCGATCTCGACCATCTTGCCCAGGTACATCACGCCGACGCGGTCGGAGATGTGCCGGACGATCGAGAGGTCGTGCGCGATGAACATGTACGACAGGCCGAACTCGCCCTGCAGCTGCTCCAGCAGGTTGATCACCTGCGCCTGGACGGACACGTCCAGGGCGGAGACCGGCTCGTCCGCGATGATGATCTCGGGCTTGAGCGCGAGACCGCGGGCGATGCCGATGCGCTGGCGCTGACCGCCGGAGAACTGGTGCGGGTACCGGTTGATGTACTCCGGGTTCAGACCCACGACGTCCAGCAGGTCCTGGACGGCCTTGCGGCGGTCGCCCTTGGGCGCCACCTCGGGGTGGATCTCGAACGGCTCGCCGATGATGTCGCCGACCGTCATGCGCGGGTTGAGCGAGGTGTACGGGTCCTGGAACACCATCTGGATGTTCCGGCGGACGGCCTTGAGGGCCGAGCCGGACAGCGTGGAGATGTCCTCGCCCTTGAACAGCACCTGGCCGGAGGTGGCCCGCTCCAGGTTCATCAGCACCTTGGCCAGCGTGGACTTGCCACAGCCGGACTCGCCGACGATGCCGAGCGTCTCACCCTTCTTCAGTTCGAAGGAGACGCCGTCGACGGCCTTGACGGCGCCGACCTGCTTCTTGAACAGGACGCCCTGGGTCAGCGGGTAGTGCTTGACCAGGTCCTTGACCTCCAGGATGTTCTCAGCCATGGAGGGTCTCCTTCCAAAGGTGGCACGCGCTGCGGCGGCCGGTGAGCTCCTTGCCGTCCTTGTCGGTCACGTGGTGCAGCGCCGGGATGTCCGTGCGGCACAGGTCGGTGGCGACATCGCAGCGGGGGTTGAACGCGCAGCCGGTCGGGACCTTCAGCAGGTTCGGGGGGAGGCCCTTGATCGCGTAGAGCTCCTGGCCCTTCTGGTCCAGGCGCGGGATGGAGCGGAGCAGGCCCTTGGTGTACGGGTGCGCGGGGTTCGCGTACAGCTCGTGCACCGGGGCGGTCTCCACGATCCGGCCCGCGTACATCACGGCGATCTTGTCCGCGACGTCGGCGACCACGCCGAGGTCGTGGGTGATCAGGATCAGGCCCATGTTGTACTCGGCCTGCAGTTCGGCGAGCAGGTCCATCACCTGGGCCTGGACGGTGACGTCCAGGGCGGTGGTGGGCTCGTCGGCGATGATCAGGTCGGGCTGCAGGGAGAGCGCCATCGCGATCATGATGCGCTGGCGCATGCCGCCGGAGAACTGGTGCGGGTAGTCGTTCACGCGCTGCCTGGCAGCGGGGATGCGCACCCGGTCCATCAGCTCGATGGCCTTCTCCTTCGCCTCCTTCTTGGAGGCGCCCTGGTGCACCCGGAACATCTCGCCGAGCTGGTAGCCGACGCTGAGCACCGGGTTGAGGGCGGAGAGCGCGTCCTGGAAGATCATCGCGATCTTCTGGCCGCGGATCTTCCGGCGGTCCTCGTTGCTCATCGTGAGCATGTCCCGGCCGCGGAACAGGATCTCGCCCTGGGTCACCTTGCCCGGGGGCATGTCCAGGATGCCCATGATGGTCTGCGCCGTCACGGACTTGCCGGAGCCGGACTCACCGAGCACGGCGAGCGTCTCGCCCGCCGAGACGGAGTAGTTGACGCCGTTCACGGCCTTGGCGATGCCGTCCCGGGTGTGGAACTCCACGTGGAGGTCCTTGACCTCCAGGAGCGGGGTTCCGACTTCGAGACGATCGTTCTTCTGGTTGTTCTCGATCACGGTGGTCATCGGGTCGTCACCTCTTCTCTCAGCGGAGCTTCGGGTCGAGGGCGTCGCGCACCGCGTCGCCGAGCATGATGAACGCCAGCACGGTAAGGCTCAGCATTCCGGCCGGGAAGAACAGGGCGAACGGCGCCGTCCGGATCACCTTCTGGGCCGAGTTGATGTCGATGCCCCAGGAGATGGTCGGGTCCTGCAGACCGATGCCCAGGAAGCTCAGCGTCGCCTCGGTGGCGATGTAGCCGCCGAGCGCGATGGTGGCGACGACGATCACCGGGGCGATCGCGTTCGGCAGGATGTGCTTGAACAGGATCCGGCTGGTGCCGGCGCCGAGCGCCTTGGCCGCGGTCACGAAGTCGGCCTGCTTGACCGTGATGACCGAGCCGCGCATGACGCGGGTCATCTGGGTCCAGCCCAGGGCGACCAGGGCGAACACCACGCTCCAGATGGTGCGCGAGGTGAAGGCGTTCAGGATCACCAGCGAGCCGAGCAGCAGCGGGATGCCGAAGAAGATGTCGGTGACCCGGGAGATGATCGTGTCGGTCCAGCCGCCGAAGTAGCCGGCGAGCATGCCGGTGATGCCACCGAGGACGGTCACGCCGAAGGTGACGCAGATGCCGACCACGACCGAGGCGCGGGCGCCGTAGATGACGCGGGCGTAGATGCTGCGACCCTGGAGGTCGTAGCCGAACCAGTCGGCCTGGAACAGGTGACCGTAGTTCGGCTTCGTCAGGTAGTGGTTGCGCAGGTCGCCGGCGCGCGGGTCCACCGAGGTGAACAGGCCCGGGGCGATCGCGATGACGATCAGCAGCAGGATCAGCAGCGCGGAGATCACGAAGATCGGCTTGCGGCGCAGGTCGTGCCAGGCGTCCGAGCCGAGGCTGCGGGCCTTCTCCTGCTTGGGCGCCGGGACGTCCGCGGTGCGCTGGGCCGGGATGTCCCCGGAGGTCTTCTTCTCGGTCAGGTCAGGCATAACGGATCCTCGGGTCCAGGACCGCGTAAAGCAGGTCGACGATCAGGCCGGCGGCCAGGTACACGAGCACCAGGAAGGCGACGAAACCGGAGACGGTCGCGCCCTCCTTCATGTTGATGGCGTGGTAGAGCGCGTTGCCGACGCCCTTCACGTTGAAGATGCCTTCGGTGACGATCGCACCGCCCATCAGGGCGCCCAGGTCGGTACCGAGGAAGGTGACCACCGGGATCATCGAGTTGCGCAGCAGGTGGGTGCCGATGACCTTCCGGCGCGGCAGGCCCTTGGCCACCGCGGTGCGGACGTAGTCGGCCTTGATGTTCTCGGCTATGGAGGTACGGGTGAGACGCGCGACGTAGGCCAGCGACAGCGAGCCGAGGACGACGGCCGGCAGCACCAGCTGGGTGATGTCGTTCGAGTCCTGGACCGTCGGGGTGACCCACTTGAGGTTGTTCGCGAAGATCGTCTGGAAGATGAAGCCCAGCACCGGGACCGGGATCGAGATCAGCAGCAGCGTCATGACCAGCGCGCCCTTGTCGAACGCCTTGCCACGGCGCAGACCGGCGAACAGGCCGATGCCGATGCCGAGGACGATCTCGATGCCGAACGCGAAGAGCGCCAGCCGGACCGTGACCGGCAGCGCCTCGGTGATCTTGTCGAGCACCGGTCGGCCGTCCAGGGAGGTGCCGAAGTCGCCGGTGAGCAGCTTCCCCATGTAGGAGAGGTACTGCTGCAGCAGCGGCTTGTCGAGTCCCTGCTGGTGCTTCAGGGCTGCGAGCTGCACCGGGTCCGGCGCCTTGTCGCCCCACAGTGCTGCCAGCGGGTCACCGGGCAGCAAATGCACCATGAAAAAGATGAGTGCGGTCGTTCCGAGGAACACCGGAATCATCTGGAGCAGTCGCCTCGCGACAAAGCGCCCCATCGTGCCTCCATGTATGACTCTGCCGGGCCCGTCAACCCGGCCAGAGATAAGTCGGCGTGCCAACGGCCGGTGCCAGTCCTCGCCCTCGTGGGGATGGGACGGGCACCGGCCGTTGTCACCGGGTCAGGCGGTGCCGACCGATTACTACTTCTTGACCTCGACGTCGGTGTAGACCGGGTCGCCGAAGGAGTTGAACTTGACGTTCTGGACCTTGTTCGAGTAGCCCGAGTTGGTCTTGTAGTACCAGAGCGGGATGGCCGGCATGTCCTTGGCCAGCTGCTCCTCGGCCTTCTCGTACAGCTCCGCCGTCTTCTCCACCGAGGTGGCGGCGTCGGCGTCGTGGGCCAGCTTGTCGAACTCGGGGCTGGAGTAGCCGGCGTCGTTGGCCGCGGCACCGGTGCCGTAGACGTCGCGCAGGAAGTTGGCGTTCAGCGGGTAGTCCTGCACCCAGCCGGTACGCATCATGCTCGGGACCGCCTTCTTCGTGACGATGTCACGCGCGGTCTTGAAGTCGGGCTTCGGGTCACCGATGCACTCGACGCCGGTCGCCTGGCGGATCGAGTTGCAGACCGCGTCCACCCACTCCTTGTGGCCACCGTCGGAGTTGTACAGGACGGTGATCTTGTTGCCCGGGACGCCGCCGCCCTCGGCGATCAGCGCCTTGGCCTTCTCCGGGTTGTACTTGCAGGCGTCACCACAGGTGCCGGCCTTGTAGCCCATGACGCCCGGCGCCACGAACGAGTCGGCGGGCTGACGGCTGTTGTTCAGCACGGTCTTGGTGATGGTGTCGCGGTCGATCGCCATCGACAGACCCTGGCGGACCTTGGCCTTGGCCGGGTCGCTCCAGTCCGCGTTGTACAGGGCGAACGAGATGTTCTGGATGGCACCCTGCGCCTGGTCGACGGCGCGCTTGCCCAGGTCGTCCTTGTACTTCGGCAGGTCGGTCGAGTCGACCTGGTCCAGCACGTCCAGCGTGTCGGACATCAGGTCCTTGTACGCGGCCTCGGGCGAGGTGTAGTTGCGGAAGACGATTCCGCCGTTCTTCGCCTTGTTGGTGCCGGTGTACTTGTCGTAGGCCTTCAGGGTGATGGCCT
Source organism: Kitasatospora sp. NPDC096140 (assembly GCF_040303045.1). Classification (NCBI taxonomy): domain Bacteria; kingdom Bacillati; phylum Actinomycetota; class Actinomycetes; order Kitasatosporales; family Streptomycetaceae; genus Kitasatospora; species Kitasatospora sp. NPDC096140. The sequence goes on from NZ_JBEOUW010000014.1 coordinate 104,940, forward strand.
TGTTGTGCTCCCACGACTCGAACTTGTAGGGGCCGTTGCCGATCGGCTTCTGGCCGTAGCCGGCCGGGTCCGAGAAGAACCCGTCGGGCAGCGGGAAGAAGGCCGAGTAGCCGAGCTTGTACGTGAAGTACGAGACGGGGCTGGTCAGTTCGATGGTGAAGTGGGTGTCGTCGATGACCTTGAGACCGGACATCTCCTTGGCCGTCGGGTCACCCTTGTCCTTGTCCGGGTGGACGGCGTCGTAGCCGACGATGTCCGAGAACCAGTCCGAGTTGATCTGGTTGTTCGCCGGAGCGGCCGACCAGTTCCACGAGTTGACGAAGGACTTGGCGGTGACCGGGGTGCCGTCGTGGAAGGTCCAGCCGGACTTCAGCGTGACGGTGTAGGTCTTGGCGTCGGTGGTCTCGATCTTGTCGGCCACCTGGTTGCGCAGCGCACCGGTCGCGGGGTCGTAGTCGACGAGGCCCGTGAACAGCTGCTTGACGATACGGCCGCCCTGGTTCTCCATGGCGTTGGCCGGCTGCAGCGGGCGCTGAGGCTCGCCGCTCTGGTAGCTGAACATGCCCGCGGGGTTGACCGCGGCACCGTCCGAGCTGCCCCCGCTGGAGGAGTCGCTGCTGCTGCTACAAGCAGTCGCGGCAAGGGCGACCGCAACAGCTGCGACAACCCACTTGGCCTGGCTCCCACCACGCATCGGTGTGCCTCCTGAATTCGACGATTGCAACGAGGAGGGCACCACGGAACGGTTCTCACCGGGTCCGCAATGCCGTCCGCGCTCGTGGTTTCGGCGCGCACCCCTGCGCGTTCACCCTTGACCCGAGCCTGACTGGCTCCACTATCCGTCACGCACGGACACGAAAGTGACCAGTGACGATCTCAATTAGGTCACATGAACAGTCGGTAAGTTTCGAAAACCGGACATTTGAGACATAGCCAGACAGGTACCAAACGGACAGTCGTCATGCATGACGAACCGTCGCGTCCGCTCAGCGGACACCCGGGTGTGATGAGCGTTATTCGGTTAATACCGGCCCCGACAACTTGGAGTAGTTGAAAAAGTTCGCCCCCCTCTCCATTGGAAAGGGGGGCGAAACATTCCGGCCAATGGCCGTCAGTGCGTCCTGATCACGCCTTCTTGGCGCGCGAGGCAGTGCGTCCGCGGTCCTTCTGGTCCAGGACGACCTTACGGATGCGAACCGTCTCCGGGGTCACCTCGATGCACTCGTCCTCGCGGCAGAACTCCAGCGACTGCTCCAGCGAGAGCTTGCGCGGCGGGACGATCGACTCGGCCACGTCGGCGGTCGAGGACCGCATGTTGGTGAGCTTCTTCTCCTTGGTGATGTTCACGTCCATGTCGTCGGAGCGCGAGTTCTCACCGACGATCATGCCCTCGTACACCTCGGTGCCCGGCTCGCAGAAGAGCACGCCGCGCTCCTGCAGGTTGGTCATCGCGAAGGCGGTCACCACGCCGGCCCGGTCGGCGACCAGGGAGCCGTTGTTGCGGGTGGTCAGGGTGCCGAACCACGGCTCGTGGCCCTCGTGGATCGAGTGGGCGATGCCGGTGCCGCGGGTGTTGGTCAGGAACTCCGTGCGGAAGCCGATCAGGCCGCGGGACGGCACGACGAACTCCATCCGGACCCAGCCCGAGCCGTGGTTGGACATGTTGTCCATCCGGCCCTTGCGGATGCCCATGAGCTGCGTGACGGCGCCCATGTGCTCCTCCGGCACGTCCACGGTGAGGCGCTCGACCGGCTCGTGGGTCTTGCCGTTGACCTCCTTGGTGACCACCTGCGGCTTGCCGACGGTCAGCTCGAAGCCCTCGCGGCGCATGGTCTCGATGAGGATGGCCAGCGCCAGCTCACCACGGCCCTGCACCTCCCAGGCGTCCGGGCGCTCGGTGTCCAGGACGCGCAGCGAGACGTTACCGATCAGCTCGCGGTCCAGGCGGTCCTTCACCTGGCGGGCGGTGACCTTGCGGTCCACCTTGCCGCTGGACTTGGCGTCCGCGCCCTTGCCGCTGCCGCCACGGCCGACCAGCGGCGAGGTGTTGGTGCCGATGGTCATCGAGATGGCCGGCTCGTCCACCGTGATCAGCGGCAGCGCGATCGGGTTCTCCGGGTCGGCGAGGGTCTCGCCGATCATGATGTCGGAGATGCCGGCGACGGCGCAGATGTCACCGGGGCCCGCCACCTCGGCCGGCTTGCGGGTGAGCGCCTCGGTCATCAGCAGCTCGGAGATGCGGACGTTCGAGATGCTGCCGTCGCGCTTGATCCAGGCCACGGTCTGGCCCTTGCGCAGCTCGCCCTGCTCGACGCGCAGCAGCGCGATGCGGCCGAGGAAGTTGTCGGCGTCCAGGTTGGTGACGTGGGCCTGCAGCGGCGCGTCCGCGTCGTAGCTCGGCGCCGGGACGTGCTCCAGCAGGGTGGAGAAGAACGGCTCCAGGCTGGTGCTGTCCGCCGGGACGGTGCCGTTCTCCGGCTTGGTCAGCGAGGCGACGCCGTCACGGGCACAGGCGTAGACGATCGGGAACTCGATCTGGTCCTCGTCCGCGTCCAGGTCCAGGAACAGGTCGTAGGTCTCGTTGATGACCTCGTCGATCCGGGAGTCCGGGCGGTCGGTCTTGTTGATGCAGAGGATGACGGGCAGCCGCGCCGTGAGCGCCTTGCGCAGCACGAAGCGGGTCTGCGGCAGCGGACCCTCGGAGGCGTCGACCAGCAGGACGACCGCGTCCACCATCGACAGACCGCGCTCGACCTCGCCACCGAAGTCGGCGTGGCCCGGGGTGTCGATGATGTTGATGGTGATCGGCGCGCCACCGTCCTTGGGGTGGTACTTGACCGCGGTGTTCTTCGCGAGAATGGTGATGCCCTTCTCGCGCTCCAGGTCGTTCGAGTCCATCATGCGGTCGTCGAGCTGCTGGTGGGCGGCGAAGGCGCCGGCCTGCTTCAGCATGGCGTCGACCAGCGTGGTCTTGCCGTGGTCGACGTGGGCGACGATGGCGACGTTACGGATGTCGTTGCGCGTGGGCATGCCTTGCGGATTCTCCCGGAATCGTGGGTTGCGGCGCCCGGCTGCGTGACGCGCACTTGCGATCCCTGTCGATCGCCGCCGCCCGTTCCGCCTGCTACTACCGGTCCACCCGCCGGGCACATGGACATGCCTCGGCTTCCTCCTATCGTACGGGGAAGGGCCCAGGTGGGCGGAAACGAGCAGGTCGGGCGGGACCAAGATCACAGGTGGGTCACGCGCTCTTCACCCGGCGGCCGCACTCCGAGAGTCCGCCGTTCGTGATCCAGCGGCCCAGTGCCCCGTTGCCGAGCTGATCCCGCGGGCCCGCCACCTGGCCGACTTCGACGATCCCGCGGCCTTCACCGCCGCACTGTGCCGCTTCGCCCGGGAGCTGGGCCCGTCCTGAGGAGGGCCGTACTGAGGGGCCCCGTCCTCAGGAGCCCGTCCACCCCACGTCCTGGAAGCGCGGCCAGCCGTAGCCGAACGCTCCGGCGCCCGCCACGCCCTCCCGGACTCCGACCAGCTCCGGCCGCTGGTACAGCGGCACCGAGTGCCCGAGCTGCCAGATCCGTACGTCCGCCTCCTGCAGCAGGTCCAGCCGGGCCGCCGGGTCCGGTTCGGCGGACGCCCGGTCGAACAGCCGGTCGATCTCCTCGGTGCCACTGCGGCCGTAGTTGCTCCCGGCGTCGAGTGCGCCGTCGGGGCCGGGCCGGGGCTTGGCGTAGGCGGGGCGCTGCTCGCTCGCCGGGCTGGGCCCGGCCGGCCAGGAGAAGAGCGCGAGGTCGTAGTCCCCGACGGCCAGGTGGTCCGGGACGAAGGTCTCGGCGGGCGCCGTCACCGGCTTCAGGGCGATCCCGTACTCCGCGAGGTCGGCGGTGAGCGCATCGGCGGTGCGCCTGGCGGTCGCCGAGCCGGCCGGGACGAGCAGGGTGAGGGCGAGCTGCTTCCCGTCCTTGGTGCGGGTGCCCCGGCCGGCGGGCCGCTTCCAGCCCGCCGCGTCCAGTGCCCGGGCCGGGTCCTGCGGGCCGGCCGCGGCGCTGTTGTCCCGGTAGCCCTCCTGGTCCCCGGCGAGCAGGTGGTTGCCGAGCGGAGCGGCGGGCAGGCCGAGCGGGGTGAGCGCGGCGTCGGCGATCCGCCGCCGGTCGACGGCCCCGGCGAGGGCGCGCCGCACGGCCGGGTCGGTGAGCGGACCGCGGGCGGCGTTGACGGTGAGCTGGGTCAGCGAGGCCGCGGCCGCCCGGTGCACGGTGACGCCGGGCAGCGACTCGGCCCGCCGCAGCGCCGACGCCGCCGCCTCGGGAGCCGCGGCGGGCGGTGCCGCCGCCGGAGCGGACGCGGCGGGGCTCGGCACCGCCCGGTCCACCGCCGCGGTGAGCAGGGCGATGTCCAGCTTGTCCTGGTCGAGCGCGTCCAGCCGCTGCTCGGGCGGCACGGCGAGGAAGTCGATCCGGTCGGTCTTGGGCACGTCGCCCCACCAGAGCGGGTTGCGCGTCATGGTGACCCGCCCGCCCCCGGCGTCGTACCGGGAGAGGGTGTACGGCCCGGCGCTCGGGTGGCCGCCGTCGGTCAGCGCCCGGTTGAAGGCGGCCGGGGTGCCGGTCTCGGCCGCCGGGTAGAGCGGCCCGAACAGCGAGCGCCACTCGGCGTACGGCCGCCGGAAGGTGACCCGCACCTCGTGCGGGTCCTCGCCCCGGGCGACCGAGTCGATGGCCTCGTACCCGGCCGGGTGCGCCCCCCGGTAGGACGGGTCCAGCCCGGAGAGGGCGGCCCGCTGGGCGGCGAGGTCGGCGGCCGAGAGCGGCGTGCCGTCGCTCCAGACGGCGTGCGGGTTGAGCCGGTAGGTGACCACCTGCGGCAGCTGCCCGGGCGGGGTGGACTCCGCGCCCGCCAGGTAGTCCGGGTCGGGCACCAGCCGGCCGTGCTCGTCGGGGCGGAACAGCGAGGGGTACAGCGCATGGGCGAGCAGCGCCGAGTCGGCGGTCGCCGCGCCCTGGTAGACGTTCAGCGTGGTCGGGACGCCGTCCATCGCCCAGCGCAGCGTGCCGCCGCCCCGGACGTCGGTGCGGTCGGCGGCCCGGACGTCACCGGTGGTCGCGGTGGGATCGGCCGAGACCGGGGCGGGGGCCGGGGTACGGCCGGGGTCGGGGTCGTCGGAGCAGCCGCCGAGACCGGCGGCGAGCAGCAGCGCGGCGGCTGCGGCGGTGAGCTGGCGGACGCGCATGGCGGCCATCGAACGCCGCCCGCGCGGCCCGGCCCGCGCCGACACGGCGGACCGGGGGCGACTGCACCCTTACGGCCCAACCCTTGCGGCCCGACCCTTACGGCCGGGCCGTCCCCGGTGGGGTTCCCGATCCGGCTAGAGCGCCAGCTCGAACCAGACGATCTTGCCCTTCGGCGTGCGCCGGCTGCCCCAGCGCTCGGCCAGCAGACTGACCAGCTGCAGGCCGCGCCCGCCCTCGTCGGTCTCCTGGGCGCGCCGCTGCCGGGGCTGGGCGTAGCCGTCGTCCCAGACCTCGCAGACCAGGCCGCGCTCGCGCAGCAGCCGCAGCCGGATCTCGCCGCGCCCGTGCTTGAGCGCGTTGGTGACCAGCTCGCTGACCAGCAGCTCGGTGGTGTCGACCAGCTCCTCCAGCCCCCGGGTCAGCAGCCAGCTGCAGGCCAGCTCGCGGGCCTTGGCGACGGAGGTGGGCTCGGGCGGCAGGAACCAGTTGCCGACGGCGTCCTCGGGGAACGCGTGCACCTTGGCCATCAGCAGGGCGATGTCGTCCTCGCCGTGGTGCGGGTTGAGCTCGCCGAGCACGTGGTCGCAGAGGTCCTCCAGGCCCTTGCCCTCGACGGAGAGCGCCGAGCGGAAGGCCCGCAGGCCCTCGTCCAGCTGGTGCTTGCGGCTCTCCACCAGGCCGTCGGTGTAGAGGCCGAGCACGGCGCCGTCCGGGAGGACGATCTCGACCTCCTCGAAGGGCTCGCCGCCGACGCCGAGCGGCAGGCCGGGCGGTACGTCGAGCATCCGGGCGCTCTCGCCGGGGCTGAGCAGCACCGGCGGCAGGTGGCCGGCGTTGGCGAAGATGCAGCGGCGGGTGACGGCGTCGTAGACGGCGTAGACGCAGGTCGCCAGGTAGACCTCGCGCGCCTCCTCGTCGGCCGTCGAGGTGAGCCGGCCGTACGGGGTGGGCGGGCCGGCCGGGACGGAGTCGTCGCCGAGGCCGCGGGCGATCTCGTCCAGGGCGGTGAGCACCTCGGCGGGGTCGAGGTCGAGCATGGCCAGGGTGCGGACGGCGGTGCGCAGCTGCCCCATGGCGACGGCGGCGCGCAGGCCGCGGCCCATCACGTCGCCGATGACCAGCGCGGTGCGATTGCCGGGCAGCGGGATGACGTCGAACCAGTCGCCGCCGACCTCGGTGTTGTTGTTGCTGGGCAGGTAGCGGCAGGCGATCTCCAGGCCGCTGGCGGCCGGGTTGCCGGGGGGCAGCAGGCTGCGCTGGAGGATCAGCGCGCGCTCGTGCTCGCGGCGGTAGAGCCGGGCGTTGTCGATGCAGACGGCGGCGCGGGCGACGAGCTCCTCGGCGATCGCGACGTCGCGGGCGTCGAAGGGCTCGCTGCCGATCGCGCGGGAGAGCTGGACGAGGCCGAGCACCTGGTCGCGGGCGACCAGCGGGACGATCAGCGTGGAGCGCAGCAGCGGGTCGGGCCCGGGGTCGGGGACGACGCTGCGGCCGGTGCGCAGCGCCCGGGCGTGCGGGGAGCGGCGCGGGTAACAGAGGGTGCCGCCGGCCTCGGCGATGGGCAGGCCGGTGACCGAGCCGAGCACCGAGGAGGCGCCGCCGACCACACTGGAGACGGCGACCCGGCGCAGTTCGCCGCTGCCGTCGGTGAGCACGGTGTCGCCGAGCCGGCCGGCGCTGGGAACGGTCTCGCCGGACAGCAGCGCGGTGTAGAGGTCGACGGTGGCGAGGTCGCAGAACGGCGGGACGACGACGTCCAGCAGCTCCTTGGCGGTGGTCTCCAGGTCGAGCGTGGAGCCGATGTGGGCGCTGGCCTCGTTGAGCAGGGCGAGGTTGCGGCGCACACCGTCGGCCTCGCGCTCGGCGACGTGCCGGCTGGTGACGTCGGAGACCTGCCCGGCCACGCCCATCGGCTGCCCGGCGGCGCCGTTCAGGCGGTACAGCGAGACGGCCCAGAGCCGGTTGCCGTCGCGGGTCGGGACGGCCCCGTGGAAGCGCAGGTCGAAGACGGGCTCGCCGGTGGCGAGGACCTTGCGCAGGGCGGCGGTGAGCCGGTCGGCCTCGGACGGCGGGAAGAGGTCGTGCGGGGTGAGGCCTTCGAGGTCGGTGGGGACCAGGCCCATGCCGGAGGCGAAGGCGTCGTTGACCCGCTGCAGGCGCAGCCGGTCGTCGAACAGCACGAAGCCGGTGGGGGTCTGCCCGAAGACGGCCTCGGAGGCGGCGAGGTCGGTCTCGATCCGGCGCAGCCGACCGAGGTCGACGGCCAGGCAGGTGGCGCCCGCGGTGGGCAGGGCGCTGTCGGGCATCAGGTACAGCTCGGCCAGGCCCTCGCCGCCGCCGGCCTCCCGGTACGGGGTGGTGCCGACCCACTCCTCGCCGGCCAGGGTGCGCTCCAGCCGGGCGCGGCCGCGCTGCCAGAGCTCGCGGGGGACGAACGTGGTGATCGGGTCGGCGCCGACGGCGTCGGCGGCCGGGACGCCGAAGAACTCGGCGGCGCGCTCGCTCCACTGGCTGATCCGCCCGTCCGGGCCGATCGCGAAGGTCGCGACCCGGATGTAGTCGTAGATCGTGCCGGGGTCGCCAGCGCCCCACGGCCGCGCCTCGGCGACGGGGTGGGCGCCGCGGCTCGCGGTGTCGCCGTCCGGCCGGGTCGCCGGTACGGGCAGGTGCGACGAACCGGCCTGCCCGGGTACAGCGGCATGACCGCTGCTGATCGGCGCGCTCCGCGCCGGAGTGCTGTTCAACGGACCGACCCCTCCAACCCGCGACCGTCCGGATGTCGAGAAGACCGAGTATTCATCATCAAGGGGTGCGTTCACACGCCCTCAACATCACAACATCAGATCGGGCGAAGGTTTTTGTCCTACCGCCCGCGCAACCACAATGCCACGCTCGCGCCCCCTTCCGGGGCGCGCGCTCCCCCCGGGCCCCCGATGGCATATGCGGCACCGCTCTCCTGTCTCCGTCCGGCGTTCGATCGAGTCACGCCTCGTCGGGCTCATTACCCGGCAGCGCCTGCTCGAACCAGACCACCTTGCCGATCCCCTCGGCCCGGGCGCCCCAGCGCAGTGCCAGCCGGCGGACCAGCTCCAGGCCCCGGCCGCCCTCGTCGGCCTCGGCCGCGTGCCGCTCCCGGGGCGGGTCGGGCAGCGGGTCGGAGATCTCGACCAGCAGCGTCTCGCCGAGCGTCAGCCGCACCCCGATCGGGGCGCTGGCGTACCGGACGGCGTTCGTGACCAGCTCGCTGACCAGCAGCTCGGCGGTGTCGGTGAGCGCCTCCACGCCCCACTCGGCGAGCGCGGCGCGGACCAGCCGACGCGCCCGGGAGACGGCGGTGGGCTCGGCCGGCAGGGTCCAGCCCGCCGTCGGGGTGCCGGCCTGGCCGTGCCCCAGCCGGGCCAGCAGCAGCGCCACGTCGTCCGGCTCGCGGCCCTGCTCCATGGTGTCGAGCACCGCCTCGCAGGCGGCCTGGATGGAGGCGTGCGGCTCCTGGAGGACGGTGAGCAGCCGGCCGAGGCCGACGTCCAGGTCCTTGTCCCGGGACTCGACCAGGCCGTCGGTGCACAGCGCGAGCAGGCTGCCCTCGGGGATCTTCAGTTCGACCGATTCGAACGGGACTCCGCCCACGCCGAGCGGGGCGCCGGAGGGCAGGTCGAGGATCCGGCCGGCGCCGCCGGGCAGCGGGCTGCCGTTGCGGGTGGGCTCCTCGCTCTCCTGTCCCGGCACCACCAGCACCGGCGGGATGTGCCCGGCCTTGGCGACGGTCAGCCGGGCGGTCGCCGGGTCGAAGACCGCGTAGACGCAGGTGGCGAGCAGCGCCTCGTCCGGGCCCTGGGCGAGGTCGTCGGCCAGCTCGTGGACGTGCCGCAGCAGGACGTCCGGCGGCAGGTCGAGGGCGGCCAGCACCCGGACGGCGGTGCGCAGCCGGCCCATGGTGGCGGCGGCCCGCAGGCCGTGGCCCATCACGTCGCCGACCACCAGCGCGGTGCGGTCGCCGGGCAGCGGGATGACGTCGAACCAGTCGCCGCCGACCTCGGTGCCGCTGCTGCCGGGCACGTACCGGTAGGCGACCTCGACGCCGGTGGGCTGCGGGACCTGCTGCGGGAGCAGGGTGCGCTGGAGGGTGAGCGCGGCGGTGCGCTCGCGGGCGTAGAGGCGGGCGTTGTCCAACGAGCTGCCGGCCCGGTCGGCGAGCTCGACGGTGAAGGCCAGGTCGTCCCGGTCGAAGGCCTCCCGGTAGCCGGCCCGGCTGACCTGCAGCAGGCCGATCACGATGCCGCGGGCGCGCAGCGGGACGACCAGCATCGAGTGCACCCCGAGGTCCCGGGCGGCCTGCATCTTGGGGTCGCCCGGGTAGGTGACGTCGTCCAGCTGCTCGGCCCCGGAGAGCAGCTCGGGCACGCCGGTGCGCAGCACCCGGCCGCAGGCGGAGTCCTCGGAGAAGGTGATCCGGGCGCCGCGGCGCAGCATCACGTCCACCTCGGGGCCGTCCTGGACGGAGGCGGTGCCGAGCTGGAGCAGCGAGGTGCGGCGGTCGTGGCCGTGCCGGGGCAGGTCGTCGCCGTGCGCGACGGCCTGGAGCAGGATCACCGCCGAGTGGTCGGTGAGCCGGGGGACGACCGAGCTGGCCAGCTCCTGGGCGATCCGGGAGGCGTCCAGCAGGTCGCCCACCCGGGAGCCGAACTCGTTGAGCAGCGAGAGCCGGCGCCGGGCGTGCTCGACCTTGGCGACCGCCCGGTAGCGCTCGGTCACGTCCATCACCGTGCCGGAGATGCCGAGCACCCGGCCGGAGCGGTCGGTCATCCGGCTGTAGGAGATCGACCGGTAGCCGGCCCGGGTGGTGACCGGGGAGGCCAGGGTGACGTCGATGACCGGCTCGCCGGTGGCCAGCACCTGGCGCTGGATGGCGGTGATCTCGTCGGCGGCCCGCTCGGGCAGGGTCTCGCCGGTGGTGCGGCCGACGTGGTCCTCCAGGGCGACGCCGTTCATCTCGGCGAGGGTCTGGTTGACCGCGGTGTAGCGCAGGTCGGTGTCCAGGATGGCGATGCCCAGCGGAGACTGCTCGAACAGCGCGTCGCGCACCGCGAGGTCCCGCTCGACGGCCCCCACGGCGGCCGACTCGGCCATGCTGACCTGCAGGAACGGGGTGCCGTCGCCGTCCACCAGGAGGGAGATCCGGGCCTCCACGGCGACCGGCACGCCCTCCCGGTCGCGCAGCTCCGCGTAGCCGGCCCAGCGGCCGTGCCGCAGGGTGTCCTGGACCGCCGCCCGGACCCGGACGACCTGCTCCTGGTCGGGGATCAGCTCGTCGATCCGGCGGCCGACCAGCAGCTCGTTCGGCCAGCCGAGCAGTTCCTCGGCGGCGGGGCTCCAGAGCACCACCCGGCCCGCGGTGTCCAGGATCGCGATGGCGACCTTGAGCATGTCGAGCAGGCCGCCCCCGGGCGGCGCGCCGAGCGCGTTCGGGGCGTCACCGGGACCGCCGGGGAACGGCCGGCCGGGGCGGCTGCGCAGTCCGGAGCGGGCGCCCGGTTCGGGCAGGGCCAGGGTCGGCGCCGGCTGGGCCGGCCGCTCGGTGTCGGGAGCGGCGACGGGACCGCGGCGGCGGCCGACCGGCGGCTGGGGGGCGGTCGGACGGGCGGCGCGGCGCAGCCGGGCGCGGGCGGCCGCGCTGCCCGCAGTTCCTGCCCGCCGCTCTCCCCCGCCGCCGTTCCCGGTACTCGACACCGACGGGGCCTCCGGCTCTGGTCGGGATCGGCGTCGCCGGCTGGGGGCGGCTCACCGATGGTGACGAATAGTGCCGAAAAGTGACATACCCAGCAGAACCCAGGCTATCCCGGTCGCCGGGTCGTCTTGTCCGATTGACCTACCCGGCGGACTGCGCGTCGTCCGCCGCCCCCGGCTCCGCGAGCAGCCGGGCGACGTACGGCAACACGTCGCGGTCGTGGTCGATCCAGTCCACCGCGTCCAGCTCGTCCGGGCCCAGCCAGCGCAGCGCGTCGTGGTCCTGCAGCGCGCGCGGCTCACCGGCCAGCAGTTCGGCCGCCCAGAAGCGCAACTCCAGGCCGGGGCGCACGGCCCACGCGCCGGGCAGCCGGGTCAGCGCGCGCGCCCGGACACCCAGTTCCTCCCGCAGCTCGCGTTCCAACGCCTGCGCCTCGGTCTCGCCCGGCTCGGCCTTCCCGCCGGGGAACTCCCACCGTCCGGCCACCGCCGCGGGCGCGCTGCGCCGGGCCGCGAGCACCCGGCCGTCACGGACCAGTGCGCCGCCGACCACGATCCGAAGCTCGGCGGGGCCGTCGGCCGGGCGCTCCGTGGGGCTGCCGGCGGGACGGTCGGTGGAGCGGTCGGTGGGGTGCGGGGCGTGCGGGGCGTCCATGGCCCCGACCCTACGGCCTCAGGCGTTCCGGACGGCGCCGTTCCCGTGCTCGGCCGGCCCGGCCGCGGACCCGGTCGTCTCGACCCAGTACAGCTGCTTGTGGCCGCGGGCCTCGAACTCGGCGGCCAGCCGCTCGGCCGCTGCGCCGTCCAGGCCGTCGGCGACCAGGAAGCGGTTGCCGTTGTCGTCCTGCCGCATCACCCGGTAGGTGCCCATGGCGCGAGGGTATCCGGCGTCCGCCGCCGCCTCCAGTGGCCTCCGGCGGCCGGTCCGAGCGCCGTGGCCGGCCGGATGCCGTCGTGGCCGCTCGGCCGGCCGGACGCCGTCGTGCCCCCGGCTCGCGTGGGGGTCGGGCCGGGGGCACACCCGCGACGCTACGCGCCGTTCGCTACCGGCAGGTATGGACGTTGTTAACGGCCGGTAACCTCGTGCGCGCAGGCTCAGACCCGCAGGTCGGGCACCTGCTCGCCGGTGGACAGGCCCAGCGCGCGGCGGATGTCCACGCTCATCGGCACCGTCTTGGCCACCAGCGCCTTGGCCCGACGGATGCCGCCCTCCAGGTCGTCGGCGGAGGCCGCGGAGTCCCACGCGGGGGCCGCCTGGGACTGCGCCTCGACCAGCTTGGCGATCTTCGGCCGGACGTCGGCCGGCCAGTCCGTCGTCGGCGCGCCGAGCACGGCGGCCTCGGTCCGGGAGGCGACGGCCATCCGGCGGGCCCAGCTCCGGTAGTCGGCCCCGGCCTCGGAGACCTCCTGCTTCGGCTGCTCCAGGTAGGCGTCGTTGAAGACCCGGACCGCCTCCAGGTAGGCCAGTTGAGGCGCGGTCAGGCGGCTCCGGTCGGTGCGGACGGTGCCCCGGTGCTGGTCGTCGCGGTCCTCGAAGGCGCAGGTGGCGTAGCGCTCGCCGGCCGCCCAGTTGTTCGCGGTCGGGTAGAGGTAGACGTCGTCCATGCCGTCCGGGACGGCCCACTGGTCGAGCGCGTAGTCGTCCATGACCTTGCGGCACAGCCGGGCGGCCGACTCGCGGACCTCGCTCTCGCCCGGGTAGGCGCCGCTGCCCGTGGGGAACGGGACCGTTCCGGCCACCTCGCCGTGGTGCGGCTCGGCGCAGGCCACCCGGTTCACCCAGTACACCGTCTCGTCGCCGTCGGTGCCGGTCACCGATCCCCCGGCGGGGGAGTCGTAGCAGTCGCCGGTCTTGAGGTCGGACCAGTGGACGGAGCCGGCCGGGGCCTTCGGCGCGTGGGCGAACCGGCCGCCGCCGGCACCGCTGAAGTTCCCCGCCCCCAGCAGCAGCGAGAGCAGGAGCGTGCCGATCGTGCCCAGCACGACACCGGCCACCGCCAGGCCGAACCCGCGCTCCTTGCGGCGGTTGATCTGGACCAGCGCCACGATGCCGAACACCAGGGCCACCGGCGCCACCATGACCAGACCGGTCACCAGGGAGCCGACCGCGAACCCGTTGGTGGGCGCCGGACCGGCGGGCTGCGGGTACGGCTGGTCGGGCCGGAAGCCGGCCTGGGCGGAGGGTGTGACGGAGGCCCAGCCGCCGGCGGGCAGCGGATGCGGCGGCTGGGGCGGGGCGGCGGACGGCAGCGGGACGGGCTGCGGGTGCCCGACGACGGGCGGGGCGGGGGCGACAGGGGCGGCGGGGGCGAGGTCGGGCGCGGCCCAGGGGTCGGCGGGGGCGGGCGGCGGCACGGCGCCCGCGAGGGGGGCGGGCGCGGGCGCGGGCGCGAGGGGGGTGGGCGCGGGGTCCGCCGGGGTGGCCTCGGGCTCGGGGTGCACCGGGGCGGCCTCGGGCTCGTCGGCCTCCTTGCGGAAGTCCACCCGGGGGTCCTGACCCGTCGTCGGAGCCGCACCCGTCCCAGCGTCCACCCCCGTCCCAGCGTCCGTGCCCGCGTCCGGCCCGGTCCGCGCGGGCGTCTCCGGCCCAGGGGCGGACGGCTCGGACTCAGGCTTGGACACGTGGACTCCCCCAACCCGCCGGAGCGGGCATCGGCTCGGCGTTCGGCACCATGGCACGGACCCCCTGACGGGCCCGATGTGAACGGTCGCGCGACTTTACCCGATCTTTCCGAACACCTGCCCGCCCCGGCCGGACCCCTGTCGGGCACTCAGCCGCGGGCCAGGACCTCGCCGTGCAGCATCGAGAACCAGCCGTCCTCCGCGGCGCTCCACTCCCGCCAGCCGGCCGCGATCCGCCGCAGTTCGTCCGGCTCCGCGTAGCCCCGCTCGACCGCCGTCCGGCCCAGCGCGGTGCCGGTGACCCGGTCCGCCCACATGCCGCCCCACCAGGCGCGCCGCTCGGGCGTCGCGTACGTCCAGGTGCCGGCGCTCGCGGTGACGTCCGCGAAACCCGCCGCGCGGGCCCAGGACAGCAGCCGTCGGCCCGCGTCCGGCTCACCGCCGTTGGCGCGGGCGGTGCGCCGGTACAGCTCCAGCCAGCGGTCCAGCTCGGGCACCTCGGGGAACCAGGTCATCGAGGCGTAGTCGACGTCCCGGGCCGCCACCACCCCGCCGGGGACCGTCACCCGCCGCATCTCGCGCAGCGCGGCCACCGGGTCGGCCACGTGCTGCAGCACCTGGTGGGCGTGCACGACGTCGAACCCGCCGTCCCGGAAGGGCAGTCGGTGCACATCGGCCTGCTCGAAGACCACGTTCGACAGGCCGCGTGCGGCCACGTACCCGGCGGCCTGCTCCAGCACCTCGGCGGAGGTGTCCACCGCCACCACCCGGCCGTTCGGGCCGACCAGCTCGGCCAGGTCGGCGGTGATCGTGCCGGGCCCGCAGCCGATGTCCAACAGGGCCTGCCCCGGCCGCAGTTCGGCCAGCAGGTAGGCGGCCGAATCGGCGGCGGTACGGGAGCGGTGCGAGCGCAGCACGGCCTCCTGGTGGCCGTGGGTGTAGACGGCGGAGGGCTGCGGTCCGGACATGGGATCCCCCTGGGGCGTGGTCGGCGTTCCGTTCTCCTCGATGGCTCGACGCTACTCCGCATCCCGCATGCCGAGAAGTTCCGTCTCACATTCCGGCCCGGTGGCATCCCGCCCGCACCCGCTCGCCGTACCGTGGAGGCGCCCCCGACAGAACGGTCCCGCCCATGCCCGGCCAGCGCCCCTTCGTCCTGCTGAGCGCCGCCGTGTCGCTCGACGGCCACCTCGACGACGCCTCCCCCGAGCGGCTGCTGCTGTCCAACGCCGCCGACTTCGACCGGGTGGACGAGGAGCGCGCGGCCGCCGACGCGATCCTGGTCGGCGGCAACACCCTGCGCGCCGACAACCCGCGACTGCTGGTCAACGACCCCGCGCGCCGGTCCGCCCGGCTGGCGGCGGGCCGGACGGAGCACCCGCTGAAGGTCACCCTCAGCGCGAGCGGCGACCTCGGCGCCGACCTGCGGTTCTGGCACACCGGCGGCGCCAAGCTCGCCTACACCACGGACGCCGGGGCGGCGGTCCTGCGCCCCCGGCTGGACGGGCGGGCCGAGGTGGTCGCGCTCGGCGGCGCGGTGGACCTCGGCGCGGTGCTGGACGACCTGGGCGCGCGCGGAGTGCGCCGGCTGATGGTCGAGGGCGGCGGGGGCGTGCACACCCAGTTCCTGGCCCTGGGCCTCGCGGACGAGCTGCAGCTGGCCGTCGCCCCGCTGCTGGTCGGCCAGGCCGAGGCGCCCCGGTTCGTCCGCCCGGCCGCCTTCCCGGGCGGCCCGGCCCGGCGGATGCGGCTGCTGGAGGCACGTACCGTGGGCGACGTCGTCCTGCTCAGGTACGCCCCGAAGGAGCCCGCGCCGTGAACCGCCCCGCGACCACCGACCTCGACCACCTGCGCCGGGCCGTCGAACTCTCCCGCCGCTGCCCGCCGTCCGAGACGGCGTTCTCGGTGGGCGCGGTGATCGTCGGCGCCGACGGCCGGGTGCTGGCGGAGGGCTACAGCCGGGAGACGGACCCGCACGACCACGCCGAGGAGGCGGCCCTGGCCAAGCTCCCGGCCGACGACCCCCGGCTGCGCGGGGCGACCGTCTACAGCTCGCTGGAGCCCTGCGGGCAGCGCGCCTCACGGCCGGTGCCGTGCGCCCGCCGGCTGATCGCGGCGGGTGTGCCGCGGGTGGTGGTCGCCTGGCGCGAGCCGGACCTCTTCGTCACCGACTGCCAGGGCACCGCCCTGCTGGAGGCGGCCGGGGTCGAGGTGGTGGAGCTTCCGGAGCTGGCCGAGGAGGCCCGCGCGGTCAACGCCCACCTGCTCGGTTGATCTTTTGTATCATCGAGGAACAAACAGCTGTCGTTCCGTTTCCGTCGAGGAGCCCCCCATGGAGCCCCCCATGCCCGCCGCCCCCACCCGGCTGACCGCCCGCGCCCTCCTCCTGGACATGGACGGCACCCTGGTCAACTCCGACGCCGTGGTCGAACGCTGGTGGAGCCGCTGGGCCGTGCAGAACGGCCTGGACCCGGCCGAGGTGCTCTCCGTCGCCCACGGCCGCCAGGGCCACGCCACCATGGCCGCCCTGCTGCCCGACCGCCCGGTCGAGGTCAACCTCGCCGAGAACGCGCGGATGCTCGACCACGAACGCGGCGACACCGACGGCGTCGTCCCGGTGCCCGGCGCCGCCGCCTTCCTCGCCTCGCTGGCCCGCCTCCCGCACGCCCTGGTGACCTCCGCCGACCAGCCGCTCGCCCGCGTCCGGATGGACGCCGCCGGGCTGCCGCTGCCGCCCGTCCTGATCACCGCCGAGTCCGTCGGTGCCAGCAAGCCGGACCCGGAGGGCTTCCTCAAGGGCGCCGCCGCCCTCGGCTTCGCGCCCGCCGACTGCCTCGCCTTCGAGGACTCCGGCGCCGGCATCGCCGCCGCGAAGGCGGCCGGCATCCGCGTCGTCGGCATCGGCCCCCGCGCCACCGCCCACCACCCGGACGCCCACGCCGACACCCTCACCGCGGTCACCGTCACGCCCGCCCCGGACGGCCTGCTCACCGTCACCGTCGGCTGACCACCCGCCGACGCCGGACCGCCCGCCCCCGTGCGCACGGGGGCGGGCGGTCCGATCACGCATCAGCCGTCACACGTTGAAGCGGAACAGCACGCCACGGC
The DNA here is from genome assembly GCF_040303045.1 of Kitasatospora sp. NPDC096140. NCBI lineage: Bacteria > Bacillati > Actinomycetota > Actinomycetes > Kitasatosporales > Streptomycetaceae > Kitasatospora > Kitasatospora sp. NPDC096140. The sequence continues at coordinate 121,625 of NZ_JBEOUW010000014.1, forward strand.
CGAGGATCAGTAGTGGTAGCGGGCCGCCAGGATGATGATTTCCCGGTCGGTGACCAGATAGACGAGGCGGTGCTCGTCATCGATCCGCCGCGACCAGACCCCCGGCAGGTGGTACTTCAGCGGCTCGGGCTTGCCGATCCCGGTGAACGGATCGCGCAGGACGTCCTCGATCAGCTTGTTGATCCTCGCGAGCATCTTGCGATCGTTCTTCAGCCAGGACGTGTAGTCCTCCCAGCCCTGCTCTTCGAAGACGAGCCTCACTCGACACCCCGCCCGGCATCAGCCGAGTCGGGGTCGATGAGCGTGCGCTCGGAGAGCCCTATACCGTTCAGCGCGTTGTCGTACGCCTTGAGCAGGCGACGCGCATTCGCCGGCGAACGCAGGAGGTACGAGCCCTCACGCAGGGCGGCGTAGTCCTCGGCCGAGACGAGCACGGCATTTCCGTGCTTGGACACGATCTCGATGGCGTCGTGATCCTCGTTGACCTTCTTGATCAACGGAAAGAGATCCCTGCGGGCCTCGCTCGCGGTGATGGACATGGCGCGTACCCCCTTCGGCGAGTGGTACCGAATAACGTACCACTCAGGCACGCTTCCGAGTGGGTCGGCGACCGTTGGGGACACCCGAAAGTCAGCACCAAGTCAGCACGGCAACGAGGAGAGGGCCGGACTCCGTGGAGTCCGGCCCTCTCCGACCTGCACACTTGCCACGTCACGTGGCATGCAGCAGTGGCGCGATCACACGTTGAAGCGGAACTCCACCACGTCGCCGTCCTGCATGACGTACTCCTTGCCCTCGATGCGGGCCTTGCCCTTGGAGCGGGCCTCGGCGATCGAGCCGGACTCGACGAGGTCGGCGAAGGAGATCACCTCGGCCTTGATGAAGCCCTTCTGGAAGTCGGTGTGGATGACACCGGCGGCCTCGGGGGCGGTGGCGCCCTTCTTGATGGTCCAGGCCCGGGTCTCCTTGGGGCCGGCCGTCAGGTAGGTCTGCAGGCCGAGGGTGTCGAAGCCGACCCGGGCGAGGGTGGCGAGGCCGGGCTCCTCCTGGCCCATGGACTGGAGGAGTTCGAGGGCCTCGGCGTCGTCCAGCTCGATCAGCTCGGACTCGATCTTGGCGTTGAGGAAGATCGCCTCGGCCGGGGCGACCAGCTCGCGCTGGGCGTTCTTGAAGTCCTCGTCGACCAGCTCGTCCTCGTCCACGTTGAAGACGTAGAGGAAGGGCTTGGCGGTCAGCAGGTGGAGCTCGCGGATCGGGGCGGTGTCGAAGCCGGCCTCGAAGAGGGTCTTGCCGGTCTCCAGGATCGCCTGCGCGGCCTCGGCGGCGGCCAGCACCGGGGCGGTGTCCTTCTTGAGGCGCGCCTCCTTCTGCAGCCGCGGCAGGACCTTCTCGATGGTCTGGAGGTCGGCCAGGATCAGCTCGGTGTGGATGGTCTCGATGTCGTCCTTGGGCGACACCTTGCCGTCCACGTGCACCACGTCCGGGTCGGTGAAGGCGCGCACGACCTGGCAGATCGCGTCCGACTCACGGATGTTGGCGAGGAACTTGTTGCCCAGGCCCTCGCCCTCGCTGGCGCCGCGCACGATGCCGGCGATGTCGACGAAGTCGACGGTCGCCGGGAGGATGCGCTGGGAGCCGAAGATCCCGGCGAGCTTGGCCAGCCGCTCGTCCGGGACGCCGACCACGCCCACGTTCGGCTCGATGGTGGCGAACGGGTAGTTGGCCGCCAGCACGTCGTTCTTGGTCAGGGCGTTGAACAGGGTCGACTTGCCGACGTTCGGCAGGCCGACGATTCCGATCGTGAGCGACATGAAGCGCAGTCCCGTGGGCTTGGAGGAGTTGGGTCGGCACCGTACGGGCCGACCCCCAAGTCTACGGGCAGCGCCCGCGCTGCCTCACGCCTCGGTCGACGCCGCCCGGGGCTCCAGGAACTCCAGCCGGTTGCCCAGCGTGTCGGCGCTGTGGAAGCGCCGGCGGCCGGGCAGGTTGTCGTCCCAGAGCACCTCGTGGCCGTGCGCGGCGAGGCGCTCGGCCAGTGCGTCCAGCGAGTTCACCAGGATCCCGGGGTGCCCCTTGCGGGACGGGCGGAAGTCCGGGGTCACTCCCAGGTGCACCTCGACGCCACCGCCGCGGAACCAGCAGCCGCCGCGGGCGGCGAGCACCGGCGGCTTCTCCAGCTCGGTCATGCCGAGCACGCCGGACCAGAACGCCCGGCACTCGTCCTCGGCGCCGGCCGGGATGTCGAGCTGGACGTGGTCGAGCCGTTCGAACGTGAAACCGGTCATGTGAACCCCCGTGGGACGATCCGATGATCATGATGTGTCGGCTCGGCCGGGCAGGTCAGCCGCCCGATCGACGATCACATGACTAAGCCATCCGGAGACACGGGGCAAGACCTGAACGGTCCATTACACAGTGTGGCGATGATCGGACCGTACGTTGGGCGGGTGGAGCAGCGCATCCGAACCCAGCCGCCAGGGCCCAGACGCCGTCCGCCGAACGGCGCGGCCGCAGCCTCCGTCCCCGGTCCAGGCCGGGCTCCCGAGACGGCCGGGTCCGCCCCCGCCTCCCGACTACGGCCGGTGACCGGCCCCTCCGGACCAGCCCGCCCGGCCGGCCCGCGGCTGCGGCTGCCGCTGCGCGGGCGCGGCGACGAGCAGCCGTACGGGCGGCGCCGGACCGGTCGGCCGACCCGGCTGACGGCCATCGGAGCCGGCGTGGTCGCCGTCCTGGCCACGCTCGCGGTGGCGGGCCTGGACCGGCTGCTCTTCGGCGACCTCGGCTGGCTGTTCGGCCTCGGCTACCTGGTGGTCTGCTTCCAGCTGGCCGTCCGGGTCCGCTACGTCGACCTGCTGGCCGCGCCGATCAGCGGGCCGATCGCCTTCGCCGCGGCCCTGCTGCTGCTCGCACCGGTCGGCTCCTCGGGCGTCACCGCCCAGGTGGTCTCGCTCGCGACCGGGCTGGCCCTGCGGGCCGGCTGGCTGTTCTCCGGCACCGGGCTCGCCGCGCTGATCGTGCTCGCGCGCTTCGTCGCCCAGCGCCGGTTCCACCGCTCCCGCTGAACCCGCTCCCGCCGGCCCCGGGGCGGGAGCGGTCGATCCGGCGCTCGCGTTGAACCGGCCACAGCGGACCGGCCACAGCGGACCCGCCTGACCACCCGGCGCGGGCCTCAGCCCGCCGCGCGGGCCGCCGCCATCGCGGCCCCGACGATGCCCGCGTCGTTGCGCAGCTCCGCGGGCACCACCCCCGCCTCGCGCTCCTTCAGCAGCGGCAGGAACTTCTCGTGCTTGCGGCTCACCCCGCCGCCGATCACGATCAGCTGCGGCGAGAACAGCATCTCCACCAGGTCCAGGTACTCGTCGACCCGCCCGGCCCACTGCGCCCAGTTCAGCCCGTGCCGCTCCTTGGCGGCCGAGGAGGCCCGCCGCTCGGCGTCCTTGCCGCGCAGTTCGAGGTGGCCCAGCTCGGTGTTGGGCACCAGCGCGCCGTCCACGAAGAGCGCGCTGCCGATGCCGGTGCCGAAGGTGAGCACCATGACGACGCCGGAGCGCCCGCGGCCCGCGCCGTGCGTGGTCTCGGCGAGGCCGGCCGCGTCGGCGTCGTTGAGGACGGTCGCCGGCAGGTCCAGCGCCTCGCGGAACAGGCCCTCGGCGTCCACGCCGATCCAGCCCTTGTCCACGTTGGCCGCCGTCCTGGTCCGGCCGTCGACCACCACGCCGGGGAAGGTCAGCCCGACCGGGCCCCGGTGGTCGAAGTGGCGGACCACCTCGCACACGGCGGCGACCACGGCTTCGGGGGCGGACGGCTGCGGGGTGAGCACCTTGTACCGCTCCTCGGCGAGCGCGCCCCGGGCGAGGTCGACCGGTGCGCCCTTGATGCCCGAGCCGCCGATGTCCACGCCGAATACCGCCGTCATCACGTCCACCCTCCGCTGTCGCCGCGGACCCGCTTGTCCACAGCCTGTGAACAAAGCTACGAGAGCACGCACGGGCCCGCACCGCAAAGAGCGGCGCAGGCCGGCACCGCGGAGAGCAGGACGCAGCAGGCAGGCCGCACAGCAAAGGACCCGGCACCCCGCGAGGGGGTGCCGGGTCCTCCGGAAGCGTCAGAGCTTGCCGGCCGCCTCGGCGCGCAGGTCGCGGCGCAGCTCCTTGGGCAGCGAGAAGGTCAGGTGCTCCTCGGCGGTCTTGACGGTCTCGACCGTGTCGTAACCGCGCGCGGCCAGGAATTCGAGCACGCCCTCGACCAGGATCTCCGGGACGGAGGCGCCGCTGGTCAGGCCGACGGTGCCGACGCCCTCCAGCCACTCCTCGCGGATCTCCTCGGCGAAGTCCACCAGGTGGGCGGCCTTGGCGCCGTACTCCAGGCCGACCTCGACCAGGCGGACCGAGTTGGAGGAGTTCTTGGAGCCGACCACGATCAGCAGGTCGGTCTCGGGGGCCATCTGCTTGACCGCGACCTGGCGGTTCTGGGTCGCGTAGCAGATGTCGTCGCTGGGCGGGCTGACCAGCGCCGGGAAGCGCTTCTTCAGCTCGCCGACGGTGGCCATGGTCTCGTCCACCGACAGGGTGGTCTGGGACAGCCAGACGACCCGGGACTCGTCCCGGACCTGCACGTTGGCGACGTCCTCGGCACCGTCCACCAGGTGGATCCGGTCCGGGGCCTCGCCCATGGTGCCGATGACCTCCTCGTGGCCCTCGTGGCCCACCAGCAGGATGTCGAAGCCCTCGTCGGCGAAGCGCACGGCCTCCTTGTGCACCTTGGTGACCAGGGGGCAGGTGGCGTCGATGGTGGCGAGCCTGCCGGCCCGCGCCTCGTCGTGGACGGACGGCGCGACGCCGTGCGCGGAGAAGACCACGATCGAGCCCTCGGGCACCTCCTCCGTCTCGTCGACGAAGATCGCGCCCTTCTTCTCCAGGGTCTGCACCACGTACTTGTTGTGGACGATCTGCTTGCGGACGTAGATGGGCGCCCCGTACTGCTCCAGGGCCTTCTCCACGGCGATCACGGCGCGGTCGACGCCCGCGCAGTAGCCCCGGGGGGCGGCGAGCAGGACACGGCGCGGCGCGGTGTTGGACATGGCTCCATCGTACGGGCGGCAGCGGGCGGCGCCGCCCGGGGCGGGCAGCCGCGCCGACAACGGGCATTTTCCGTACAGACCCGATCACAAGTGCTCAAATGTGGTGTCTATGAGCTCTGCGAGCGAGCAGGCGACGCCGAGCGGCCTGCGCCGCAGCCTGGGCGTCCGCGATCTGATGGTCTACGGGCTGCTGTTCATCGCCCCGATGGCCCCGGTCGGCGTGTTCGGCGTGCTGGACGCCAAGAGCCACGGGGCCGTCGCCACGGTGTACCTGGTCGCCACGGTGGCGATGGGATTCACCGCCTTCTCGTACGCCCAGATGGTGCGCGCGGTGCCGCAGACCGGGTCGGTGTTCGCCTACGCCCGGGCCGGGCTGGGCGAGGGGCCGGGGTTCATCGCCGGGTGGATGGCGATGCTCGACTACCTGCTGATCCCAGCGGTGGCCTACCTGTTCTCCGGGATCGCGCTGCACTCGCTGGTGCCGGGCGTCTCGCGCTGGGTGTGGACGGCGATCGCGGTCGTGGTGACCACCGCGCTCAACCTGGTCGGGGTGCGGACGGCGGCGGCGGTCGGCTTCGCGGTGCTCGCGATGGAGATCGCGGTGCTGCTGGTGTTCGTGGTGGCGGCCGTGGTGGCGCTGGCCCAGGACGGCGCCCGGCGGGGCTGGGACACCCCGTTCACCGCCGTCGGCGGCTTCTCGTCGACCGCCGTGGTCGCGGCGGTGTCCGTCGCGGTGCTCTCCTACCTGGGCTTCGACGCGATCGCGACCTTCGTGGAGGAGGCGGTCGGCGCCTCGGAGGCGGTCGCCCGGGCGCTGCTCTGGTGCCTGGCGCTGGCCGGGGTGCTGTTCGTGACGCAGACCTACCTGGCGGCGCTGCTGGAGCCGCTGGGTCCGCGGCAGCTGGCGGCCGATCCGGTGGCGCAGGGCTCGGCCTTCTACGACACGGTGGAGAGCGGCGTCGGGCACTGGCTGCACGTGCTGGTGGCGGCGAGCAAGGCGATCGGCGCGGCCTTCGCGGCCCTGGCCGGGCAGGCCGCGGCCGGGCGGCTGGTCTTCGCGATGGCCCGGGACGGCCGGCTGCCGCGCGTGCTCGGCTCGGTCGACCCGGCCAGTGCGGTGCCGCGCCGGGCGCTGCTCGCCGCCGCGGTGATCACGATGGCGGCGGCGGTCTGGGCGGCGAACCGGGACGACGGCCTGGACCGGCTGACCTCGGTGGTGAACGTGGGCGCGCTGACCGCCTTCGCACTGCTGCAGGCCTCGGTGATCGGCTGGTACACCGTGCAGCACGGCTCGCGGGACCGGCTGCGGCACCTCGTCGTCCCGCTGCTGGGGATCGCCGTGATCGGCGCGGTGGTCTACGAGGCCTCGGCCACCGCCCAGCTGGTCGGGCTGGTCTGGCTGGCCGTCGGCCTGGTGGTGCTCGGAGTGCAGGGTTCGCCGGGCAGTGTCGGCAGGCGCCGCTAGCCTCGTCCCATGGCCAACACCAGCTCCCCCGAAGCCCCGCTCCCGGTCGGCAAGGTCTCCGCGCTGATCGGCGGTTGGATCGACCGGCTCGGCGCGGTGTGGGTGGAGGGGCAGATCACCCAGCTCAGCCGCCGCCCCGGGGCGGGCGTGGTGTTCCTGACCCTGCGGGACCCGCAGGCGGACGTGTCGCTCACGGTGACCTGCTTCCGCTCGGTGTTCGACCAGGTCGCGGACGTCGTGCAGGAGGGCGCGCGGGTCGTCGTGCACGCCAAGCCGGAGTGGTACGCGGCGCGCGGGCAGCTGTCGATGCGCGCCTCGGAGATCCGGCCGGTGGGCCTGGGCGAGCTGCTGGCGCGGCTGGAGCAGCTGAAGCGGCGGCTCGCCGGGGAGGGGCTGTTCGCGGCCGAGCGCAAGCGGCCGCTGCCGTTCCTGCCGCAGTGCGTCGGGCTGGTCACCGGGCGCGGCTCGGCGGCCGAGCGGGACGTGCTGGAGAACGCCCGGCGGCGCTGGCCGGCCGTCCGCTTCGAGGTGCGCAACGTCCCGGTGCAGGGGGTCAGCGCGGTGGAGCGGGTGAGCGCGGCGGTGCGGGAGCTGGACGAGCACCCCGAGGTGGACGTGATCATCGTGGCCCGGGGCGGCGGCAGCGTGGAGGACCTGCTGCCGTTCTCGGACGAGGGCCTGGTGCGGCTGGTCGCGGCCGCCCGTACGCCGGTGGTCAGCGCGATCGGGCACGAGCCCGACCAGCCGCTGCTGGACTTCGTCGCCGACCTGCGCGCCTCCACGCCGACCGATGCCGCCAAACGGGTGGTTCCGGACGTCGGCGAGGAGCTGGCCAAGGTCCGCCAGTTGCGCGACCGCGCCCGCCGGCACGTGCTGGCCCGGGTCGAGCGCGAGCAGCACGGGCTGGACGGGCTGCGCACCCGCCCGTCGCTGGCCGCCCCGCACCGGATGCTGGACGGACGCGGCCAGGAGGTGGAGGGCCTGCTGGAGCGGGCCCGGCGCACCCTGCGGCACCGGCTGGACCACGCGCAGAGCGACCTCGGGCACACCCTGGCCCGGGTGGTCGCACTCTCCCCTGCGGCCACCCTGGAGCGCGGCTACGCGGTGCTCCAGCGGACGGACGGCACGGTGGTGACCGACCCGGCCCAGGTCGCGCCCGGCGAGGGGCTGCACGCCCGGGTCGCGGGTGGCGGCTTCCCGGTCACCGTGGCCGAGGAGGACTAGCGGTGTCCGTCCCACCCCCTACGCTGGCACGCATGGCAGAGCAGCAGGAGCAGCAGGACGCGGCGGCGGCCCCGAACCCGGACGACGCGCTGGGCTACGAGCACGCCCGGGACGCGCTGCTGGACGTGGTCCGGCAGCTGGAGAACGGCGGCACGTCGCTGGAGGAGTCGCTGGCCCTGTGGGAGCGCGGCGAGCAGCTGGCCAAGGTGTGCCAGCGCTGGCTGGACGGCGCCCGGGCCCGGCTGGACGCCGCACTGGCGGCCGAGGACGGCGGGGCCCCGGGCGGCGAGTGAGGCGGCCGGGGGGCGCGACCCGGCGGAGGACGTGAGGTGGATCACATCGACTTGGGGAATCGTTGAAGATTCACCTATGTTGGAGGAAGTGATCGGCCACGGCCGGTCACACCGACGAACCCCCCTCCCGCATGAGGTGCAGAAGCATGACCACCGACGCCCTGGTACTCGACGCCGCCGCTCAGGACCTGCTGTTCCGCGAGGCCCGCACCGCGAACACCTTCACCGACGAGCCGGTCTCCGAGGAGCAGGTCCAGGCCATCTACGACCTGGTCAAGTTCGGCCCGACCGCGTTCAACCAGCAGCCGCTGCGCGTCGTCCTGGTCCGCTCGGCCGAGGGCCGCGAGCGCCTCGTCCAGCACATGGCGGACGGCAACAAGGCCAAGACCGCCGCCGCCCCGCTGGTCGCCGTCCTCGCCGTGGACAACGAGTTCCACGAGGAGCTGCCGACCCAGCTGCCGCACTTCCCGCAGGCCAAGGACATGTTCTTCTCGGAGCGCAGCGTCCGCGAGCAGTCCGCCACGCTGAACGGCGCCCTGCAGGCCGCCTACTTCATCATCGGCGTGCGCGCCGCCGGCCTGGCCGCGGGCCCGATGACCGGCTTCGACGCCGAGGGCATCAACAAGGAGTTCTTCGGCGACGGCGAGCACTCGGTGCTGGCCGTGGTCAACATCGGCAAGCCGGGCGAGGACGCCTGGTTCCCGCGTTCGCCGCGCCTGGCGTACGACGAGGTCGTCACCACGGTCTGACCGGCCCGCGCGAAAGGGCCCCGCACCGGTTCGTCCGGTGCGGGGCCCTTCGGCGTTCGGGTGCGGGGCGGCGCTACTTGAGCGCCTGCGCCAGCTCGGCCAGCTCCTCGTAGGAGGCGGTGCCGGTGAGCACGGTCGTCCCGGAGCCGGTCTGCGCGGTCAGCGCGCGGGCCTTCTCGCCCTGGACCCGGTCCCAGGTGTGGCCGTCCACGTCGGAGGTGCCGTCCGGCTTGCCGCCGCGGACCTTGTCGGCGAGCAGCGAGTCGCGCGGCGCGTCGCTCTGCTCGACCGCCGCGTACTGGCCGGACGGCGTCACGAAGCCCAGGTGCCAGGCGTTGCCCTTGCCGTTGCTCTGGTCGGCCGAGCGGTAGCTGACCGAGGTGGCCCGCCACTTGTCGGACAGCCCGTCCGGGGAGAGCAGCGGGTACGGCGCGGCACGCTTGGCGGTGGCCGCGGCCACCTTGTACTCGACCACGTGCACCGGATCGCCGTCGGCGTCGTGCGGGAGGAAGAGGTACCCGATCCAGACGACGAAACCGACCGCCACCATCGACAGGACCATGTCCCGTACGGTCTGGCGACCCCTCATGCCCTTGCTCTCTGCAGCCACCCCCACATGGTGACTCATCCACACAACGGCACGGCCACCCGGGGTGCCCACGTACGGGTGAACCGGGACGAAGCGGTGGTTTTCGCCTGAGCATGGCGACCCGCGCCACAGACAGTCATCTCGTGGGCAGATACGATCGCAGAACCCTCACCACGGCGTTCGACCAGGCAGTAGTCGGGCGCTCACTGGCCGTCGCGTACAGAGAGGTAACGACGATGACCACGCAGTACCCGCACCACCTTCCCAGCGCCCTGGAGGTCGCGCCCGAGGCTCCGGACCGGAACCTCGCGCTCGAACTCGTCCGGGTCACCGAGGCGGCCGCGATGGCCGCCGGCCGGTGGGTCGGCCGTGGCGACAAGAACGGCGCGGACGGCGCGGCCGTCAAGGCGATGCGCACCCTCGTCTCGACCGTCTCGATGAACGGCGTCGTCGTCATCGGCGAGGGCGAGAAGGACGAAGCCCCGATGCTCTACAACGGCGAGCGGGTCGGCGACGGCACCGGCGCCGAGTGCGACGTCGCGGTGGACCCGGTGGACGGCACCACCCTCACCGCCAAGGGCATGAACAACGCCGTGGCCGTGCTGGCCGTGGCCGACCGCGGCACCATGTTCGACCCCAGCGCCGTGTTCTACATGGACAAGCTGGTGGCCGGCCCGGAGGCCGCCGAGTTCGTCGACATCACCGCCCCGGCGGCGGTGAACATCCGCCGGGTCGCCAAGGCCAAGGGCAGCGCCGTCGAGGACGTCACCGTCGTCGTGCTCGACCGCCCGCGCCACGACGGCCTGGTCCGGGAGATCCGCGAGGCGGGCGCCCGGATCAAGTTCATCTCCGACGGCGACGTGGCCGGCGCCATCATGGCCGCCCGCGAGGGCACCGGCGTCGACCTGCTGATGGGCGTCGGCGGCACCCCGGAGGGCATCATCGCGGCCTGCGCGATGAAGTGCATGGGCGGCGTGATCCAGGGCCGGCTGTGGCCCAAGGACGACGCCGAGCGGCAGAAGGCCCTGGACGCCGGCCACGACCTGGACCGGGTGCTCACCACCGACGACCTGGTCAGCGGCGAGAACGTGTTCTTCGTCGCCACCGGCATCACCGACGGCGAACTGCTGCGCGGTGTGCACTACCGCTCGGAGACCGCCACCACCAGCTCGCTGGTGATGCGTTCCAAGAGCGGCACCATCCGCGAGATCAACTCCACCCACAAGCTCTCGAAGCTGCGGGCCTACAGCGCGATCGACTTCGACCGCGCCAACTGACGAACCGGAAACGGCGCGTCCTGCGGACAGCAGGCAGCGGCCCCGGCGGAATCCCCCTCCGCCGGGGCCGCGGCACGTCCGGCCCCGGGCCCCCGGCCCCGCGGCGCCCGACTCCCGGGTCTTCGGCCCGCCGTCACCCGGCTATCCGGCGCCCGGCGGCCGCCGTCACCCGGGCCGCCTCGCGCAGCTCGCCGTCCCGGCGCCGCCGCCGGGCCAGCACCACCCGCCGCTCGGCGGCCGTCAGCCCGCCCCAGACGCCGTACGGCTCCGGCTGGGCCAGCGCGTGCTCGCGGCACTCCAGCAGCACCGGACAGCGGGCACAGACCTGCTTGGCCTGCTCCTCGCGGGACAGCCGGGCCGCCGTGGGCTCCTTGGAGGGCGCGAAGAACAGCCCCACCTCGTCCCGCCGGCACGCCGCGCCGGTGTGCCAGGGGTCGTCCTCGCCCGCAGGGGCACCCGTCGGGCCGCCCGGGGGCTGCGGCTGCGGGCGGACGCCGGGCCGGCGCTCCAGCAGCTGCGCGGCGGCGACTGGCGAGGTGGTGCGGGACTCGATCGGATGCAGCACGGCCGTACTCCTGACGAGGCTCTCGGACACGGGGAACCCCGCTCCCCTGCCCGGCTGCGAGCCCCCGCTGTCCAACCCTCCGGAACGGCCGCTCGGCCGCCTCCGGTGCGCAGCCGTACAAGAAGCGATGTGCGGAAGGAACTACCCCGCCCGGCCGCGATTCATGCACACTGCACGCAATCGACTACGGAGTGCACCGGCCACAACGTCAAGCGCCCGACCGGGAGTTGGCTCCCGGTCGGGCGCTGTGCTGGTCAACAGGGGTTACTCGCTGCCGAGTTGGCGGCGAACCCACTCCTTGAGCTTCTTGCCCCGGCGCGGCTTGGCGGTGCAACCGCCGAACATCGCAAGGCCCTTGACCCGGACGACCGGAGCGTACGGGTCCGCGGCGGTCTGCTCGCGGACGTCGAAGCCGCCGAACAGGCCGACCCCGCCGCCCTGCAGGCTGACGTTCTCCGGCACCCGGACCTCGACCCCGCCGAACATCGCCATCACCACGATCTCGACCTCGGGCGACTCGAAGACCGCGTCACTCAGGTCGATCTCCACCCCGCCGAACGCGGCGAAGGCCTTCAGGTGCGAACCCACCCGCCAGCGGCCCTTGCGGGACGCGCCGCCGAAGATCGCCACCACCGCCGGCGACTCCTGCCGCGCGGGCGGCTGGGGCGTCGGGGCCGCCGCACCCAGCGGCTGCTTCTCGAAGGACAGCGGCCGGGCTGGCAGGTCCCGGGTCAGCGGCGCCAGGTCGCCGAAGGTCTTGGCGGCGTACGCGGCCTCGATGCGCTCCGCGTGCTCGTCCGCGTCCAGGCGCCCCTCGGCGTAGGCGTCGCGCAGCAGCTCCGCGATCTTCTCGCGGTCGGCGTCCGAGACGCGCATCTCCGCCTGCGCCGCCGGCGCGTGCGACGGTTGCGGCTTGGCCCCGGGCTTCGCCTCCGGCCTTGGTTCGGGCTTGAGTTCGGACTTGGTCATCGGTACGGGCGCCGGCACCGGCTGCCCCGGATCGTCGTGCGACGGCGAGTTGTCCACGGGGGCCAGCCTAGTCGCTCGCACTACTGCCCGAGTGAGCCCGGTCACGCAAGGCTGACCTGTCCGCAGGACGGCTCCGGCCGGGTCCTACCCTGGATGGTGCTTCGCCGACGCAGCCGGACCACTGGATAGCTAAGGACCGCCCCGATGGCTCCCACGCCAGACTTCGAGTACAGCGACCTGCTCCCCCTGGGCGCTGACCCGACCCCGTACCGCAAGCTCACCTCCGAGGGTGTCTCCACCGTCGAGGCGGGCGGTCGCACCTTCCTCCAGGTCGAGCCCGAGGCCCTGCGGCTGCTGACGGCCGAGGCGATGCACGACATCTCGCACTACCTGCGCCCCGCCCACCTCGCCCAGCTGCGCCGCATCCTGGACGACCCGGAGGCCAGCCCCAACGACCGCTTCGTCGCGCTCGACCTGCTGAAGAACGTCAACATCTCGGCCGGCGGCATCCTCCCGATGTGCCAGGACACCGGCACCGCGATCGTCATGGGCAAGCGCGGCCAGAACGTGCTCACCCAGGGCGGCGACGAGTCCGCCATCGCGCGCGGCGTGTACGACGCGTACACCGAGCTCAACCTGCGCTACTCCCAGATGGCCCCGGTGACCATGTGGGACGAGAAGAACACCGGCAACAACCTGCCGGCCCAGATCGAGCTGTACGCCACCGACGGCGACGCGTACAAGTTCCTCTTCATGGCCAAGGGCGGCGGCTCCGCCAACAAGTCGTACCTGTACCAGGAGACCAAGGCCATCCTGAACGAGGCGAGCATGCTCTCGTTCCTGGAGCAGAAGATCCGCTCGCTCGGCACCGCGGCCTGCCCGCCGTACCACCTGGCCATCGTGATCGGCGGCACCAGCGCCGAGTTCGCGCTGAAGACCGCCAAGTACGCCTCGGCGCACTACCTGGACAACCTGCCGACCTCGGGCAACGCCAAGACCGGCCACGGCTTCCGCGACCTGGAGCTGGAGGCCAAGGTCACCGAGCTGACCCAGAAGATCGGCATCGGCGCCCAGTTCGGCGGCAAGTACTTCTGCCACGACGTGCGCGTGGTGCGCCTGCCGCGCCACGGCGCCTCGCTGCCGGTCGCCATGGCCGTCTCCTGCTCCGCCGACCGCCAGGCACTGGGCAAGATCACCGCCGAGGGCGTCTTCCTGGAGCAGCTGGAGACCGACCCGGCGAAGTACCTGCCGGACACCACCGACGAACACCTCGACGACGACGTGGTGCGCATCGACCTCGACCAGCCGATGTCCGCGATCCGCGCCGAGCTCTCCAAGTACCCGGTGAAGACCCGCCTCTCGCTCACCGGCACCCTGGTCGTCGCCCGCGACATCGCCCACGCCAAGATCAAGGAGCGCCTGGACGCCGGCGAGGGCATGCCCAAGTACCTGCAGGACCACCCGGTCTACTACGCGGGCCCGGCCAAGACCCCCGAGGGCTACGCCTCCGGCTCCTTCGGCCCCACCACGGCCGGCCGGATGGACTCCTACGTCGACCAGTTCCAGGCGGCCGGCGGCTCGATGGTCATGCTCGCCAAGGGCAACCGCAGCAAGCAGGTCACCGACGCCTGCGCCGAGCACGGCGGCTTCTACCTCGGCTCCATCGGCGGCCCGGCGGCCCGCCTCGCCCAGGACTGCATCAAGAAGGTCGAGGTGCTGGAGTACGCCGAGCTCGGCATGGAGGCCGTCTGGCGCATCGAGGTCGAGGACTTCCCGGCGTTCATCGTGGTGGACGACAAGGGCAACGACTTCTTCCGCGAGACCACGGAAGGCCCGCTGATCACCAACCTGCGGGTCCGCTCGAAGGAGTAGCCCGCACGCCCGGGGAATGACCCCGCACGCCCCCAGACCGCCCCGGCCGCCCAGCGACCGGGGCGGTCTTCTCGTGGCACGTGGTACGGAGAACTCGTACCATCGCGGTACGGGGACACGGTACGCAGATGGAGGCACGACGGTGGCGATCAGCGCAAGCGAGGCCCGCACGCAGCTCTTCCCGTTGATCAAGAAGGTCAACGACGACCACGCCCCCGTAAGGATCACCTCGAAGAGCGGGGACGCGGTCCTCATGTCCGCCGAGGACTACGACTCGTGGCAGGAGACGATCCACCTCCTGCGCTCACCTGCCAACGCCCAGCGGCTCATGGAGGCCGTCGCCCGCGATCGGGCCGGTCAGGCCGGCGTCAGCCGGACCATGGAGGAGCTGGAATCCCTGGCGGGAGAGGTGTGAGGAGCGTCCACTTCGACCCGGACGCCTGGGAGGACTTCCTGTTCTGGCTCGCGTCGAACCGGAGGATGGCCCAGCGGATCACCCGCCTCCTCGGCGAGATCCAGCGCGACCCGTTCGGTGGCATCGGGAAGCCCGAACCGCTGAAGGGCGACCTGGCCGGCTACTGGTCCCGCCGGATCGATGACGAGCACCGACTGGTGTACCGGGCCGACGAGAAGGAAGTGAAGGTCCTCAAGGCCCGCTACCACTACCAGTAGCAGCAGCCGGGCGGCAGGCGCTCACGCGTCGAAGTCGTACTCCAGGACGTAGGAGGCGGCGTCCAGGATCATCTCGTTGAGCTCGACCACCTGGCCCTCGTCGGCGAAGGCGGTGCGGCAGATCAGGATCACCGGGGTGCCGGCGGACAGCTCCAGGCGGGTGGACTCCTCCCCGCTGGGCATCCGGGAGCGGACCTCCTCGCGGAAGTGCACGGGCTTGGCGCCGATCTCGGCCAGCCGGGCGTAGGTGCCGCCGGGGCCGGTGTCCTCGCGGGTGATCGCGGTACCGGCGACCAGACCGGCGGGCAGGTAGGAGGTGGAGAGCAGCACCGGCTTGCCGTCCAGCACGAAGCGGCGGTTCCGTACGCACATCGCGGCACCCGGGTCCACGCCGAGCACCCGGGAGACGTGCTCGGGCGCGCCCCGCTCGGTGACGGACACCTGGTCGACCACCAGGCTGCGATTGTCGATGTCGGCCGACCATATCGACCGGCCGGACCCCCACTGCCCCTGCGCCAGCCGCTGGATGCCGCGCCGGCGCAGCGGCCGGAAGTCCCGCACGAACACCCCGGCGCCGCGGCGCGCCTCGGCGATGCCCTCGCTCTGCAGCACGCCCAGTGCCTGGCGGGCGGTCATCCGGGCCACGCCGTACTCGTCCATGAGGTCGTTCTCGCCGGGCAGGCGGTCGCCCGCGCGGTACCGGCCGGTGTCGATGGCCGCCTTCAGCGCGTCGGCGATCCGCTGGTACTTGGGCTGCTTGTCGCCACTGCTGCCGGTCATCGCCGCTCCCTCTGCCTCGGACAAATCGTAGGCGCGCCCGCGGCCGCTAGTAAGCCGATACGACCGTTGACATCTCTAGAGATATTAGCTTCTCTAGAGATGCTGGCCAGTCGCCTACCGAGCGAGGAGCACAGCGGTGAGCATCCGACAGCGCAACGCCCCGGCCTACCGACCGCACGTGGGTGAACTCGTCCTCGACCGGAGGACCGGACGCACCGGCATCTACATGGACACCATCGGCGGCGAGCACTACCTGCGCCCCGAGGGCGGCGGCCTCGAATGGGCCGCCGAACCGCACCACGTCTCGCCCGTTCCCGGGCCCCTCGATTCGGCTGAATGACTTCGCCTCCGGTAATTCCGGCGAAATCCCCGCGAACAGTTACATTCCGGACCCTGCTATCCCACCGGTGAATCCGGAATTCCGGAACGCCCCGCGCACACCGCCGGGCACGTTACGGATGACACCGGTCACCATGCGTGCACCGGGAACGGGAATCGGCCACCGGCGCACCGGCGCACGAACCGGCGTGCACATAACCGACAGTGCCCCCGAGCCCGGACGGGGGCACGGGGGCACTCGGACCGCGCGGGTTACGGGTGACCGGAGATCATGCCCTCCGGCTCGTAGACCTCGCCCGACTTGTCGGTGGCCGGCGTGGTGGGCTCCACCACGTGGTCGGCCTCGTCACCGAAGAAGTCGTTCTCGATCGCGTTCTTCTGCGCGTCCGTCGGCGCGGTGTACTCGGTCGGGTTCGAGGACGCGGCCACCGCGCCCTCGACAGCCTTGCCCGCCTCCACAGCGGCGGCCGGGGCGTCGGTCTTCGTCCCGTTCTCGGGCGTCGACGCCGCCGGGGTCTCGCTCTGGTCGTTGGCCATTGGGCGGCCGCCTTTCGGTCATCAATTGTGTCCAGCCCGACCTCCGTGGCGCGGGCGCCGGGACAGTATCGTAGGGTTGATTAAATGTCCGATAAACATCGTGCGACTTGCGGCGCCGTCCGGCAGAGTCAGGCGCCCGCCTAAGCTGAAGCACCGCGGCGGACCGCCGAGCGCCCTTTCACGGAATCGACACCACAGGCCATCGGGGGACTTCATGGAGTTTCGGGAGACGCCGCAGGGCCCTGCGCTGCGCTTCCAAGTCCTCGGTCCGGTTCAGGCCTGGCTCGACGGAAAGCCCCTCTCCCTCGGCTCCCCCCAGCAGCAGGCGGTTCTGACCACCCTTCTGCTGCACTCCGGTCGCCCGGTCACCACGCAAGACCTGGTCGACTCCCTCTGGGGCGACCGGCCTCCGGCCCAGGCCGTGGCGGCGCTCCGCACCTACATCTCGCGCCTGCGCTCCGTCATCGAGCCCCGGCGGGAGGTGCGCCGCCCCGCCGAGCTCCTGGTCTCGGTCGCCGACGGCTACGCACTGCGCGTCCCGGGCGAGGCGCTCGACCTGACGGTCTTCGAGCGGCTCTCCTCCGAGGCCTCGGCCGCCCGCACGACCGGCGACAAACACGAAGCGCACCAGTTGCTGACGCAGGCGCTGGCCATGTTCAGCGGCCGACCCCTCACCGGCATTCCGGGCCCCTACGCCGACGCCCAGCGGCTGCGACTGGGAGAACGCCAGGTGGCGGCCTCGGAGGAGCTGTGCACCGTCGCCCTCGACATCGGCCTGCACGCGGAGATCGTCGGCGAGCTCAACACCCTGACGGCCGAACACCCGCTGCGCGAGCGGCTGCGCGAGCTGCTGATGCTGGCGCTGTACCGCTGCGGGCGCCAGGCCGAGGCGCTCGGCGTCTACACCGACACCCGCAAGCTGCTGATCGAGGAGCTCGGGGTCGAACCGGGTGCGGGCCTGTCCGCGATCCACACCCGCATCCTGGCGGCCGATCCCGATCTCGTCCTTCCGGCCGCACCCGCCCCCGCGCCCCGCGAGGAGGGTCCGGCCGCTCCGCCGGCTCCGGCCCAACTGCCCGCTGACGTCTCGGACTTCAGCGGTCGAACGGAACTGGTGGGCGACCTCTCCACCGTCCTGATGAACGCCACCGGCCAGGCCGTGGTGGTCACCTCCCTGGCCGGAATCGGCGGCGTCGGCAAGACCACCCTCGCGGTGCACGTCGCCCACCGCGTCCGCGCCGAGTTCCCGGACGGCCAGCTGTACGTCGACCTGCGCGGGGCCGGCGCCTCGCCCGCCGACCCGGTCGTCGTCCTCGGCGACTTCCTGCACGCCCTCGGCGTCACCGAGAACCCCGACTCGCTCGAACAGCGCGCCGCCCTCTACCGCTCGCTGCTCGCCAACCGGCGGATGCTCATCCTGCTCGACAACGCGCGGGACGCCGACCAGATCCGACCGCTGATCCCCGGCGTCTCCGGCTGCGCCGTGCTCGCCACCAGTCGCTCCCGGCTGGCCGGCATCCCGGGCGCCCAGCTGTTCGACGTGGAGGAGCTGACCCCGGACGAGGCGCTGGCGCTCTTCTCGGCCATCGTCGGCGAGCAGCGGGTCGCCGCCGAGTCGGAAGCGGCCATGAAGGTGGTCGCCGCCTGTGGCTTCCTGCCGCTCGCCGTCCGCATCGCCGCCGCCCGGCTGGCCAGCCGACCGCGCTGGAGCGTCTCCGACCTGGCCCGCCGGTTAGCGGACCAGCGCCGACGGCTGGACGAACTCCAACTCGGCAACCTCGCCGTGGAGACCACCATCGGGCTCGGCTACGGACAGCTGTCCACCGACGAGGCCCGCGCCTTTCGACTCCTCGCCCTGATCGACTCCCCCGACATCCCGCTGGCGGCCGCCGCGGCGCTGCTCGGCGTGGACGAGTACACCGCCGAAGACCTCGCGGAGGCGCTGGTCGAGGCGAACATGCTGGAGTGCTTCACCCCGGGCCGCTACCGCTACCACGACCTGCTCCGGCTGTACGCCCAGCGGCAGAACGAGCGGATCGGGGACGCCGCGGAGCAGGAACGGGCGGTGCTGCGACTGCTCGACCTGCTCGTTCCGACCGTCCGCAACGCGGCCCAGGTCATCGAGCCCGACGACCGTCTCCCGGAACCGCTCAATCCGTTGAGTTCCTCGGGCCTGAACCTGCCGACGAGCCAGGACGCGCGGCAATGGCTCCGGACCGAGATCACCTTCCTGCTCAGCACGGTCGAGGCGGCCGTCCGAGGGCCGGGCTTCGTCCTGCGACCGGCCGTCGACCTGCTGATCGTCCTGAACAGCCTGGTCGAGGATCCCACCCACGGCTCCCGCGTGCGCCGCTCCCTGGAGACCGCCGAACAGAATGCCGCTGCCTCCGGGGACTCCGCCGCGCTCGCCCGGGTGCACTTCGCCTTCGGAACGCTCCAGTCGATCACCAATGACTTCCAGGGCGCCGAACGGTCGCTCCGGAACAGCCTGAGCCTTCAGGGTGCCGAGGAGATGACCATTCTTCGGTCGGCGACGACGAACGATCTGGGCATCATCCTCAGCCTGACGAACCGCCCGGCCGAGGCCATCTCGTTCTTCGAGCAGGCCCTCGCCATCAGCCGGGTGGTGCGCGTTCCGATCAACGAGGCCCGGCTGCTCGGCAACATGGCCCGGGCGCAACTGAGACTGGGCGACACCGAGACGGCGGTGCGCTCGGTCATCGAAGCGGTCACGACGGCCCGGACGTCGAGGAACGGCCCGTGCCTCGCCGACACCCTCTACCAAACGGGCGTGGTGCTCTCCTCCACCGATGAGCCGGGAGCAGCCGTCGAGTACCTGCGCGAGGCGCACCAGCTGTTCCAGTCCCACCAGAACCCCCTCTGGGAGGGCTACACCCTGGCCCGCCTCGCCTCCGCCCTGCTCGCCGCCGGGCAGCACGCCGACGCCGCCGAGGCGGCCGGCGAGTCGCTCGCGATCGGCCAGGAGATGGACTCCGCCTACTGCCAGGGCCTGGCCAACGCCGCGCTGGGCGAGGCGTTGCTCGCCCTCGCCCAGCCCGCTCGCGGGCTCGCGTGCCTCCAGGAGGCGCACGCGATCTTCACGCGGCTCGGTGTGCCAGAGGCCTCCCCCGTGGCGGACCTCATCGCCCAGCAGCACACCGAGCCCTTCTCTCCCCCCGCGCCGTAAGGCCTCCGCTCCCCACGGAGAACCTCCCCCGATCCGCGCGTCGGCGCTCCCGCAGCCCCCCGGCTGCGGGAGCGCCCTCAACGCTTCCCCGGCGCTGGACTCCACTGTGCACCGGACCGATTGACGTTCGATAAACGACCGACAGTCTGCCTGCGGACCGGAGAAACCGCAGGTCAGCGGCGCCACCCCGGCGCGCCGTACGGCGTGCGGGGTCCGGCGCACCACCCCTGCCCGCACCGTCGTGCTTCCGCAACCCCGGCCACATCGACCCAAGCGCGACGAGTTGGCCGGAAAGGGACCCCACGACGCAGTGATCACGCATATTCTCAGATGCCAGTACGCACACGAGTGTCTGCCGCAGAGCGGGTCTGGGTGCAGTCGTCTCTGTGCTGCGGGGAGCGTGACACACCGCCACCGGCAGCGGCCCGCGGGGCCGCAGAGGAGCCGACCGGAGGCCACGGGTGGAAGGGTGCCTCTCAACGTGACGACCGGACAGATATCGGACGCGTTCCCCGTCGGCGAGGACGCGGGGGACGACCAACCCGAGGTACGACGGCGCCGCGCGGCCCGGGCCCTGCAGGCGGTCGCCTTCGACACCATCGGCGCGGGGTACGGCGAGGCGTTCCCCGCCAAGGACGGGCAGCTGGCCTGCGGCCGGCGGCTGCTCGCCGAGCTCGAACCCGGCGCCCGGGTCCTGGACGTGGGCTGCGGCACCGGCGAGCCGACCGTCCGCCAGCTGGCCGGGGCCGGGCTGCGGGTGACCGGTGTGGACCTCTCCGACGTGATGCTGTCCCTGGCCCGGCGGGCGGCGTTCCCCGGCTCGTTCCCGCCGGTGTTCCATCGGATCGACCTGTACGATCTGGCCACCGCGCGCGCCGACCGGGCCTGGAACGCCCCCGGGCTCGGCCCCGACGGCCACGGCGCCTTCGCCGCCGTCACCGCCTTCTTCTCGTTGATCCTGCTGCCGCAGGACGAGATCCCCACCGTTCTCCGGCGCCTGCGCGAACTCCTGCGGCCGGGCGGACTGCTGGCGCTCGGTATGGTCGAGGCGGACCTGGATCACGTTCCGCTTCCGTTCCTTGGCAGAGAGCTGCGGATCAGTGGGTATCTGAGGGAGGATCTGGAGCGGGTTCTGGTCGCGGCCGGCTTCGCCGTCGAGGAGTGTTCGGGGCATCCGTACGCGCCGGCCAGTACCTCGCTGCCGCCGGAGGAACAGCTGTTCCTGTGCTGTCGACGCGTCGGCTGACCGACCGATCGACCGGAACACGAACCCCCGGAACACCCACCGACCACACCGAATCCAGGACAGGCAGCCGTGCGCGACCAGCTCAAGACCGAGGCGGAGCAGCCGCCCGCCGTCCCGGGCCAGCGCCGCCAGGTCCCGGCCCGGGCGCAGGCCCCGACGAGGACGCCGGCCGCGCGGCCGGAGCGCGCCGACGTGGCGGACCGCCTCGCGTACCTCGACTCGGCGACCCGGCGGATCAACAGCGCCCTCGACCTGGCCGCGACGCTGCGCAACATCGGCCGGGTGCTGGTCCCGACCCTGGCCGACGCCGCCGTGGTCCACCTCCGCGACCCGCTGCCCAACGTCGAACGCGAGCCCGGCTTCCCGGAGGAGCTGCGGATCCACCACAGCACCGGCACCCGGATCGGCCGCCGCGGCCGCCCGGGCGGCTTCGACGACCGGCGCCGCTCCCGCTACGGCGCCCGCTCGACGGCCGACAGCGGCCCGGCCACCCCGGTGACCCGCGGCGGGGCGCTCGCGCATGCCCTGCTGAGCCGTCGCCCCGCCGAAGCGGCCGTCCTCGGCACGCCCGGCGCCGAGCGCACCGAGGTGCTGCTGCGCGAGCTGTACGGCACCCGCGGGGTGGCGCGGCTGGCCGCGGGCACCTCCGTGGTCGCCCTGCCGCTGCGCGGCCGCAAGGCCGTCCTCGGACTGCTGGTGCTGATCCGCCGCCCTCCCGAACGCACCGGCCGCCCGGTCTTCGACGCCGCGGACACCGCGACCGCGGCGCACCTCGCCACCCAGGCCGGGCTGGCCGTGGACACCGCCCTGCGGTACGCCCGCGAGTGGGAGATAGCCAACGAACTCCAGCGCAGCATGCTGCCGTTGCGCCTGCCGCAGCCGCACGGGGTCCGGATCGCCCAGCGCTACCTGCCCGGCGAGCGCGGCGCGCAGGTCGGCGGCGACTGGTACGACGCCGTGCCGCTGCCCGGCAACCGGGTCGCCCTGATCGTCGGCGACGTGATGGGCCACTCGCTCACCTCGGCCGCCATCATGGGCCAACTGCGCACCAGCGCCCAGACCTTGGCCGCCCTCGACCTGCCGCCGCACGAGGTGCTCTACCACCTGGACGAGCAGGCCCAGCGGCTCGGCCGCGAACAGCACCTGGCCACCTGCGTGTACGCGGTCTACGACCCGATCGCCAACCGGGTGGTGCTGGCCAACGCCGGGCACGTCCCACCGGTGCTGGTCCGCCCGGACGGGACGGCCGAGCTGGTGGAGCTGGACTCCGGGGCGCCGATCGGGGTCGGCGGGGTGGACTTCAACTCGGTGGAACTGCCCGCGCCGCCCGGCTCGGCGCTGCTGCTGTTCACCGACGGCCTGGTGGAGACCCGCACCCGCCCGATCAGCGACGGCCTGGAGGTGCTGCGCGCCCGGATCGCCGCCGCCCGCTGGCAGTCCCCCGAGCAGCTGTGCATGGAGGCGCTGCGGATCCTGCCGCCCGGCGACCGCGGGGACGACATCGCCCTGCTCGGCGCCTGCTTCGACGGCATCCCGGCCGGGGACGTCGCGCACTGGTACCTGCAGCCGCGCAACGAGACGCCGGGCCGGGCGCGCCGGCTGGCCGCGCACACCCTGCGCCGCTGGGGGCTGGACGAGCTCAGCGAGGCGACCGCGCTGATGGTCAGCGAGCTGGTGACCAACGCCGTCCAGCACGCGACCCGGCCGATCACCCTGAGTCTGGTGCGCACCACCCGGCTGCGCTGCGAGGTCGGCGACGACAGCCCGCTGCTGCCGCGCCCGCGCCGGGCCGGCCCGGAGGACGAGCGCGGGCGCGGGCTGCAGATAGTGGCGAGGTGCGCGGACCGCTGGGGCGCGACGCGGCTGGGCACCGGCAAGGTGGTCTGGTTCGAGCAGCGGCTGCCGCAGCCGTAGGCCGCCCGACGGCCGCGCCCGACGGGACATGCGCCGGCGCCCGGCGGAAGTGATCCCACCGGGCGCCGCTCGGACACCTCCCGGGCGCCTCCCGGGCGCCCTCGACCGGGGTGTTCAGACCCCGACCGGCTCCTTCGCGGGCTGCTCCTGCAGCCGCGCGATCAGCTGCTCGCCCTCCATGTCCACCCTCGGCACGACCTTCTCCAGCGGCTTCGGGAACCACCAGGCGGCCCGGCCGAACAGCGCCATCGCGGCCGGCACCAGCGCCATCCGCACCACGAAGGCGTCCACCAGCACGCCCACCGCGAGGGCGAATCCGATCGGCTGGACGATCGGGTCGTGGCCGAAGACGAAGGCCCCGAAGACCGAGATCATGATCAGCGCGGCCGCCGTCACCACCCGGGCGCCGCCCTTGACCCCGCCCACGACCGCCTCGCGCGGCGCCTTGCCGTGGACGTGCTGCTCCTTCATCCCGGAGACCAGGAACAGCTCGTAGTCCATCGCCAGCCCGAACAGCACCCCGATCAGCAGGATCGGCACGAAGCTGACCACCGGGCCGACCTTCGGCACGTCGATCACGCCGTCCAGCCAGCCCCACTGGTAGACCGCGACCACCGCGCCGAGCGAGGCGCCGATGCTGAGCAGGAAGCCGAGCACCGCCTTGATCGGCACGAGCACCGAGCGGAAGGCCAGCGCGAGCAGCACCAGCGCGATGCCGACGATCACGGCGACGAACGGCGGCAGGGCCTGGCCGAGCTTGGTGGAGACGTCGATGTTGGCGGCGGCGGTGCCGGTGACGGCGATGTCCGCGCCGGTGGCGGACTTCAGCTCGGCGCGCTGCCCGCGGATCTCGTCGACCAGCGCCTTGGTGCCCTCGTCGTCCGGTCCGGTCCGCGGGATGACGGGCACCAGCGCGGTCCGGCCGCTCGGGTCGACCTGCGGCGGCAGCAGCGTCCGGACGCCCTCCAGGCTCTGCAGCCTGCCCGCCACGCCCTGCACCGCCTGCTCGGGGTGCGGCGCGCCCTGGGCGTCCACGACCACCACCAGGGGCGCGTTGAAGCCGGGCCCGAAGCTGTCGCTGACCAGGTCGTACGCCTTGCGCGCGTCCGTCCCGACGGCCTGCGAGCCGCCGCCCGGCAGGCCGAGGTCCAGACTCGCCGCGGGCACCGCCATGACGCCCAGCCCGGCCAGGCCGACGAGCAGGACGGGCAGCGGCCGGCGGACCACGAAGCGGGCCCAGCGCTCGCCCATGGTGGTCCTGCCGGAGGTGCGCAGGGCCCGCTTCCAGACCGGCAGCCGGTCGACGGCGCGGCCGACGAAGCCCAGCACCGCGGGCAGCAGCGTGATCGCGACCAGCACGGCCACCACGACGGCGCCGGAGGCGGCCAGGCCCATCACGGTGAGGAACGGGACGCCCGCGACGGCGAGCCCGGCGAGCGCGACGACCACGGTCAGGCCGGCGAAGACGACGGCGCTTCCGGCGGTCGCGGTGGCACGGGCGGCGGCCTCCTCCGGCTCCAGTCCCTCGTCCAGGTGGCGCCGGTGACGGAACAGGATGAACAGCGCGTAGTCGATGCCGACCGCGAGGCCGACCATCAGGGCCAGCACCGGTGCGGTGGTGATGATCTGGAACGAGCCGGTGAGCGCCAGCAGTCCGGCCATCGCCACGGCGACGCCGACCAGCGCGGTCAGCAGCGGCAGCCCGGCCGCGACCAGCGTGCCCAGGGTGATCACCAGCACCACCCCGGCCACCACCAGGCCGATCGACTCGGAGCCGCCCTCGATCTGGGCGAACTTGTTGTACGCGTCGCCGCCGAAGGCCACGTCCAGCCCGGCCGCGCGGGCCGGTTCGGCCGCCGCCCGGACCGCGTCGCGCTGCTGGTCGGTGACGTCGGCGAGCTTGTGGTCGAAGGAGACCAGGGCGATCGTCACCCGGCCGTCGGGCGAGACGGCGCCGGTCGCGTACGGGTCGGGCACCGCGGCCACACCGGGGACGTGGGCGATCCGGTCGACGGCCGCGCCGACCGCCGCGGCCGCCTCGGGCGCGGTGGCACCGCCGGGCGCGGGGGCGGCGAAGACGACCTGGGCGGATGCGTGACCCTGCGCCGGGAAGGTGTCCTTGATCCGGTCCAGCGTCGTCTGCGCCTCGGTGCCGGGCACCTTGAACTCGTCGCTGGTCTTGCCGGCGAACGCACCCGCGGCCCCGCCGACCGCGATCAGCACGGCGATCCAGACGGCCAGGACGGCACGCCTTCGGCGGAAGCAGAAGCGGCCCAGTCGGTACAGGTACGTGGCCATGGGTGGTCCCTCGGAGTCGGTCAGGACAGGTCTCGCTCCACCGTACGCGCAACCTTGTCGCGTGACAAAGTCGACCGACAGATGCATTTGACCGAATCATCTGACACAGTTGGCCGACCATGGCGATACCCTGGCTGGATGGCTCATGTCCCCGCCTCCGAACGCCGCCCGCAGCTGGTCCAGGCCGCCATCGACCTGATGGCCCGGGAGGGGATCGCCGCCGGCAGCACCCGCGCGATCGCGGCCGAACTGGGCGTGGCACAGGCGACGGTGCACTACACCTTCGGCACCAAGAAGGACCTCTACCGGGCGGTGATCGAGCAGCTGACCGCCGAGTTCATCGGCTACGTCCGCGACGCCTACCCCGGCGACGGCTCCTTCACCGAGCAGGTCAGGACGCTGGTCCACGCGCTCTGGGAGAGCTCGACGGGCCCGGACGGCCGCTGCCAGCTCCTCACCGAGTTCTCGGCGCTGGCGATGCGCGACCCCGACCTGCAGGAGATCATGCGGGGGCTCCAGCAGGAGAGCGAGGGCACCGCGACCGAGATGATCACCGCGCTCGCCGCGGCGCACGGCCTGCAACTCGCCACGCCCGCCGAGGAGATCGCCGTCCACTTCCTGACCGGGTTCCACGGCCTGACCGACCGTTACCTGTCGCTGCGCGCTCCCGGCGAGCAGCCCGGCCCGGACACCCTGCGGGCGCTGGACGTCCTGGTGGCCACCGCGGTCGGACTCTGCCTGGGCACGCCCGCCGACCTCTAGGAGCCCGCGCGGCGGCCCCTCCGCTCAGGAACCGATGATCCGGACCGGCAGTTCGACCAGCACCTCGCGCAGCGCCGCCGCGAAGCGCTCGTACTCGTCGCCGCGGGCCGAGCCGGGGCGGACGGCCAGACCGATCCGGCGGCCGGGCGCCGGCTCGGCGAAGCGGACGGCGGCGAGCCGGTCGCTGCGCCCGGCCTCGACGTCCAGCGCCGTGGCGGGCAGCAGGGTCACCCCGAGGCCGCCGGCGACCAGCTGGACCAGCGTGGACAGCCCGGCCGCACGGGTGGTCGAGCCCGCCGGGTCGGCGCCGACCTCGCGGCAGATGTCCAGCGCCTGGTCGCGCAGGCAGTGGCCCTCCTCCAGCAGCAGCACGTCCAGGTCGAGCAGCACGTCGCGCGGGACGTCGACCCGCCCGGCGAGCGGATGGTCGGTCGGCGTGATCAGGACGAAGTCCTCGTCGAAGAGCGGGATGTCCAGGGTCGGGGAGGCCCCGCCGGCCGGGAGCGCGAGCAGCAGGACGTCCAGGCGCCCCGAGGCCAGGCCCTCCAGCAGCGAGGGGGTGCGCTCCTCGTGGACGTGCGGCTCCAGCTCCGGGAAGCGGTCGCGGACCAGCCGCAGCACGGTGGGCAGCAGGTAGGGCGCGACGGTCGGGATGACGCCCAGGTGCAACGGCCCGGTGAACGGGCGGCGGGCGGCCTCGACCTCCTCGGTGAGCGCCTGCAGCGAGGCGAGCACCCGACGGGCGTGCTGGTGCACCCGCTCCCCCAGCGGCGTGACGATCACCCTGCGCGTCGTACGCTCGACCAGCTGCGCGCCCAGCGACTCCTCCAGTGCCGCGACCGCGCCGGACAGTGCGGGCTGGCTGGTCCCGGTCGCCGCCGCGGCCTCCCGGAAGTGCCGGTGCTCGGCCACCGCGACGAAGGCCCGCAGCTGGGCGACGGTCGGGGTGCGCGGACTGCGGACCGTGGCACTCGTCACAGTCGGGTCGGCCTTGGCGGCGGCGCTCCGCCGGGAGCCCGGCCGCGACGTGGGGGATTCGGTACTGATAGCAATCTCCGATCAGACACATCCAGTGTAGCTATTTCCCTGATCAGTCCACGATGTGGAATCGTGCTGGGTGTCCGGAATCCGGACAAAGCTCCCCTCATCTCACTTCAGGAGAAGCGAACGTGCTCACGATCGGTGACAAGTTCCCCGAGTTCGACCTCAAGGCCTGTGTCGACCTGGACGCCGCGAGCGCCTTCGCTGACATCAACCACAAGACCTACGAGGGAAAGTGGAAGATCGTCTTCTTCTGGCCGATGGACTTCACCTTCGTCTGCCCGACCGAGATCGCCGCGTTCGGCAAGCTGAACGACGAGTTCGCCGACCGTGACGCCCAGGTCCTCGGCGTCTCCGGCGACTCCGAGTTCGTGCACCACGCCTGGCGCAAGGACCACAAGGACCTGCGCGACCTGCCCTTCCCGATGCTGGCCGACATCAAGCACGACCTGATGCGCGCCTGCGGCGTCGAGGCCGAGGACGGCACCGCCCAGCGCGCCGTCTTCATCGTCGACCCGAACAACGAGATCCAGTTCGTCATGGTGACCGCCGGCTCCGTCGGCCGTAACCCCAAGGAGGTCCTGCGGGTGCTGGACGCCCTGCAGACCGACGAGCTGTGCCCGTGCAACTGGAACAAGGGCGAGGACACCCTCGACGCCCAGGCCCTGCTGGCGGGCTGACCCATGGCTCTCGACGACCTGAAGGCCGCCCTCCCGGACTACGCCAAGGACCTCAAGCTCAACCTGGGCTCGGTCATCGGCAACTCCGACCTCCCCGCCCAGCAGCTCTGGGGCACCGTGCTGTCCTGCGCGATGGCCAGCCGCAGCGCCGGTCTGCTGCGCGAGCTGGAGCCGGAGGCCAAGGCCAACCTCTCCCCCGAGGCGTACACCGCCGCCAAGGGCGCGGCCGCGATCATGGGGATGAACAACGTCTACTACCGGACGCTGCACCTGCTCTCCGACAAGGAGTACAGCACGATGCGGGCCGGTCTGCGGATGAACATCATCGGCACCCCGGGCGTCGAGAAGGTCGACTTCGAGCTCTGGTGCTTCGCCGTCTCGGCCATCAACGGCTGCGGCCAGTGCCTCGACTCGCACGAGGCCGTCCTGCGCAAGGCCGGCGTCGAGCGTGAGGTCATCCAGGCCTCGATGAAGATCGCCGCCGTCCTGCAGGCCGTGGCCGGCGTCCTCGACTCCGAGGCCGCCCTCGCCGACGTCACCGCCTGACGCACCCGGCACCCGAGCGGGCCCCCTCCCGGACACACGTCCGGGAGGGGGCCCGTCGCCGTTTCCCGGTACGCCCGCGCCGCGCCGACCCTCCGGCACCCGGGCGGCTGCCCGGGCCGGTCCGTCCGCGGCCGTCCGTCCCGCGCGGGTCAGTCCGCGGCGGGCTGGGCGACCGGGCTCGGCTGGACCGCCTGGTTCGGCTGGGCCGCAGCCGTGGGGTGGGTGGCGGCGGTGCGCTCGGCGGCCTCGCGGGCGGCTTCGAGGGCGACGAACACGGCCTGGCCGGCCTCGTTGCGACGGCGGAGGTGGGTGATCACGGTGTTGGTGACGGCGATCAGCGGGACGGCGACGACCGCGCCGCCGATGCCGCCGATGATGCCGCCGGCCGCGACACCGAGGACCACGCCCAGCGGGTGCACCCGGACGGCCCGGCCGAGGATCAGCGGCTGCAGGATGTGGCTCTCGACCTGCATCACCGCGATCAGCACCACCAGCACCATCAGCGCCGTCCACGGCCCCTGGGTGACCAGGGCGATCAGCACCGCGACGGTGCCGGTGACCAGTGCGCCGACCAGCGGGACGAAGGCGCCCAGGAAGATGATCACGGCCAGCGGCATCGCCAGCGGGACGCCCAGCAGGTCGATGCCGATCCCGATGCAGACCGCGTCGATGAAGGCCACGCACACGGTGCCGCGCACGTAGGCGGTGAGCGTCGCCCAGGCCTTCGGGCCGGCGCCGGCCATCGCGAAGCGGGAGTGCCGGGGCAGCCCGCGCAGCGCCCAGTTCCAGATCCGCTCGCCGTCGTAGAGGAGGAAGAAGGTGGTGAAGAAGGTCATCAGCAGCGCGGTCAGCACCTCGACGGCGATCTGCGCGCCGGTGATCGAGGCCGAGGTGAGCTGATCGGTGTTGGTGGTGATCGCCTTGGTGATCTGGTCGGCGAAGTCCTTGATCTGCTGCTGGGTCAGGTGCAGCGGCCCGGTGATCAGCCAGTCCCGCAGCTGGTTGACACCGTCCTTGACCTGGGCGGTGACGTCCGGCAGGTTGGTGCTCACCTGCCAGACCACGAACCAGCCGACCAGTCCGATCCCGGCCAGACCGCTCAGGAAGACCACGCCGGCCGCCAGCGAGCGCGGCGCCCCGTGCCGGCGCAGCCAGGACACCGAGGGCTCCAGCAACGCGGCGATCAACAGCGAGGCCAGCACCGAGAAGGCGACCAGCCGCAGCATGTCGACCACGTAGAAGACGACGTAGAGCGCGGCGCCGAGCAGCAGCAGTCGCCAGGTCGACTCGGCGGCCACCCGCAGTCCCCACGGCACCGCCTCGGCGGGGGTGGCGGGCCGACCGGGGTGGTACTCGCGGCCGAGCCCGGCGTGCACGGTGGGCTCGGTGGGCGCGGCCGGAGCCGGTGCGACGGGTGCGGGCGCCTCGACGACCGGCGCCCCCACCGGCACCGCCGGCGCCGGGGCGGGGTCGGCCCTGGGGACCGGCACCGGGCCGGACGCCTCGACGGCCGGCACGGGCCCCTCGACGAGCGTGTGACCCTCCGTGAGCACGGGCACGGCGAGTTCGTGCGGGTCGGCCGCCATCGCGGCGCGTCTGCGCCGTTCGATCACGGCGGCCGCGCTCGCCACCACGGCCATGCCCTTGGCCACGGCCTTGAAGGCCTTTCCGCCCCGCGCCATCCTCGCTACCACCGCTCCCCTGCCCGGTCCGCCGTGCCCGGCGGTACGCCGCGGGTCCTGCCGCGGCCGTCAGGGATGACGCTACCCGGCGAGGGTGCGGCGAGTCCGGCCGCCGGTCAGTTCGATTCGACGACCTCACTCCGGAAACCAGGGCAAATCGCCATGTTCCCGCTGGTTTCGGATGCACTTCGCTGGGGAGGAGTCGGGACGAGACCCCGGAGAGCACGGCTCCGGAGGGCATCGAGAGCCAACTGCCGGCGGACCGGCCGGTGCGGGGAGCAACCAGGACCCCTCCCCGCGCCCCGCGTCCGCATCCAGGACCGCACCGCCCGAGAGCGCACTGGTCAGCGCAGCCCGGGCGGCGCGGTTCGTCTGCTCCCGCCGGCACGCCGGCGGCCGGCCGCCCCGGCCCAGGAACGGCAACGGCAACGGCAACGGCCCAGGAACAGCGACGGCCCCGGCCGCCCGCCCGGGAAGGGCGAGCGGCCGGGGCCGTACGGAGTGCGCCGCCGCAGCGGCAGCCGCTCCTAGTACCAGCTGTGGGCCTGCCAGAACGACCAGGCGCCGCAGGGGCTGCCGTAGCGGCTATTCATGTAGTTGAGGCCCCACTGGATCTGGGTGGCCGGGTTGGTGCGCCAGTCGGCGCCGACCGAGGCCATCTTCGAGCCGGGCAGCGCCTGGACGAGGCCGTACGCGCCGGAGCTCTTGTTGGTCGCGGTGTAGTCCCAGCCGCTCTCGCGCTTCACGATCTGGCTGAAGCACTGGAACTGGGCGTCGTTGCCGACGATCTGCCGGGCCAGGTCCTGGACCGAGCCGGGGCTGACCGAGACCGGGGGCGTGCTGGTGCTGCCGTCGACAGCAGTCATCGCCGAACGGGCCTTCGACCGGTTGGCGGCCTCGGCGGCGGCCTTGCGGGCGTCGTCGGCAGCCTTGGCAGCCTTGTCCGCGTCGGCCTTGGCCTGGGCGTCGGCCTTCGCCTGGGCGTCCGCGGCGGCCTTCTGGCGCGCGGCCTCCTCGGCGGCCTTCTGCTCCGCGGCGGCCTTGGCAGCTGCGTCGGCGGAGGCCTGCTGGGCGGTCGCCTGCTGGCCGATGTTGTCACTGATGGTCTGCGCCTGGGCGCCAGAGGGGACTTCGGCAAGCAGGGTCGCGCCGGCGACGTCGACCGTCTGCGTGGTCTTGCCCTCGCTGCCCGAGGCCATACCAACGACGGCACCGACAGCGGTGACGGCGGTGGCGGAGGCCACAGCAACTCCCCGGACCGAGATCCGAGTCACATGGATTCCTTCCAGCATCGCCCACGCGTGACCGTGCGGACGCAACATGCCCCTTGGCACGGACCTCCGCACGGTGCTCTGGTCACGGGAGGTGCTGGCCCGGCGTCCGGTGCCGAGGTGAGGCGACCGGGCGTTGGAATCGGGCGGCGTACGGCTCATCGGTGTTCAATTATGCGTCCACCGACCGGAGTTGGCGGACCTTCCGGGCCTGACTCCCGGGGTCCGGAAGCCCTGCCGCGCCGTACGCGGGGCCTGACAGAACCCTCACCATGCCGCACGGGACACCGCGGACGCAATTCCCGCCCGCGTGGCGCATGTCACATTCACCGCCCCGGAGTTCACGGGACGGAAAGCACTCGATGTGATGAAACGGATGGGGCCCGCTCCGTCAGGAGCGGGCCCCGGGGCGCGAATTGACCGCATTGTCCGACTATGTCCCGATCAGGGACGGATCACGGGTTGATGTCCTCCAGCATCTCCGTGACCAGCGCCGCGATCGGCGAACGCTCCGAGCGCGTGAGCGTGATGTGCGCGAACAACGGATGCCCCTTCAGCTTCTCCACCACCGCCACCACGCCGTCGTACCGGCCCACCCGGAGGTTGTCCCGCTGCGCCACGTCGTGGGTGAGCACCACCCGCGAGCCCTGGCCGATCCGGGACAGCACCGTCAGCAGGACGTTCCGCTCCAGCGACTGCGCCTCGTCCACGATCACGAAGGCGTCGTGCAGCGAGCGCCCCCGGATGTGGGTCAGCGGCAGCACCTCCAGCATCCCCCGGGAGATGACCTCCTCGATCACGTCCGGCGTGGTGACGGCGGAGAGGGTGTCGAAGACCGCCTGCGCCCAGGGGCCCATCTTCTCCGCCTCGGAGCCCGGCAGGTAGCCGAGCTCCTGGCCGCCGACCGCGTACAGCGGCCGGAAGACCATCACCTTGCGGTGCTGCCTCCGCTCCAGCACCGCCTCCAGACCCGCGCACAGCGCCAGCGCCGACTTGCCCGTACCGGCCCGGCCGCCCATCGAGACGATGCCGATGTCCGGATCGAGCAGGAGGTCCAGCGCCACCCGCTGTTCGGCGCTGCGCCCGCGCAACCCGAACGCCTCGCGCTCCCCGCGCACCAGCCGGACCCGCCCGTCGCCGGTGACCCGGCCGAGCGCGCGGCCGCGCTCCGAGGTGAGCACCAGTCCGGTGTGGACGGGCAGTTCGTCCACCCCGTCGACGTCCACCCCGGCGTCGTGGCCGGCCGCGAACAGCGCGTCCACCTGATCGGCCGGGACGTGCAGCTCGGACATGCCCGTCCAGCCGGAGGTGATCGCCAGCTCGGCCCGGTACTCCTCGGCGAGCAGGCCCACCGAGCTGGCCTTGATCCGCAGCGGCAGGTCCTTGGAGACGACGGTGACGTCGTAGCCCTCGGCCTGCAGGTTGCGGGCGACCGCGAGGATCCGGGTGTCCGCCTCACCGCCGCCGGCGCGGTAGCCGACCGGCAGTATCGACACGTCGGAGTGGTTGAGCTCGACCCTGATGGTGCCGCCGAGCTCGCCGACCGGGATCGGCTCGTCGAGCCGGCCGTGGCGGATGCGGTAGTCGTCGAGCAGTCGCAGCGCCTGGCGGGCGAAGTAGCCCAACTCCGGGTGGTGCCGCTTGGCCTCCAGCTCGGTGACGACCACCACCGGCAGGACGACCTCGTGCTCGTCGAAGCGGGTCATGGCGAGCGGGTCCGCCAGGAGCACGCTGGTGTCGAGAACGTACGTGCGCCGGTCTGGTGTCCGGCGGCTCTTGGAACTGACCACTAGGCCTCCAGAGCGGATGACCCTGCGTCATCCGCGGCAAGCCGGCCTCGCTGCCCCGGTGGCCTCGGGGCCGGACTGACTGGAGTATTCCCAGGCGGGGGGCGGTGCATTCGCGCCCCCGGCGAACTGACGGATCATTGCCGGTGAACGTTTGGCCTCGCGCGGCACCCGGGTAGGCCAGCCCTACGGCGGTCACTTCACCGCGCGGCCGCCGGCCGGGGCCGCGGGCCCGCGACCAGGACGGGTCTAGAGCCCCAGCCGCCGGTTGCGCTGTTCGAACGCGCGCAGGGCGCGCAGGAAGTCGACCTTGCGGAAGGCCGGCCAGTACGCCTCGCAGAAGTAGAACTCGCTGTGCGCGCTCTGCCAGAGCAGGAAGCCGGACAGCCGCTGCTCGCCCGAGGTGCGGATGATCAGGTCCGGGTCGGGCTGGTTGCGGGTGTAGAGGTGCTCGGAGATGTGCTCGACGGTCAGGATCTCGGCCAGTTCCTCGATCGAGGTGCCGCGGCCGGCCTGTTCCTGGAGCAGCGAGCGGACGGCGTCGGCGATCTCGTGCCGGCCGCCGTAGCCGACCGCGACGTTGACCGTGATGCCGTCGATGTCGGCGGTCTCGTCGGCGGCGCGCTTGAGCACGTCGGCGGTGTGCTGCGGGAGCAGGTCCAGCGCGCCGACCGGGTGGACCCGCCAGCGGCGGGCGGCGGCCAGGCCGGTGACGGCGTCCTCGATGATGCCGAGCAGCGGGACCAGCTCGTCGGCCGGGCGGTCCAGGTTGTCGGTGGAGAGCATCCAGAGGGTGACGACCTTGACGTGGGTCTCGTCGCACCAGCCGAGGAACTCGGTGATCTTGTCGGCGCCGCGCTGGTGCCCGTAGGCGGTGGAACCGCCCGCGGCCTTGGCCCAGCGGCGGTTGCCGTCGAGGATCACGCCGATGTGGTGCGGGGTGCGCGCGAGGTGGACCTCGACCCGGCGGCCGTAGAGCCCGTACATCCCGCCCAGCAGGGTGCGCAGCCCCGGCGTCCGTTCGGCGACATCGCGCAGACCCATGTTTCCCGGACCCCTCCGTGCTCGTTCAGCGGGTGCGTCACCACCCCGGCGCAGCCTACTCCGGCAGGCACGCGCACGGTAAAGCCGCAGGTAGCGGTCTGGTCACGGTCCTGTGCGAAGTCTGTCGCAGGGAGCGCGTCGGGGCCTTCGGGGGAGCGCCCGGCGGTCGTCCGGGAGCCGCCCGGGGCGTCCGGTGGCGGTGGCGGTGCGGACACGGAACGGTCTCCGGATCCTTAACGGAACCGTAAGCCGTCCGTCCGGTGCTTGACGACCAGCAATGGTCTAGTCCAGCTTGTGACCCGGGACGGAACGACCCTCCGCCGCCCCTCACCCAGGCTCACCCCGGGCCCTCCCACGGCCTGCTCGGACGCAAAGCCCTCCCCCCACACGCGGCCGCCGCGCCCCCCACCGCGGCGGCCGCTCCTCCTCCCCCAGGAGCGTCATCCCATGGCCCGTACGCTGAACCAGCCCTCCCACAAGCGCCGGCGCAGCCCCCTCCCGGCCGTCGCGGCCGGTGCCACCGCCCTCGCCCTGGCCGGCGGCGGCCTCGCCCTCTTCGCCGGCGGCGCCGGCGCCGCGGTCGGAAACCTGGTCACCAACGGCGGCTTCGACGGCGGCCTGGGCGGCTGGAGCTGCACCGGCGCCGCGGCCGCCGTGTCCTCGCCGGTCCACTCCGGCACCGGCGCGCTGCAGGCGACCCCGGGCGCCGGCGACACCGCCGAGTGCACCCAGACCATCAGCGTGCTGCCCAACACCAGCTACACGCTGAGCGCCTGGGTCCAGGGCCCGTACGTCTACCTCGGCGCGCGCGGTACCGGCGGCACCGACCCCTCCACCTGGTCCAACCAGAACAGCTGGAACCAGCTGTCCACCACCTTCACCACCGGGGCGAACGCCACCAGCGTCACCGTGTACCTGCACGGCTGGTACGGCCAGGGCGCCTACCTCGCCGACGACGTCGCGCTGGCCGGCCCCGGCGGCACCGGCACCCCCTCGCCGACCGCGACGGCCACCGCCTCCCCCACGGCCACGCCCACGGCGACCCCCACCGCCACGCCCACCCAGACCGCGACGCCCACTCCCACCGCCACGCCGACCGGCACCACCCCGCCGACCACCGGCCTGCCGGCGCACGCCGTCACCGGCTACTGGCAGAACTTCGACAACAACTCGACCCCGCAGCGCCTGAGCGACGTCCAGAGCGCGTACGACATCATCGCGGTGTCCTTCGCCGACGCCGTGCCGACCCGCACCGGCGCGATCAGCTTCACGCTGGACCCCGGTCTGTCCAAGGCGCTCGGCGGCTACACCGACGCCCAGTTCCGCGCCGACCTCAAGGCCAAGAAGGCGGCCGGCAAGAAGGTCGTCCTCTCCATCGGCGGCCAGAACGGCGCGATCAGCGTCGGGGACGCCACCGCCGCGGCCAACTTCGCCGACAGCGCCTACGCGATCATCAAGGACTACGGCTTCGACGGCATCGACGTCGACCTGGAGAACGGCGTCCAGCCCGGCCCGCTGGCCGACGCGCTGCACTCCCTGCAGGCCAAGGTCGGCTCCGGCTTCGTCCTGACCATGGCGCCCGAGACCATCGGGATGTACAGCACCGCCGGCGCCTACTTCCAGCTGGCGCTGAAGACCAAGGACATCCTCACCGTCGTCAACACCCAGTTCTACAACTCGGGCGGCATGAACGGCTGCGACGGCAAGGTCTACAACCAGGGCACCATCGACTTCATCACCTCGCAGGTCTGCACCCACATCCAGGGCGGACTGCGGCCGGACCAGGTCGGCATCGGCGTCCCCGCCTCCACCCGGGCGGCCGGCGGCGGCTACGTCTCCCCGACCGTGGTGAACAACGCGCTGGACTGCCTGGCCACCGGCAACAACTGCGGCAGCTTCGTGCCGCCGGCCAAGTGGCCGACCATCCGCGGCGCGATGACCTGGTCGACCAACTGGGACGCCAACAACGGCAACGCGTTCTCCGACACGGTCGGCCCGTTCGTCCACCGGATGCCCTGAGGACCCACCTCCCCCGGCGCGCCGCTCCTTGAGGGTGGGGCAGGCGCGCCGACGGCGGGGCCCGTCGTACCGCTCCGGTACGACGGGCCCCGCCGTGTTCCGCGGTACGCCCGGCGCCGCGCTACCGGGCCAGCAGCGCCGTGAGCGCACCGAGCAGCAGGAACGGGCCCACCGGGACGTCGAGTCCGCGCACCGGGCGCCGGCGGACCAGGGCGGCGGCGGCCCGCAGCACCGCCCACAGGCCGGCCAGCATCGCCGCGGCGAACAGTCCGCCGAACGCCACCGACCAGCCGTACCAGCCGAGCAACCCGCCCAGGGCGAGCCCGAGCGGGGAGTCCCCGGGCCCCAACGCCCTGACCCAGACGGCCAGTTCGAGCACCGCGCCGACCGCGAGCGCCACCAGCAGGCAGCGCAGCAGGGCGTCGGGCCTCCCCTCCGCCAGCGCCGCCACCACCAGCAGCGCGGCCACCCCGCCGAGCAGCGGCAGGGTCAGCCGGTACGGCAGCCGGCGCACCCGGGCGTCGACGAAGCCGAGTGCCACCCCGAACGCGGCGGCCCAGGCCAGCGCCGCGGTCACCGGCCCGTCCGCCGCGTACGCCACCGCGACGGCCACCGCCGCCGCGACCGTCTCGACCGACCACGCGCCCGCGCCCAGCCGCTCCCGGCAGCCCGGGCAGCGTCCGGTCGGCGGCAGCACGCGCACCTCGCGCGCGCACGACGGGCAGGCCCCGCACCACGGCTCGCCCTCCGGCACGGCGAACCGGGCGACCAGCCCGCGCAGCGGCGGAGCCGCCAGGAGACCGACCAGCACCGCCGCGACCACGACCGGCACCACCGGCGCACCCCCTCCTCGATCGACGAACCGGCCACATCCTCCCGCGCCGGGCCGGGCGCTGTCCGGCGTCCGACGACCGGCGGACGCGCCCCCGGGCGCGGCGCCCGATGTGCCGTCCGTCTCGTTCCGCGCCGCACCCCGCCCGCACCCCTCGCATACGGGACCATTCCGGACAGTGCGCCCCCTCTTCGGAAGGTCCGCCGTTGCCCCCGCCTGCCGATCCAAGGAGGCCCCTCCGGGCCCTCCGGAGCACCTTCCCGGAGGACCACCGCCGGGGTCGTCCGTACCCCTAAAGTAGGCAGACATGCAGGTCATCCAGTCCAGCAAGCTCGCCAACGTCTGCTACGACATCCGCGGCCCGGTGCTCGACGAGGCGATGCGGCTGGAGGAACAGGGCCACCGCATCCTCAAGCTCAACACCGGCAACCCGGCCACGTTCGGCTTCGAGGCACCCCCGGAGATCCTCCAGGACATCCTGCGCAACCTCTCGAACGCGCACGGGTACGGCGACTCCAAGGGCCTGCTCTCCGCCCGCCGCGCGGTGGTCATGCACTACGAGGACCGCGGGCTGCACGGCCTCTCGGTCGACGACGTCTTCCTCGGCAACGGCGTCTCCGAGCTGATCCAGCTGGCCATGACCGCCCTGCTGGACGACGGCGACGAGGTGCTCGTCCCGGCGCCGGACTACCCGCTGTGGACCGCCTCGGTCTCGCTGGCCGGCGGCACCGCGGTGCACTACCGCTGCGACGAGCAGTCCGAGTGGTACCCGGACCTCGCCGACATCGAGGCCAAGGTCACCGACCGGACCAGGGCCATCGTGGTGATCAACCCGAACAACCCGACCGGCGCGGTCTACCCCCGCGAGGTGCTGGAGGGCATCGTCGAGATCGCCCGCCGGCACGACCTGGTGGTCTACGCGGACGAGATCTACGACAAGATCCTCTACGACGACGCCGAGCACGTCCCGCTCGCCACCCTGGCCCCGGACCTCTTCTGCGTCACCTTCAACGGCCTGTCCAAGGCGTACCGCGTCGCGGGCTTCCGCTCCGGCTGGATGGTGCTCTCCGGCGACCGGACCCGGGCCCGCAGCTACATCGAGGGCCTCACCGTGCTCGCCTCGATGCGGCTGTGCGCCAACATGCCCGCCCAGCACGCGGTGGCCGCCGCGCTCGGCGGCCGACAGTCCATCCGCGACCTGGTGCTCCCCGGCGGGCGCCTGCTCGCCTCGCGCGACGCCGCGTACGAGCTGCTGAACCAGATCCCCGGGGTCAGCTGCGTCAAGCCCAAGGGCGCCCTGTACGCGTTCCCGCGGCTGGACCCGAAGGTCCACAAGATCAAGGACGACGCCCGGATGGTCCTCGACCTGCTGCGCTCCCAGCGCATCCTGCTGGTCCAGGGCACCGGCTTCAACTGGCCCGAGCCGGACCACTTCCGGCTGGTCACGCTGCCGCGGGCGGAGGAGATCACCGACGCGGTGACCCGGATCGGCGACTTCCTCGGCGGCTATACCCAGCCTTGACCAATCCTTTGACCGAGGTTCACCGGCAGGGCCGTAGGATTCCCGCGCGTCGGCGGCCCGGGTTCCTCTCCGGGCCGTAGGGGGGACGAGCCGGTCGGCAGTGCGCCGCAGCTCGGGCCGACGCGGACACCGCGGCGCTCCACCGCCCGGACGGCTCCGCTCCCCTGCCCCCACTCCTCTGCAAGGGACCGGTCCGCCTTGACCATCCGCATTCCGCTCACCCGCGCCCGCGTCGCCGCGGCCGTCTCGGTCGCCGCCATCGCGCTGACCACCGCCCTGCCGGCCACGCCCGCCTCCGCCTCCACTGGCGGTTTCCGCATCCCGACGTCGAGCACCGTCGTGAACGCCAACTCCGGCAAGTGCCTGGAGATCGCCGACTGGAGCACCGACAACGGCGCCCCGGCCCGCCAGTGGGACTGCACCGGCGGCGCCAACCAGCGTTGGGACTACGTGCCCGACAGCGGCGGCTTCCGCCTGGTGAACCGCAACTCCGGCAAGTGCCTGGAGATCGCCGACTGGAGCCGCGACAACGGCGCCCCGGCCCGCCAGTGGGACTGCACCGGCGGCTGGAACCAGCACTGGAACTACGCCGGCTCCATCGGCTCGCGCAACGAGCTCGGCCTGGTCAACCTCAACTCCGCCTTCCTCCTGGAGATCGCCGACTGGCGCACCGACAACGGCGCCCCGGCCCGCCAGTGGCAGAGCTCCACGACGGGTGTCTGCCAGGGCAACCAGGCCTGGATCACCGCGATCACCCGCCTCTGACACCGCCCGCCCGCAGCACCCGGCACCGGGCGCTGCGGGCACCGCGGCGGTCACCGCGGCGGGCGGTGCCCGGGACGCGGAAAAACACTACGGCCGGAGTCCCGGTCCGGACGATCTCCTTGGTCGGGGAAAGATCGTCCGGCGGAACTCCGGCCGTCCTGTCGCATCGGCGGGGCGCTCGGTTCGTGCCGCGCGACCGCCTCTCGCTCGGTTGAGGCTCAGGCTCAGCCGAGGCGCGCGACGAGGCTCCGGTACTCGTCCCACAGCTCCTTCGGGGTGTGGTCGCCGAAGGTCTCCAGGTGGGCCGGCACGAGCGCGGCCTCCTGGCGCCAGAGGTCGGCGTCCACGGTGAAGAGCAGGTCGAGGTCCTCCTGGGTCAGCTTCAGGTCACCGAGGTCGAAGCCCTCGACGGTCGGCAGCACGCCGATCGGGGTCTCGACGCCCTCGCCGGTGCCCTCCAGCCGCTCGACGATCCACTTGAGCACGCGGCTGTTCTCGCCGTAGCCGGGCCAGACGAACTTGCCCTCGGCGTTCTTGCGGAACCAGTTGACGTAGTAGATCTTCGGCAGCTTGCCGGCGTCCGCCTGGGCGCCGACCTTCAGCCAGTGGGCGAAGTAGTCGCCCATGTTGTAGCCGCAGAACGGCAGCATGGCGAACGGGTCGCGACGCAGCTCGCCGACGGTGCCCTCGGCGGCGGCGGTCTTCTCGGAGGCGATGTTGGCGCCGAGGAAGACGCCGTGCTGCCAGTCGAAGGACTCGGTCACCAGCGGGACGGCGGTGGCGCGGCGGCCGCCGAACAGGATCGCCGAGATCGGCACGCCCGCCGGGTCCTCCCACTCCGGGGCGATGGTCGGGCACTGCGCGGCCGGGACGGCGAAGCGGGCGTTCGGGTGGGCGGCCGGGGTGCCGGACTCGGGGGTCCAGTCGTTGCCGCGCCAGTCGGTCAGGTGCGCCGGGGGCTCCTCGGTGAGGCCCTCCCACCACACGTCGCCGTCGTCGGTGAGGGCGACGTTGGTGAAGACGGTGTTGCCCCAGAGGGTGTCGATGGCGTTGGCGTTGGTGTCCACGCCGGTGCCGGGGGCGACGCCGAAGAAGCCGGCCTCGGGGTTGATGGCGTACAGGCGGCCGTCGGCGCCGAAGCGCATCCAGGCGATGTCGTCGCCGATCGTCTCGACCTTCCAGCCCGGGACGGTCGGCTGGAGCATGGCCAGGTTGGTCTTGCCGCAGGCCGAGGGGAAGGCGGCCGCGACGTACTTGGCCTCGCCGCTCGGCGGGGTGAGCTTCAGGATGAGCATGTGCTCGGCCAGCCAGCCCTCGTCGCGGGCCATGGTCGAGGCGATGCGCAGCGCGTAGCACTTCTTGCCGAGCAGGGCGTTGCCGCCGTAGCCCGAGCCGAAGGACCAGATCTCCTTGGTCTCCGGGAAGTGCGAGATGTACTTGGTGCTGTTGCACGGCCACGCCACGTCCGCCTCGCCCTCCGCGAGCGGGGCGCCGACGGTGTGCACGGCCTTGACGAAGTCGCCGTCCTCGCCCAGCTGGTCCAGCACGGCCCGGCCCATGCGGGTCATCACGCGCATCGACACGGCGACGTAGGCGGAGTCGGTGATCTCGACGCCGTACGCGGCCAGCGGGGAGCCGACCGGGCCCATCGAGAAGGGCACGACGTACATCGTGCGGCCCTTCATCGCGCCGCGGAAGAGGCCCTGCTCGCCCTGGAAGACCTCGCGCATCTCGGCGGGGGCCTTCCAGTTGTTGGTCGGTCCGGCGTCCTTCTCCTGCTCGGAGCAGATGTAGGTGCGGTCCTCCACGCGCGCCACGTCCGTCGGGTCCGAGGCGGCGTAGTAGGAGTTGGGGCGCTTGTCCTCGTCGAGCTTCTTGAAGGTGCCCTGAGCCACCAGCAGGTCCGCGAGGCGCTGGTACTCCTCGTCGGAGCCGTCGCACCACTCGATGCGGTCCGGCTGGGTGAGCTCGGCGATCTCGCTCACCCAAGCGAGCAGCTGCTTGTGGCGGGTGGGCGCGGATGCGCTGAGAGCAGAGATCTCGTACGACACGATCGCTCCGTTTCACGCCATCTCGGCGAAGAGACGGCGTTGCGGGGGTCTGAGGGTGCTTGCAGCGTAGCTCCGGGCTCAAGGCCTGAACGCCCCGTGGCGTCGAAATTGACGCATCTTTTACTACAGTAAGTATGATTACTCGCGGGTAACAGGTCGCTCACGTCCCGGACGGAGTGGGCGAGGCCACACTCCAAATACTCCAAAACGTCTAAGAGTGACGATCGCCACTTCCTACGCGCCAGTAACCTACGGATCCGTAGGTAGCCGGTAGCATGCTGCGCATGACTGCTGCTGCGCTCGCTGAGAGCCTCGCGGAGGGCCCCGTCGAGAACGGGGAGAGCAAGCCGAAGTGGCGCGGCTGGCTGCACGCCGCGATGTTCCCCGCCACGGTGGCCGCCGGGATCGTGCTGATCTGCCTGGCCGACTCCACGCCCGCCAAGATCGCGTGCGCGATCTACTCGGTCAGCGCCTGGCTGCTGTTCGGGGTCAGCGCGGTGTACCACCGCTTCGACTGGGGCCCGCGCGGCGACGCGGTGCTCCGCCGGCTGGACCACGCGAACATCTTCCTGATCATCGCGGGCACCTACACGCCGTTCACGATCCTGTTGCTCAAGGGCGCGAACCAGCAGCTGCTGCTCTGGGCGGTCTGGGGCGGCGCGCTCGCCGGGATCGCCTTCCGGGTGTTCTGGGTCGGCGCGCCGCGCTGGCTGTACACACCGGTGTACCTCGCGCTGGGCTGGGCCGCCGCGTTCTTCCTGCCGGACTTCCTGCGCACCGGCGGAGTCGCCGTCCTGGTGCTGATGATCGTCGGCGGGGTGCTCTACAGCATCGGCGGCGTGGTGTACGGGCTCAAGCGGCCCGACCCCTCACCGCGCTGGTTCGGCTTCCACGAGGTGTTCCACGCCTTC
Organism: Kitasatospora sp. NPDC096140; assembly: GCF_040303045.1. Classification (NCBI taxonomy): domain Bacteria; kingdom Bacillati; phylum Actinomycetota; class Actinomycetes; order Kitasatosporales; family Streptomycetaceae; genus Kitasatospora; species Kitasatospora sp. NPDC096140. The sequence continues at coordinate 163,594 of NZ_JBEOUW010000014.1, forward strand.
ACCCTCGGCGCGTTCATCGTGCAGTACGTCGGCGTCTCACTGGTGGCGTACAGCGCGGCCGGCTGAACCCGGCGCACCACGACGGGCGGTCGAACGGTCCACGGACCGGGCGGCCGCCCGTTCGGCCGTCCAGGGCCGCTCGTACGGCGCCCGGGCCTGCGGGCGGCGCAGGTACGGCAGGTGGTCGGCGGCACCGGGCTCCGGCTGCGCGGCCGGCTCCGGGTGCTCGTGGTGCGCCCGGTCCTCGTGGTGTGCCTGGTCCTCGTGCTGCTCCGGGTGTTCGTGGTGGTCCGGGTGCTCGTACTGCTCCTGGCCGGCCCGGCGCTCGTCGCGCTCGTGCTGCTCCCGGTCGGCCGGGCGCCCCGCGGAGGACCGGGACGCCGACGGCGCGGACGGCTCCGGGCGCACTGCGCGGGTGCGGGCCTGCCGAGCGTCCAACGCCTCCCGGGCCCGGCGGCAGCGCTCGCAGTGCGCGGCGTCCGGGCTCCCGCGGCGCGGACGGTGCCCGGCCGGGGACGGACGGCTGTGCAGGGCGCGCCAGCGGCGGCCGACGTAGACCATGAGCAGCAGGGTCTCGACCCCGGCGACCGCGAGGACCAGCAGGGCGCCGTTGATCAGATAGGCCGTGACCACGGCCAGCGCGGAAGCCACCACCGCCGCCGCGCCCCACACCTGGGCACTCGCCTGCTTGTCATCCGTGTCGGCCACTTCGGTCCCCTTTCCCCGGTGCCGGGCTTGTGGTCGGCTCCTGCCGCCCCACCCCTTCTCCGCTCTCGGCACGCGTCGGCCAGCACTGACCGATTGCCACATGGTATCTACCGACAGTCACTCCCCACTGCCCTCGGGCGGCGAACGACAGATCAACGTTGCGTCAATTCCTTGTGCGGAAGCAGCACTTCCAGGACACATCACACAGCGTGACGAGCCTATGACAACACCATCATGTTGACGGAGACCATCTTTTGAGAGTTACTTTCATTTGAGAGAAACTTCCAGCAGAGGCCCCCGGAGGTCGCCGTGCCCGCCGCCCCGCCCACTCCCACCACCACCACCGCCCCGGCCGTCGCCACCGCCGACCCGCGTCGATGGCTCGCCCTGGTCGCCGTCGCCCTGAGCGTCCTGGTGATCAGCTTCGACATGACGATCCTGAACGTCGCCCTGCCCACGCTCGCCTCACAGCTGCAGGCCACCACCGGTCAGCAGCAGTGGATCGTCGACGCCTACACCGTGGTCTTCGCCGCCGCGATGCTCCCGGCCGGGCTGTTCGGCGACCGCTTCGGCCGCCGCCGCACGCTCACCGTCGGCCTGGCGCTGTTCGGCCTCGCCTCCGCCGTCGGGATGCTCACCGACTCCCCGGCCACCCTGATCGCCGCCCGCGCCGGGATGGGCCTGGCCGGCGCCCTGGTCATGCCGATGTCCATGGCGGTGATCCCCGGCCTCTTCCCGCCCGCCGAACAGCGCCGGGCCACCGCGATCCTGGCCGCCGCACTCTCCGCCGGCGCCCCGCTCGGACCGCTGATCGGCGGCTTCCTGCTGCAGCACTTCTGGTGGGGGTCGGTCTTCGCCGTCAACGTCCCGCTGACCGCGGTCGGCGTCGTCGCCTGCGTCCTGCTGCTGCCCGAGAGCCGCAACCCCGCGGCGCCCCGGATCGACCTGCTCGCCACCGTGCTCGCCGCCGGCGGCCTGGCCGCGCTCACCTACGGCATCATCGAGGGCACCGAACGCGGCTGGACCGACCCGCTGGTGACCGGCACGCTGACCGGCTCCTTGCTCGCACTCGCCGCCCTGGTGCTGCGCAGCCGGCGGCAGCGCGAGCCGATGCTCGACCTCTCCCTGCTCGCCGACCGCACCTTCCGCTGGTCCTCCGTCGCGGCCACCCTGATCTCGTTCGTCCTGTTCGGCGCCTTCTTCGTGCTGCCCCTCTACTTCCAGAGCGTGCTCGGCACCGATGCCCTCGGCAGCGGGCTGCGGCTGATGCCGATGATGCTCGGGCTGATCGTGGCCGCCAAGCTCACCGACCCGCTGGTCGACCGCCTCGGCGCCCGTACGGTGATCGCCCTCGGCCTGGCGCTGCTCGCCGCCGCCCTGCTCTTCGGCAGCCGCACCGGCACCGCGGACGGCTACGGGCGGGCCGCGATCTGGCTCAGCGTGCTCGGGATCGGCATGGGCCTGTCGCTGATCACCGCCCAGGCGTCCGCCCTGGTCACGCTGCCGGCGGCGCGGGCCGGAGTCGGCTCCGGACTGCTGCAGACACTGCGCCAGGTCGGCGGCGCGCTCGGCATCGCCGTCCTCGGCAGCCTGCTGTCCGGGGCGTACCGGGGCGCGCTGGACACCGGCGGGCTGTCGGCCGCGGCGGCGCACCGGGCCGGGGAGTCGGTGGTCGCCGCCGACGCCGTCGCCCGCGCCGGCGGCGGTCCGGCGCTCAGTGCCTCCGCGCACGCGGCGTACGTGCACGGGATGGGGGTGGTGCTGCTGGTCGCCGGGCTGGTCGCGGTGGCCTCGGCGGTGCTGGTCGCGGCGCGGATGCCCGGCGGCGACCCGGCCCCGACCCCCGGTTCCGGCGACTCCGGCCGCGCGGACGCCCCTGCCGTCACCGGAGATCACGGATAATCGGACACATGACTCCCCAGCAGCCGACCGCGGCCCTCCCGGACGCCCCGACCGACCCGGTCCAGGCGATGCTGGAGGCGCCGCTGTCGCTGCGCGAGCGCAAGAAGCTCAAGACCCGTCAGACCATCCGCCGCGAGGCGTACCGGCTGATCGCCGAGCAGGGCTACGAGAACACCACGGTGGAGCAGATCGCCGCCGCCGCCGAAGTCTCGCCGTCCACCTTCTTCCGGTACTTCGCCACCAAGGAGGACCTGGTCCTCTCCGACGAGTACGACCCGGCGATGATCGCCGCCCTGCTGGCGCGGCCCGCCGACGAGCCCTTCCTCACCTCCTGCCGGGAGGCCATCCGCAGCCTGCTCCGCCAGCTCCTCCGGCACGATCGCGAGGAGCTGTACACCCGGATGCGGCTGGTCACCGAGGTCTCCGCGCTGCGCGCCGGTGTGGCGCGCAGCAGCAGCAACCCGCAGCGGCTGTTCCTCACCGCGCTCACCCGGCGGGCCGGCGTCGAGGAGCCCACGTACGAGATGCGCGTCACCGCCGCCGCCATCGCGGCCGCCACCACCGAAGCCCTCCTGCAGTGGGCCGCGGCCGACGGCCGGGAGGACATCGCGGACTTGATCGACCACACCTTCGCCCTGCTGGAGAGCGGCTTCGCCGGGGTGTGAGCCCGGCCGTCCGCCGTCCCGCCGCGCCGGGAGGCGCAGCAGGACAAGAAAGAGGGGACAGGCAGCGGGGCCCGGTCCGCTCGGCCCGGGCCCCGCTCCCCCTCACCCGCGGCGGACGCCCGTCCTCCGCCGCAGGACGGCGCCCGCGCCCACCAGCGCGGTGGCGCCCAGGGCCGCGGCCGCCGTCACGGCCGCCGGCATCGAACCACCGGCCGCCGCCGGCTCCGGCGCGGCCACGGGCTGCTCGGCGGCATCCGCCGGGTAGCCGCCGCCCCGGCCCGCCCGGTCGTACGCCGAGCCGGGCAGCTTGTCGCCGTACCGCCGGTGCACCAACTGCTGGTACGCGGTCAGCGTCACCCCGTCCGCGCCCACCGAACGCCGGGCCTCGTCGTCCAGCGGCAGCACCCGGCCGTCGCGAAGCACGTACCAGGCGTCGACCTGCGGCTCGCGGAAGGCGGTTCCACCGCCGCTGCCCGCCGCCTTCGCCGCGTAGTCGCTCTCGTCACCGCCCGAGGCGATGTTCACCACCCGCCAGGACTGGCCCTGCCGGACCGTCCAGACCGAGGCGGTCTGCCCGTCCGCGGCGACCACCTTGCTGGCGGTGAACTCGGCCTTCGCCACCGGCGCGCCCGGGGTGCCGGCCACGAAGCCGGCGTCCAGGACGTACACCGGCACGGTGTCGCCGGCCAGCCGCGGCGCGGACGCGCTCGCCGCCCGCGCCTCCTCGGCGGCACCGATGGTCAGCTGCCGGGTCGGCGGGACGCCCTGGCGGGCGAAGAAGTGGCCGACCCGGTCGAGGACGGCCGGGTCCTGGACCGCGCCGCGGGCCTGGGCCAGCTCTGCGGCGGGCACCGGCGCGGGGGCCTCGGCCGCCGGTTCGGGGGCGGCGGCGTGCGCGGCCGGGGCGAAGGCCGCCGCGAGGACGGCGGTGAGCAGGGCGCCCGCGGCGGCCCGACGGAGGTCACGGTTCTCGGTCATGGCCACCCTCACGCGCCGATCCGGTACAGGGAGTGGGTCCACGAGAACGTGCCGTTGTTCACGTAGTACCAGTAGTCCGCCCAGTTGTAGCGGTAGTCGGACGGCCACGGGTCGCCCCAGTAGACCCAGTTGTTCCCGGTGTCGTAGCCGTAGAGGACGTGCATGTGACCGCCGCCCGAGCTCCACTGGATGCGGGTCTCGATCGGCCGGTCGGCGTCCACCTCGGCCTGCACGGTGCTGTAGCGCAGGTAGCCGGTGACGTACGAGCCCGGGTTGATGCCCACCCGGTCCAGCCCGTTCTGCACGTCGCCCAGCGTGGCCTGGCTGTTGGGGCAGGCGGAGCCGGTCGCCCGGCCGAACGCGGCGTTGCAGAACTGGTTCTGGCTGTAGTCGTAGCCGAACCAGGTGGCGATGGTGTTCCCGCTCGCCGCCCAGCACCAGTTGGTCTGCTGTTGCTGCTGCATGGTGATGTTGAGCTTCTTGAACGTGCCGGCCTGGTCGGCAGTACTGCCCGGCGCGGCGGCCCGGCGGACCTGGTGCGGGGCCCGGTCCTGCCCGGGAGCGACGGCCGCGGGGGCGACCGCAGTGGGGGCGACGACCGTGGGGGCGGTGGTCGCGGGCGCGGCGATCGCGGGGGCGGCGACCGCGGCGGTGAACGCCGGGCCCAGCACGCCGAGGGCGATCAGAGAGACGGCACGGCGCAGCCGTATCCGTGGAACTGGCATGGGGGGATGCCTCCTTGCGCGAGTGGAGCGAGGTGCTGTGTGGGGGCGCGGTCCGGATCGCGCCCCGAGCATCGCGCCTGGCCACAGGCGGGTCAACGGCCCCGGGAGGCACCCGGGCCGGGGTGTGAACGGCCGGGCGCGGGTGTGAACACCGCCGGGGAAACCCCCGCGCAGCAGGCCCGGACCGGTGACAAACCGCCGTACCGATGTGAATATTCACGGTCAAAAGCCGGTCCGTCCGCACCTCAGGAGGCCGTCATCCACCGGAGCGACCCAGCCGATCTCGCCGCCGCCCTGCGCACCGGCCCGTTCCACCTCGCCCTGCGCACCGCCATCGCCGCCCGGGGCCTCGCGCTGCACCGGATCCGCCGCCGCCTCGCGCTGCGCGGCGTGAACGTCGGTGTCACCAGCCTCAGTTACTGGCAGCAGGGCCGCCGTCGGCCCGAACGCCCGGAGTCGCTGCGCGCCGTCGCCGCCCTGGAGGACGTCCTCGACCTGCCCGAGCACTCCCTCACCCGGCTGCTCGGCCCCCGCCGCGCCGCCGGAACCGCGCCCGCCGGCCCGCCCGTACGGCCCTACCGCGACCTCATCTCCCCCGCCACCGCCGTCGACGACCTGCTCAGCACCCTCGCCGGGCCGCGCGACACCGGCCTGCACACCGTCACCCACATCGAGCGCATCCGGGTCGGCCCCGACCGCCAACTCGCCCGCCGCGACTCCCAGCACGCGCTGCGCGCCCACCGCGACGGCATCGACCGCTACCTCGCGATCTACCAGGGGGACCCGGGCAGCGACATCACCCGCGTCGGCGTCCGGGCCGAGGAGAACTGCCGCCCCGGCCGCGTCCGCCGCGACCGGACCCACCACCTGCTCGCCGCCGAACTGCTCCTCGACCGCCGGTTACGGGCCGGCGACACCCACCTGCTCGGCTACGGCTTCGACGACGCGCCCTCCCCGGAGCCGAGCTGCGAGTACGTCCGCGGCTTCAACTCCGGCGCCGGCCAGTACGTCCTGCAGGTCACCTTCCACCCCGCCGCCCTGCCCGTGCGCTGCCACCGCTTCGCCCTCCACTCCCCGGGCGAGGCCCCGTACGAGACCGAGGAGCTGACCCTCGACGGCCACCGCTGCGTCCACCTCGTCGCCACCGCGCTGCGGCCGTGCATCCTGGGGATCCGCTGGGACTGGGAGTGACGGGCGGCGGCGGCCGCCGGGGCATCGGCGGGCAACTCCCCTAGGCCGCCCGGAAGTCGAGGACCAGGCAGTCCTCCACCGGCAGGTACCCGATCTGCTGGTAGACGGAGTTGCTGGTCGGGTTCGCCAGGTCCGTGTACAGCAGCACCTCGGCGGCCCCGAGGGCCAGCACATGGGCCGAGGCGGCGGCCGTGACGGCGCTGCCGTAGCCGCGGCCGCGGTGCTCGACGGGCGTGTAGACCGGGCCGATGCGGGACATCCCGGCGAGCACCGGGCTGGTGCCGGCCAGCGCGACCGGCTCGCCGCCGTCCTCCCACAGGTGGAGGCCGCCGGCCGCGGTCCGGTCGTCCACCGCCCGCGGCACGTCCGGCAGATGGACCCCCGCCTCGGCCCCGAACTCCTCGTACCAGCGGATCGCCAGCTCGCGGTCGGCCGGCCCGGCCGGCCGGTGCCAGCCCGCGGGCGGGCGCGGCGGACCGGTCAGCCGGCCGAGCCGGTAGAGCCGTTCCTCGACCCGGACGGACTGCTCGGTCCCGGTGGCCGCCGTCCACGCCGCGGCGAAGGCGCGGGCCGCTCCGGCGCCCCCGGCGATCCCGTTCACCGTCGTGAACCCGCTCCCCACGGCGGCCAGTTCGACCGCCAGCTCGGCGGCCGCGGCCTCCGGCATGGCGGAGAGTCTGAGGTCGAACGGCGGCGTCTGCAGGAAGGCGCCCGCGACCGGGCCGCCGTCCTCGGCCCGCCACCAGCCGAAGACCGGCGGGCCGCCGAACACGTCCAGCCCGGACTCGGCCAGCCGGTGCGCGATGGTGAGCAGGACGGTGTTCTCGGCGGGGCTGGCCGCGAGGACGGCACCCGCCCGGGCCCGGAAGTCATCGAGGGAGGTGCTGAAGGTCCAGGTCATGGCCCATGTTCGCCCCGACCCGACCGATCCTGCCAACGATTATCCGGCCCCTGCCGGACGGCCGCCGGCCCCCGCTAGTCGACCGTGGCGCCCAGTCGCTCCGCCAGCACCGCCGGATCGGTGGTCGGCGCGTCGCAGGCGAAGTGCCGGCAGACGTACGCCGCGGGCGCCCCGCCGACCAGCGGCCGGTCCGCCAGCAGCGGCACCTCGGTCTCCCCCGGCTCGCCCACCGCGACCACCGCGCCCGGCGCCGTCCCGAGCAGCGCCGCCCGCCGCAGCGCGGCCGTGGCCCCGTCCCCGGCCGGGCCGACCACGGCGACCTCGCGCGGCCCGTCCAGCAGTGCCTCCGCCACCGCCAGGCCCCAGCCGATGAACCGCGGCGCCCGCCCGGCGAGCGCGCCGACCACGCCGAGGGCGCGCTCGGCGGCCGTGCGGTGCCGGTCGGATCCGGTGTACGCGGCGTAGGTGAGCAGGGCGCCGGCGGCGGCCGTCCAGCCGGAGGGGGTGGCGTTGTCGGTGGGGTCCTGCGGGCGGCGGATCAGTTCCTCGGCGTCGTCGGCGGTGTCGTAGAGCGCGCCGGAGGCCTCGTCGGTGAAGTGCTTGAGGACGGTGTCGAGCAGACCGCCGGCCAGTTGCAGCCACTCCGCCTCGCCGGTGACGGCGTACAGCGCGAGGAAGCCCTCGGCGGTGTCCGCGTAGTCCTCCAGCACGCCCGCGTTGGCGCCGGGCCGGCCGTCCCGGGAGGTGCGCAGCAGCCGGCCGTCGGGGGTGAGGTGGACGGCGAGCAGCAGGTCGGCGGCGCGCTCGGCGGCCTCGACCAGGTCGGGCCGCTCCAGCAGTGCGCCGGTCTCGGCGAGCGCGGCGACGGCGAGGCCGTTCCAGGCGGCGACCACCTTGTCGTCCCGGGCCGGTGCGGGCCGGGCCGAACGCGCTTCGAGCATCCGGGCGCGGATCGCCTCGTACTCGGCGGAGTCCTCGGGCTCGGCGAGGAGTTGGAGGACGGAGGTGCCGTGCTCGAAGGTGCCGTCGGCGGTGACGGTGAACAGCCGGGCGGCGGTGGCCGCGTCGGCGGGGCCGAGCAGGTCGACCAACTGGCCGGGCTCCCACACGTAGTAGGCGCCCTCGGCGGACTGCCCGGTCTCCTCGTCCAGGCTGTCGGCGTCCAGCGCGGAGGCGAACGCGCCCTCGGGGGTGCGGAGTTCGCGCAGCAGGAAGTCCGCCGTGGTCAGCGCGGTCCGCCGCGCGAGCGCGGAGCCGGTGGCCCGCCACAGGTGCAGGTAGGTGCGCAGCAGCAGGGCGTTGTCGTAGAGCATCTTCTCGAAGTGCGGCACCACCCAGCCGGCGTCCACCGCGTACCGGGCGAAGCCGCCGCCGAGCTGGTCGTGGATGCCGCCGCGGGCCATCGCCTCGCCGGTGCGCACGGCCATCTCCAGCGCCGCCTCCGAGCCGGTGCGCGCGTGGTGGCGCAGCAGGAACTCGACGACCATGGCCGGCGGGAACTTGGGGGCGCCGCCGAAGCCGCCGCGCGCCTGGTCGAACTCCCGGCTGAGGGTCACCAGTGCCTGGTGCAGGTCCGCCTCGCCGGGCGGGTTGTGGGCGCCGGCCGAGTAGACGGCGGCCCGCTGGGCCAGGTCGGCCCGGATCCGTCCGGCGACCTCGCCGACCTCCTGCCGCCGGTCCCGCCAGGCGGCGTCCACGCCTTCCAGCACCTGCCGGAACGAGGGCATCCCGTGCCGGGGCTCCGGCGGGAAGTAGGTGCCGAAGTAGAACGGCTCCTTGTCGGGCGTGAGGAAGACCGTCATCGGCCAGCCGCCCTGCCCGGTCGCGGCCTGCACCGCCTCCATGTAGACGGCGTCGACGTCCGGGCGCTCCTCCCGGTCCACCTTGACCGCGACGAACCGCTCGTTCAGGTACCCGGCGAGCCCGGCGTCCTCGAAGCTCTCGTGCGCCATCACGTGGCACCAGTGACAGGCGGCGTACCCGACCGACAGCAGGACCGGCACCCCGCGCCGCGCCGCCTCCTCGAAGGCCCCGGGGGACCACTCCCACCAGTCGACCGGGTTCTCGGCATGCTGCTGCAGGTACGGCGAGGTCGCGTCCGCGAGACGGTTCGGCATGCCCCCATCCTTCCGCATCGGCGGCCGGCGGGGGCCGGGGACTCACTCCTTCGGAGCCTCCGGCTCCTCCGCGAAGTCGACCTTCTTGAACTGGCGGTTCATGGACTTGGCCAGGAACCAGGTCGCCACGCCGAGGGCGGCGAAGACGACGAAGCCGAGGAGGCCGGGGGTGACCTTGGCGTCGTCGACGGCGAGGTCAGCGGCGAGGTGGAGGAGGTTCACGGGGGCGCTCATATCTCTATGGTGGCCCGGCTCACGGGGAGCCGGGCCATCGGGGGGTGCTTCAGTCGCGCGTGTCGGCGGCCTCGGCCGCCAGGGTGGGGGTGCGCAGGCCGGCGAACAGGTCGTCCTCCGGCAGGTCCACGTCGACCAGGGTACGGGCGAGCTCGTAGTCCTCGGTGGGCCAGACCTCGCGCTGGACCTCCAGCGGGACGCGGAACCACGGGCCGTCCGGGTCGATCTGGGTGGCGTGCGCGATCAGCGCCCGGTCACGGGTCTCGAACCAGTCGTCGCAGCGGACCCGCGTGGTGATCTCGCGCTCCTTGCGGCCGCTCTTCTCCCAGCCCGCGATCCACTCGCCGTACGGCGAGTCGTGGCCGTGCTCGGTGAGGTACTGGTGCAGGGCGCGGATGCGGCCCATCGGGAAGCCGTGGTTGTAGTAGACCTTCAGCGGCTGCCAGGGCTCGCCGGCCTCGGGGTACGCGTCCGGGTCGCCCGCGGCGTCGAAGGCCAGCATGGTGATCTTGTGGGTCATGATGTGGTCCGGGTGCGGGTACCCGCCGTTCTCGTCGTAGGTCGTGATGACCTGCGGCTTGAACTCGCGGATCAGCCGGACCAGCGGCTCGGCCGCCTCCTTGACGTCCTGCAGGGCGAAGCAGCCCTCGGGCAGCGGGGGCAGCGGGTCCCCCTCGGGCAGGCCGGAGTCCACGAAGCCCAGCCAGGCCTGCTTGACGCCGAGGATCGCCCGCGCCTCGTCCATCTCCTTGCGCCGCACCTCGTGGATGTTCTCCTCGATGTACGGGTCCCCCTGGAGCTTGGGGTTGAGAACCGACCCGCGCTCGCCCCCCGTGCAGGTGGCCACGAGTACGTCCACACCCTGCTCGACGTACATGGCCATGGTGGCCGCGCCCTTGCTGGACTCGTCGTCCGGGTGGGCGTGCACCGCCATCAGTCGCAACTGCTCAGTCAACGCCTTGCGTTCCTTCCACATCATCGGGCGTTCCGCGAAGTCCGGGTCTGCCCACCGTACGAACCGCTCACTCCGGGACCGCGTCGCCGCGGGGCCGGCCGCGGAAGTCGCCGACACGGCCGAGCCCTGCCCCCGCCGGACCGGCCGCGGGCGAGCCCCTCCTATAGTGACGGACTGGAGGAGCGTCGCATTCCCCCGCACCACCCGCGCGGCCCCTCCCCCAGGAGAGGACAGGGTCCGATGACTGCAGAGACCACCGCCGCCCGGCTGCCCGAGGGGCGCTACGGACGCGGCGGCGACCGCGAGGCGGACCGTCGCCTGAAGGTGGTCGGCGCGGTCTGCGGCGTGCTGGGCCTGGGTCTGATCGCCTGGCTGGGCGGCTCCTACCTGCTGCGCGAGACGAAGATCAACGGCTCGGTGCCGACCTTCCAGGTGGTCTCCGACTCCGAGGTCCAGCTGCACCTCACCGTGCGCAAGAGCGAGGGCCAGGCCGGCACCTGCACGGTCCGCTCCCAGGGCGACGACCACGGGGTGGTCGGGGTGGCCGACTTCCCGGTCCCGGCGGCCGGCGACAGCTACGACGCGGTGGTCACCCTGCGCACCACGGCCCGCGGCACCACCGCCGAACTGCTGGGCTGCACGCCCGCCAAGTAGGGCGCATATTCGATCCGGGGAGCGGGCATCCGTAAAAGGTCCCGCTCTCCGTCCTGTACACCGCGGCGTAACGCCACCGTCAATGCCGCGCCAACGCCTCTCCCGCTTGTCGGCAGGACTTGTTAGGCTCGTGGTTTCGCCCCTTCCGCACCGGATGGTACGGGAGCGGGCGTTGCTTTGTAGTTGAGACCGATATCACCACCAACCCCGGCTGACGACTCACACCCTCAGCACAGCCCCAGCACCTACGAGGAGCACCCGTGACCCAGACCAGCGAGAACGTGACCTGGCTCACTCAGGCCGGCTACGACCAGCTCAAGGCCGAGCTGGATCATCTGACCGGGCCCTGGCGCATCGAGATCGCCCAGAAGATCGAGGCGGCGCGCGAGGAGGGCGACCTCAAGGAGAACGCCGGTTACCACGCGGCGAAGGAGGAGCAGGGCAAGTACGAGCTGCGCATCCGCCAGCTGACCCAGCTCCTGGAGCGTGCCAAGGTCGGCGAGGCCCCGGCCGACTCGGGCGTGGTGGCCCCGGGCATGGTCGTCACGGTCGCCTTCGACGGCGACGAGGACGACCTCATGGAGTTCCTGCTCGCCTCCCGCGAGGTGGCCGGCTCCGACAACCTGGACGTCTACTCGCCGCAGTCGCCGCTGGGGCGCGCGATCGACGGCAAGCAGATCGGCGACGAGGCCACCTACGAGCTGCCGAACGGCAAGCCGGCCATGGTGAAGATCGTCAAGGTCGTGCCGCACGCCGGCTGATCCGGCCCGCGACAGCGCGAGGGCGGCCGTGGAGTCGGGGACTCCACGGCCGCCCTTTCCGTGTGCCGGGCGGCACCCGGGGCCCGGCGCGCCCGCTCAGGCGGTGGCCGAGCGGTACTTGCGCACCGACAGCCACGAGAACACCGCCGTGATCAGGACCGACCACATCACCGACACCAGGGCGGCGTGCTGCATCGGCCAGGCGCCGTCCACCGGCCCGACCTGGTTGCCGAACAGCTCCCGGCAGGCCTGCACGGTGGCGCTGAACGGGTTCCAGTACGCGATCTGCTGCAGCCAGTCCGGCATCGAGCTGACCGGCACGAAGGCGTTGGACACGAAGGTCAGCGGGAACAGCCAGATCAGCCCGGCCGAGGTGGCCGCCTCGGGGCTGCGCACCGACAGGCCGATCAGCGCGCCGATCCACGAGAAGGCGTAGCCGAACAGGAGCAGCAGGCCGAAGGCGGCGAGCGCGTTGAGCACGCCGTCGTGGATCCGCCAGCCGACCAGCAGCGCCACCAGGCCCAGCACGATCACGATGAAGCCGGTCTGGACGAGGTCCGCCAGCGTGCGGCCGACCAGCACCGCCGAGCGGGCCATCGGCAGCGAGCGGAAGCGGTCCACCAGGCCCTTGGTCATGTCCTCCGCGATGCCGGCCGAGGCGCCGGCGGTGGCGAAGGTGACGGTCTGGGCGAAGATGCCGGCCATCAGGAACTGGATGTACGTGTGGGAGCTGGAGTCCGTCCCGGGGATCTTGATCGCCCCGCCCATGACGTACGAGAACAGCAGGACGAACATCACCGGCTGCATCAGGCCGAAGACGACGATCTCCGGGATGCGGGTCATCCGGCGCAGGTTGCGCTTGGCGACCACCCAGGAGTCGTGCAGGGTGGCGGACAGCCCCCGGCGCTGTCTGGGCACGGCCGCGCCGATGGCGTGCTCGGTGGCGGTGCTCATCTCAGTGCTCCTTCCCGGCCGCGACGGCCTGCTTGTCCGGTCCGCGGTCTCCGCTGTCGGCCGCGTCGGCGGTCCTGCCCCTGCTCCGGCCGCCGCGGCCGCGCGCCTTGGGGTCGGCGCCGCCCTCCTCGGCCTCCTGCTCGGCGACGTGGCCGGTCAGGGTGAGGAAGACGTCGTCCAGGGTCGGGCGGCGCAGCCCGATGTCGTCGATCTCGATCCCGCGGGCGTCCAGTTCGCGGATGGCGTCGGCGAGCACCCGGGCACCGCCGCTGATCGGCAGGGTGATCCGGCGGGTGTTCCGCTCCACCGTCGGCTCGCTGAGCGCGTAGCCGGACAGCGCCGCGACCGCGTCGGCGACGACCCCGGGCTCGTGCACCACGACCTCGATCCGCTCGCCGCCGATCTGGGCCTTGAGCTGGTCGGCGGTGCCCCGGGCGATCACCCGGCCGCGGTCGACCACCGCGATGTCGTGGGCGAGCCGGTCCGCCTCCTCCAGGTACTGGGTGGTGAGCAGCAGCGTGGTGCCCTGCTCGACCAGGGTCTCGATGACCTCCCAGAGCGCGAGCCGGTTGCGCGGGTCGAGACCGGTGGTCGGCTCGTCCAGGAACATCACCGGCGGGCGGACGACCAGCGCGGCGGCGAGGTCCAGGCGGCGGCGCATGCCGCCGGAGTAGGTCTTGGCGGTGCGGTCCTTGGCGTCGGTCAGGTTGAACCACTCCAGCAGCTCCAGCGCCCGGGCCTTCGCGTCGCGGACGCTCATCTGGTAGAGCTCGCCGACCATGGTGAGGTTCTCGAAGCCGGTCAGGTACTCGTCGACCGCCGCGTACTGACCGGACAGGCCGATCAGACTGCGCACCCGGTTGGGGTTCTTGAGCACGTCGACCCCGGCGACCACCGCGCGGCCGGAGTCGGGGCGGAGCAGGGTGGTGAGGACCCGCACGGTGGTGGTCTTCCCGGCGCCGTTCGGGCCGAGCAGCCCGAGCACCGTGCCCTCGGGGACGTCGAGGCTGACGCCGTCCAGGGCTCGTACGTCGCCGAAGGTCTTCACCAGGTTCTCGGCTTGGATGGCTGGCGCCATGGCCTGCCTCATCTCCTCGGACGTATGGGGCGATCTGTCCCACTCTGCCCCGCTTTCGGGCACGCGGTCGACTCGATTTTCGACATGCGGGACTCGAACACGATGTATCGCGAGTCTCCCAGTACGCGATATATCGCGTCAAGGGATACGGCTCCGCCATCGTTCCAGGGAGGAGCCGCGGCACACCGCAGCAACGACCGGCAATCGGGGCCCGAACCACCGGCAACTGGGAGCCCGGTGGACGCTCCCGCCCCACCCGCCCCGCCGGAACGCCCGCCGACTAGTCGGAGACGACGTACCCCGAGTCCCGCAGCTCGCCGACCACCGCCGCGCAGTGCTCCGGCCCCTTGGTCTCCAGGTGCATGTCCACCTCGACCTCCGCCAACCCCAGCCGCGGGTCGATCCGCACGTGCGCCACGTCCAGCACATTGGCGTCCAGCCTGGTCAGCACGCCCAGCAGGTCCGCCAGCGAGCCCGGCTTGTCCGCCAGCCGCACCCGCAGCGACAGGTAGCGCCCGGCCGCCGCCAGCCCGTGCCGCAGCACCCGCTGCATCAGCTGCGGGTCGATGTTGCCGCCGGACAGTACCGCCACCACCGGGCCCTCGAAGGAGTACGGCCGCTCCAGCAGCGCCGCGATCGGGGCCGCCCCGGCCGGCTCGACCACCAGCTTCAGCCGCTCCAGGCCGAGCAGCAGCGCCCGCGACAGCGAGTCCTCGGAGACCGTGTGGATGCCGTCCGCCAGCGTGTTGACCACCTCGAAGGGGATGTCCCCCGGGCGCCCGACCATGATCCCGTCGGCCATGGTGGCGAAGTGCTCCAGCGACACCGGCCGCCCGGCCGCCATCGAGGGCGGGTACGCGGCGGCGCCGGCCGCCTGCACCCCGACCACCCGGACGTCCGGCCGCAGCGGCTTGACCGCCGCCGCGATCCCCGCCAGCAGCCCGCCGCCGCCCACCCCGACCAGGATGGTGCGCACCTCGGGGCACTGCTCCAGGATCTCCAGCCCGACGGTCGCCTGGCCGGTGACCACGTCCCAGTGGTCGAAGGGGTGGATGAACACCGCGCCGGTCGCCTCCGAGTACCGCTGGGCGGCCCGCAGCGCCTCGTCCACGTTGGCGCCGTGCAGCCGCACGTCGGCGCCGTACTCGCGGGTGGCCGCGACCTTCGGCAGCGGCGCGGCGACCGGCATGAACACCGTCGACTGCACCCCCAGCAGCGCGGCCGCCAGCGCCACCCCCTGGGCGTGGTTCCCGGCGCTCGCCGCCACCACCCCGCCGGCCCGCTGCACCGGCGAGAGTCCCGCGATCCGCACGTACGCCCCGCGCAGTTTGAAGGAGCCGGTGCGCTGCAGGTTCTCGCACTTCAGGTGGACCGGCGCGCCGATCAGCCCGGAGAGGTGCCGACTGCCCTCCATCGGGGTCACCCGGGCGATCCCGACGAGCATCTTCTGGGCGCCGCGGACGTCGTCGAGGGTGATCGGCCAGTTGTGCATGCTGCCAAGGTTAGAGGTCCGGACGACGGCAATCCGGGACGCCGGGCCTGTTCCCGGGCCCGCCGAGCCCGCGTACGCTGCTGGTTCTGAGCCTCCCTCACCGCACGACGATCGTGAGCCGCGATGACGACGACCTCGCCCCAGGCCACCGACCGCACCGACCCCGTGCACAACCAACTGCAGTACCAGCTCGCGGTGTTCGCACGCCGCATGGAACAGGTCCGCACCTCCGGCGGCGGGGTCGGAGCGCTGGACCGGGCCGCCTACCTGCTGCTCGACCGGCTGGAGCGGCACGGCCCCGCCAACGTCAAGGCGCTGGCCGAATCACTGGGCGTGGACTCCTCCACGGTGACCCGCCAGGTCGCCCCGCTGGTCGCGGCCGGGCTGGTCGGCCGGGTGCAGGACCCGGCCGACCGCCGCGCCGTACGGCTCGCGCTGACCTCCCGCGGCTCCGGCCGACTCGACGAAGTCCGGGACGGGCGGGCCGAGTTGACCCGCCGCCTGGTGGCCGACTGGCCGCCGGAGGAGCAGCACGCGTTCTGCGCCCTGCTGGCCCGCTTCAACCACGCGATGGAGTCGTACACGGCGGACCAGCAGGGGCAGTGAACCCCGGGGGCCTCAGCCGAGCGCCTGCTTGAGGTCGGCCAGCAGGTCGTCGATCGACTCGATGCCGACCGAGACGCGCACCAGGTCGGACGGCACCTCCAGCGCCGAGCCGACCACCGAGGCGTGGGTCATCCGGCCCGGGTGCTCGATCAGCGACTCGACGCCGCCGAGGGACTCACCGAGGGTGAACAGCTGCGCGCGGTTGCAGACCTCGACGGCCGCCTCCTCGCCGCCCGCGACGCGGAACGAGACCATGCCGCCGAACGCCTTCATCTGCTTGGCGGCGATGTCGTGGCCGGGGTGCTCGGGCAGGCCCGGGTAGAGCACCTGGCTGACCTTGGGGTGGCTCGCCAGCAGCTCGGCGACCTTCTCCGCGTTGGCGCTGTGCCGGTCCATCCGGACGCCCAGCGTCTTGATGCCGCGCAGCACCAGCCAGGCGTCGAACGGGCCGGAGACCGCGCCCATCGCGTTCTGGTGGTAGGCGACCTCCTCGCCGAGGGCCGCGTCGGCCAGCACCAAAGCACCGCCGACCACGTCCGAGTGGCCGCCCATGTACTTGGTGGTGGAGTGCACGACCGCGTCCGCGCCGAGCGCGATCGGCTGCTGCAGGTACGGGCTGGCGAAGGTGTTGTCGACCACCAGCAGCGCGCCGGCGCCGTGCGCGATCTCGGCGAGCGCGGCCAGGTCGGTGATGCCCAGCAGCGGGTTGGACGGGGTCTCCACCCACACCGCGCGGGTGTTGGGACGCATCGCGTCGCGGACGGTGGCCAGGTCCTGGGTGTTGGCCACGGAGAACTCGACGCCCCAGCGGGTCAGCACCTTGGCGAAGAGCCGGAAGGTGCCGCCGTAGGCGTCGTTGGGGATCACGATGTGGTCGCCCGGCTTGAGGATGGTGCGCAGCAGGGTGTCCTCGGCCGCCAGGCCGGAGGCGAAGGCGAGGCCGCGGGCGCCGCCCTCCAGCGCCGCGAGGCACTCCTCCAGCGCGGTGCGGGTCGGGTTGGCGCTGCGGCTGTACTCGTAGCCGCCCCGCAGGCCGCCCACCCCGTCCTGCTTGTAGGTGGACACCTGGTAGATCGGCGTGACGACGGCCCCGGTCTGGGGGTCTGCTTCCTGCCCCGCGTGGATGGCGAGGGTCTCGAAGCCCTGGGGAAGCTGGTGCTCGGTCATGACTCCGAGCCTAATGGCCGAATGCCGTCCAGCCCTCCCGAATCGGAATCCGGGACGAACCCGCAGGTGGGAGCGGGGGTACGAGGCCCGGTAACCGTGGTGCGCGGGCCATCGCCAAGCACTAGCATCTCCACCTGCCGTACACCTGTTCACCACACGACAACCGCGCGTCGCCGTGCCGTCGCGCCCTCGGGGGAGGATCACCGCATGGGCGCGCCCCAGCGTTCCACTGGCATGAGCACATCCAGAAGGGCCGCGACCGCGGTGGCCCTGCTCGCCGGTTTCTACCTGCTCGCCCTCGGCATCCTCGTGAGCCTGCTCGCCCTCGACATCGCCCTGTACCGGGCCTCGGGTCAGCTGCGCCCGGCGCTGTTCAAGGTCTGGGCGCTGTCCGCCGCGATCGGCTACCCGGTGGCCCGGGTGGTGTTCCTGACGCGTCGGCGCGAGGACGCCGCAGAGCTGCCCGGCGTGCCCCTCACCCGCGAGCGGCAGCCCGCCGTCTGGGCCGTGGTCGACCGGATCGCCGAGCGGACGGGTGTCCGCGGACCGGCCGAGATCCGGCTCGTGCCCGAGGTCAACGCCAGCGTGCTGGAGGAGGCGAAGCTGCTCGGCCTCGTCCCCGGCAAGCGGCACCTGGCCATCGGCGCCCCGCTGCTGATCGGCCTCACCGAGGGCGAGCTGGAGTCCGTCCTGGCGCACGAGTTCGGCCACTTCAGCAACCGGGACGTACGGCTGGCCGCCGTCACGCTCGCCGGCCGCCGCGCCCTGCTGCACACCGTCGGCGGGCTCCACCAGCGCGCCGACCGGCACCAGGCCGAGGAGGCCGCCAAGCTGGCCGCCAAGGCCGAGAAGCGGCTTTCCAAGGGCCGCCAACCCTCGTACGAGCAGGCCACCGGCGGCGTCGACCGGGTCCTCGCCAAGCTCTTCAACCTCTACGCCAAGCTCTACTTCCGGGTCTCCGAGGCGGTCGGCCGCCGCCAGGAGTACGCCGCCGACGTCGTCGCCGCCCGGCTGGCGGGCCGGGACGCCACCGCCACGGCGCTGCGCAAGATGCCGGCGCTGGTCTCCGCCCAGGACTTCTACCTCGGCCGCTACGCCACCATCGGCTGGGACGCGGGCCTGCTCCCGCTGCCCGGCCAGGTCTACGGCGGCCTGGTCCACCTGCTGAGCGACCCGAAGCGCCGCCAGGAGCTCGCCGAGTACGCGCTCGAACTGCCCGAGCAGGAGCCCGACCCGTACGACTCCCACCCGCCGATCGCCCGCCGGGTCGCCGCGATCGAGGCGCTGCCGGACGACGGACGCGGCCCCGGCACCACCACCCCCGCCCTCGCCCTGCTGCACGACGCCGAGCGGGTGCTGACCGAGCTGGAGGTCGTCTCGCTGGTGCCCGAGGCGGCCGCGAAGCAGCGGGTCGAGTGGCCCGAGCTGGTCCGGGCGGCGATGCTCGCACACGCGCGCGGGGCGGGCGCCCCGGCCGGCCGGGCCCTGACGGCGCTGGGCCTGTCGCCCACCGCCGAGGGCCTGCTGGACGCCGTGGACGCCGGCCGGGCCCGGGAGTTCACCGACCGGTTGCCGAAGAGCGAACAGGCCGCCGCCGCCACCGGCCGGGCCGCCCGCGAGTTCGCCCGCCCGGTGCTGCGCAAGGAACTGGCGCACGCCGTCGTCGTCACGCTGGCCGAAGCCGGCCTGGCCGGCTGGGAGCTCTCCTGGTCCGGGCCGGCCGAGCTGCGACTGCCGGAGGGATTCGAGGACGGCTTCGACGTGGCCCTCGACGCCGCCTGCCGCGACACGCCGGACACCGCGCCGCTGCGGGCCCTGCTCGCCGGGGCCGGCGTCCCGTCGCCCACCGCGCCGGCCCTCTGACCGGCCCGGCGGACCGACCCCGGCGCCGAGCCGAACCACGCCAGGCGCACCTGCACACCGAGCCCGCCACACGCACGCCCAGCACGCCAAGCACACCACGGAAGGAAGCTCCTTGATCGGCATCATCGTGTTCGCCGTCGTCGGCCTCGTCCTGCTGTTCCCGGTCGTCATGACCCGGCTGGCCAAGCGCAAACTGGCCCAGCTGGAGCGGGCGAAGGCCACCATCGCGGCCCACGAGGCCCGGGTCGCCGAGCAGGAACGGGCGAAGAACACCATCGTCCCGGCCGACCACGGGCTGCTGCTCGGCCGCGAACTGGTCCTGGACGACGAGCCGGGCCCCGAGGAGGAGGCCGCCCTCGCCGCCGCACGGGCCGGCGACTGGCAGCCGGCCGCCGCCCACCTCACCGCGGACGCCTCCGCCGACGTCCGCTGGATGCGGCAGCGCGCACTGGCCCGGTTGGCGGCCGAGGACGACACCTGGCTGCGCGCCTGGCGCGCGGAGCGGCCCGAGGACCCGACCGCCGCCCTGGTGCACGCGGACGCCATGGTCCACCTGGCCTGGAACATCCGGACGTCGGCCCGGGCCCAGCACGTCACCCGCGAGCAGTTCGACGGCTTCCACCGCGTCCTGCAGGAGGCGGACGGGGCAGCCGAGGCGGCGATGGCGCTCGCCCCCGCCGCGGACCCCAACCCGTGGGTCGCCCGGATCTCCGTCGCCATGGGTCTGGGCTGGTCCCACGAACGCTTCCGGCAGCTCTGGTCCGAACTGACCGAGCGCGACCCGCACCACTGGGCGGCGCACAACCGGGCCCTGCAGTACTGGTGCGACAAGTGGCACGGCAGCCACCAGCTGATGCACGGGTTCATCGACGAGGCGATCGCCGCCGCCCCGGCCGGCAGCCTGCTCGCGCCGATGAAGCTGGAGGCGTACTACGAGCAGTTCGGCCAGGACGGGGAGAAGCTCAGCGCCTGGAAGCGGCCGGAGGTCGGCGCCGCCCTGGACGCGGCGCTCGCCGACCTCGCCGCCGCCGATCCGGAGCACCCGCGCCTCCGGTACGCCCGCGGCTGGCTCGCCTACGCCCTGACCCGGGCCGGCCGGCCGACCGAGGCGCTGGCGCAGTACCAGGCGCTGGGCCGGTACATCCCGCAGCCGTTCACCAACTTCAACGATCCCCGGCAGGCCTTCGTCGACCTGCGGATCGACGCGGTCCGGGGTGCGGTCGAGGCGGCCGCGCAGCCGGCCTGACCACGGCGGGCGGTACGGACGGGCCCGACGGCCGCTCCCGGAATCCGGGGGCGGCCGTTCGCGTTGCAGAGTGAGCCACGTTTCCCGACCCGCTGGAGCAGGCCGTGTTGTTCAACCGCCACAAGACCTCGCTCGTCCCCGCCGACCAGGCGCTGCCCGGTCGGCCGACCGCGGCCTTCGAGCTGCGCGACCCGCACACCGTGCTCGGCCACCCGCTGACCGGTCCGTACCCGGAGGGCCTGGAGGTGGCCGACTTCGGGCTGGGCTGCTTCTGGGGCGCCGAGCGCACGTTCTGGCGCCTGCCCGGCGTCTGGACGACGCTGGTCGGCTACCAGGGCGGCTACACCCCCAACCCGACGTACGACGAGGTGTGCAGCGGTCTGACCGGGCACACCGAGGCGGTCCGGGTGGTGTACGACCCGGCCGTGGTCTCCTACGAGCGGCTGCTGAAGACGTTCTGGGAGGCGCACGACCCGACCCAGGGCAACCGCCAGGGCAACGACGTGGGCACCCAGTACCGCTCCGCGGTCTACACCCACTCCCCCGCCCAGGCCGAGGCCGCGGCGGCGTCCCGGGAGGCCTTCCAGCCGGCCCTCACCGCGCTCGGCTACGGGCCGATCACCACGGAGATCGCCCCGGCCGGTCCGTTCTTCCCGGCCGAGCCGTACCACCAGCAGTACCTGTCGGAGGCCAAGAACCCCAACGGCTACTGCGGCCTCGGCGGCACCGGCGCCTCCTGCCCGATCGGCGTGGCCCGCACCCGGGGCTGACCGGGCGTCGACGACTCCGCGTGTGCCCTTCCCGCCGTGACCCCCTCCCGTTCGGGGCGCAGACTGGAAGGGCCAGCAGGGGCCGCCCGGCCGCCCGTCGGCGGCCGGGCCCCCTCGTGGAGAGGAGTGGTGCGCCATGTCCGGTCTGGTCCGCAAGAGCTTCGACGATCCCGAGGAAGTCCGTCCCTTCGAGGAGGGCAAGGGCGAGCTGCGGCTGGTCAACCTGGATTCCGGCCCGGTCGGCAGGGCCGTGTTCGAGCCGGGGTGGCAGTGGTCCAAGCACGTGAAGCCGATCGCCAAGACCGACAGCTGCCAGGCGGCCCACATGGGGTACGTGATCTCCGGCCGGATGAAGATCGTCATGGACGACGGCCAGGAGGCCGAGTTCGGCCCCGGCGACTACATGATCTGCCCGCCCGGACACGACGCCTGGATCCTCGGCGACGAGCAGTGCGTCGTCGTCGACTGGCAGGGGTTCGCGGACTACGCCAAGCGCTGAGGCCGGGCGCGGCTCACAGCTCGCCGGGCGGCTGCTCGCCGCTGCCGTCCGGCCCGTGACCGGGCAAGCCGGTCGCGGGCCGGACGGGGCGGCCCGGCTGCGGGTGGATCAGACGGCGCTGCCGGCCTTCCAGTCGGCCCAGCCCATGTTCCATCCGTTCAGGCCGTTGTCCGGGGCGACGGTCTTGTCGCCGGAGTTCACGACCTCGACCACGTCGCCGACCATCGAGGACTTGTAGAACTTGTAGCCGTCCGTGCCGGCGTCCTGCGCGCCCTTGGCGTCCTGCAGGCCGACGCAGCCGTGGCTGGTGTTCTGGCTGCCGAAGATCGACGTCGACGACCAGTAGTTGCCGTGGATGAAGGTGCCCGAGGTGGTGAGGCGCTGGGCGTGCGGCACGTCCGCGATGTCGTACTCGCTGCCCAGGTTGACGGTCTGCGAGTTCATCCGGGTCTGCGTGTACTGCTCGGAGATGACCATCTTGCCGCCCCAGGTGGTGTGCTCGGGCGAGCCGCCGGAGATCTTGTACACGGCGCTGACCTGGCCGTCGGTGGTGACGGTGAGCTTCTTGGTGGCGAGGTCGGCGACGCTGGTCTGGGCGCGGCCGACGGTGAAGCGGACGTCCTTGGACTGGGTGCCGTACACGCCCTTGGCGCCCTCGACGTCCTTGAGCCGGAGCTTGAGGGTGACCTGGGTGCCCTTGGCCCAGTACTCCTGCGGCCGGAAGTCGAGGCGGGTGCTGGAGAACCAGTGGCCGACGATCTCGACGCCCGGCTCGGCTGTCACGGTGATCGCCTGCTGGACGGCCTTCTTGTCGGTGATCGGCTTGCTGAAGTTGATCGAGACGGGCATGCCGACGCCGACCGTCGAGCCGTCCTCGGGGGTGAAGTAGCCGACGAAGGTGTTGGCCGGGGTCGCCGTGGTGAAGACGGCGTTGGAGTCCGCCTCCAGCTTGTCCTTGTCCTGGGCGACGGCGGCGACGGTGTACTTGGTACCGCTGGCCGGGGCGGCGGCCGAGGTCCAGCCGGCGTTGTCGGCGGAGAGCTGGCCGGCCAGTTCCTTGCCGGTGGAGTCCGTGACCTTGACGCTGGTCAGGGTGCCGTTGGTGACGGTGACCTTGACCGGCTCGCTGAAGCTGGCGGCGGTGGCCCCGTCGGCGGGGGTGACGGTGATCACGGCGGCCGAGGTCTTCGGGGCGCTGCTGCTGCCGCCGCCATTGCCCGGGGCGCCGCTCGCGCTGCCGCCGGAGCCGGAACCGCTGCCGGAACCGCTGCCGCTGTTACCGCTGTTGTCGTTGCAGGCCGCGAGGAGCAGGACCGGCGCCCCGATCAGTCCCGCGAGAACACCGCGTCGGCTCCAGCTTCCACCGGCCGCCCGCCCCTGACCGTCCCGTGCCGTCACGTCGCGTCTCCCTGCTGATCATCCCGGGCATTTACGGATACAGAAACGCAATCCGCCCGTTCACGGTTCCACCATCGAAGGGTAAGCGATCGTATGAGATGACCAAACTTGCCATCGAACAAGGACAAAACGCCCGGCCTGCCGTGGCAGACCGGGCGTTTCCGAGCGCGTGACGGCGCACCGCCACTACTCGGCGGACTCCTCCACCGCGTACTCGTCCCACTCCTCGCTGTCCGGGTCGAACTCGGTCTGCGCCGACTCCCAGGTCGCCGAGGCGAGCTCCACCCCGGGGACGTCGCCGAGCAGCGCGACGGGGTCGATGAAGTGGGCGAGCGAACCCGACGGGTCCACCTCGATGGCCTCGACGGACTGGGCGCGCTCCTCGTCGTCGAGGTACTCGTCCTCGGTCACCGCCTGCAGGGCCGCCGCCTTCAGCGCGCCCTCGTCGGTGATCTCCGCGATGAGCTCGATCTTGACCCGGACGTAGCGCGGGGCGTCCTGGTCGGTCGTTTCAGTGCTGGTCATGCGTGCGAGCGTACGGGAACGACGTGCCGCCCGGCGCACCGCGCACGGCCGCGACGGCGGACCGGGCCCGGACAGGCGGTGGGGCCGGCCCCTCGAAGAAGGACCGGCCCCACCGTCTCCCCCCTCGGCTCCCCCACCCGGGAGCCGCGGGGACGCGCCGTACGGCGCGGTGCGGCCGCGGAAGCCGCCACACCCTGTCGACCGGCCGGAGCCGGGCAGGGGCGGGACGACGGCGCCTCCCGCGGAGGTAGGACACAGCGGTCGGGTCAGGACCGTCCGTTGTGTCCGGAGTCGACCGCGGTCGCCGGGGAGCCGCTCCCGGACGCTTGCCGTCGCCTCGTTCGGCGTCGTGCCGTTGACCACAACGATGCCGGACCGTTGTTAACCCCGTGATGCGGGCAGATGACGCCGGTGTACCACTTCGCCCGTGGACGAATCCTCCGGATCCGCCCACGGGCGCTCGGTGGTGACCGCGTGTCAGTGCGCGGCGCGGCCGGTCAGGAAGCCCAGCAGGTCCTGGCGGCTGACGATGCCCTGCGGCTTGCCCTCGACCAGCACGACGGCCGCGTCGGCCTTCTCCAGCACGGTCATCAGGTTGGTGACGGTCTCGCCCGAGCCGACCACCGGCAGCGGCTTGGACATCACCTTGTCCAGCGTGTCGGTCAGCTCGATCTCCTTGGCGAAGATGCCCTCCAGCAGCAGCTTCTCCACGACCGAGCCGATCACCTCGCCGGCCATGATGTCCGGGTGCCCGGCACCGGGGGAGACCACCGGCATCTGCGAGACGCCGTACTCGCGCAGCACCCGGACCGCCTCGGCGACCGTCTCGTTGGGGTGCATGTGGACGAACTGCGGGACGCCGCCCTGCTCGATGGACTCCTTGCGGGCCAGCACCTCGCCGATGTGCGCCTCGTCGGTCGACGAGGGCAGGAAGCCGTAGTCGGCCATCCAGTCGTCGTTGAAGATCTTCGACAGGTAGCCGCGGCCGCCGTCCGGCAGCAGCACCACCACGACGTCGTCCGGCCCGAGCTTGCGGGCGACCTCCAGCGCGGCCACCACGGCCATGCCGCAGGAGCCGCCGACCAGCAGGCCCTCCTCCTTGGCCAGGCGGCGGGTCATCTGGAACGAGTCCTTGTCGGAGACGGCGACGATCTCGTCCGCGACGTTGCGGTCGTAGGCGGTCGGCCAGAAGTCCTCACCGACGCCCTCGACCAGGTACGGCCGGCCGGTGCCGCCCGAGTAGACCGAGCCCTCCGGGTCGGCGCCGATCACCTTGACCTTGCCGCCCGACGCCTCCTTCAGGTAGTTGCCGGTGCCGGAGATGGTGCCGCCGGTCCCGACGCCCGCCACGAAGTGGGTGATCTTCCCGTCGGTCTGCTCCCACAGCTCCGGGCCGGTGGAGTAGTAGTGCGAGGCCGGGTTGTCCGGGTTGGAGTACTGGTCCGGCTTCCAGGCGTTCGGGGTCTCCCGGACCAGGCGGTCGGAGACGTTGTAGTAGGAGTCCGGGTGCTCAGGGGCGACGGCGGTCGGACAGACGACCACCTCGGCGCCGTACGCACGGAGGGTGTTGATCTTGTCGGTCGAGACCTTGTCCGGGCAGACGAAGATGCACTTGTAGCCCTTCTGCTGGGCCACGATCGCCAGACCGACACCGGTGTTGCCGGAGGTCGGCTCGACGATGGTGCCGCCCGGCTTGAGGGCGCCCGAGGCCTCGGCGGCCTCGATCATGCGCATCGCGATGCGGTCCTTCACGGAGCCACCGGGGTTGAAGTACTCGACCTTCGCCAGCACTGTCGCGCTGATGCCCTCGGTGACCTTGTTCAGCTTGACCAGCGGCGTGTTGCCGACCAGGTCGATGATCGAGTTGTGGTACCGCACGGGGGTCCTCCCGGTCTATGGGCATGCGAGTGCTTTCGGTACTGCAAAGCCTAGGGCGTGGCACGCGCCCCAGCGCCCCCTCTCGTCCACGTCCTCCGGGGCCCGCCCCGGCAGCCCCGCGCGACGACCCGCCGCCCCTCCCCC
The DNA here is from genome assembly GCF_040303045.1 of Kitasatospora sp. NPDC096140. Taxonomy (NCBI): domain Bacteria; kingdom Bacillati; phylum Actinomycetota; class Actinomycetes; order Kitasatosporales; family Streptomycetaceae; genus Kitasatospora; species Kitasatospora sp. NPDC096140. Next base: position 189,005 of record NZ_JBEOUW010000014.1, read on the forward strand.
GACGGCCCGCCCCGCCCGGCGCTCCCGCGGCGGCGGCGCCGGCGCCTCCCCCAATGGCCCACCCGCACCGGTACTCCCGCCCCCGGCGCGGGTAGGAGGGGTGTACGACCCCGCTGGGGGCGGCACGAGGACGTGAAGGGGGTCCGGATGCCAGGCGCACACGACTCGCGGGCCCGGGTGGCCCGGCGGATCGCCACCGCGGCGGCGTACGGCGGCGGCGGGCTCGGACTGCTCGGGGTCGGCATGGTCGGCCTGCTGCTGACCGAGAGCAAGCTCGCCATCCAGGCCATCGGCGTCCTGGGGACCCTCCCGCCCAAGGCCGACGGCGTCTACGGCGAGGCCTTCGCCGACCGCTCCGCCGCCCCGCAGCCGCCGCTCGTGCTGGCCGTCCTCGGCGACTCCACCGGCGCCGGCCTCGGGGTGGCACGGGGCCGGGAGACCCCGGGCGCCCTGCTCGCCGCCGGGCTGGCCTCGGTGGCCGAACGCCCGGTCCGGCTGGTCAACGCGGCCCGCTCCGGCGGCCGCTCGGCCGACCTCTCCGGCCAGCTGGAGCAGGTGCTGCAGCACCACCCGGACGTCGCGGTGATCATGGTCGGCGCCAACGACGTGACCCGGCACAGTCCGGCCCAGCTCGCCGTCCGCCAGCTCGGCGAGGCCGTCGCCGCACTGCGCGCCAACGGCTGCGAGGTGGTCGTCGGGACCTGCCCGGACCTCGGCACGATCAAGCCGGTGCGCCCGCCACTGCGCTGGGTGGCCCGACGGCTGAGCCGGCAGCTGGCCGCCGCACAGACCATCGCGGTGGTCGAGGCGGGCGGCCGGACGGTCTCGCTGGGCTCGCTGCTGGGCCCGGAGTTCGCCGCCCGCCCGGAGATGTTCGCCGCCGACCGCTACCACCCCTCGGCCCAGGGCTACGCGACGGCCGCGATGACCCTGCTGCCCTCGGTCTGCGCCGTGCTCGGCCTGTGGCCGGAGGAGGAGCGCCCGACCGCGCCGGTGCCGGGCGAGACGGTGCTGCCGGTCGCGGTGGCCGCCGCCGCGGCGGCCGGGCGGGCGGGCACCGAGGTGGCGGCCGTCGAGACGGAGGGCGCGGGCCACCGCTGGGCGCTGCTGCGCCGGCGCCTGCGGATCGGCCTGCCCGGGTCGGGCGTGGCGGCTCACCTGCACCCCGTCCAGGACGACCCGCCGGGCCCCGGGAATACGTCGGCCAGCTCACACGCTGGGGCGGGTGACGCCTGATCTACCAGGCGGTAACTTTCCTCCCGGACGTCAGGTCCGCAGTCACCCAGCGAGGAGCCCGTCATGCCCGAAGCCGTCATCGTCAGCGCCGCCCGTTCGCCGATCGGCCGGGCGTTCAAGGGCTCCCTGAAGGACGTCCGCCCGGACGACCTGACCGCGCACATCATCCAGGCCGCGCTGGCCAAGGTGCCGCAGCTCGACCCGCGCGAGATCGACGACCTGATGCTGGGCTGCGGCCTGCCCGGCGGCGAGCAGGGCCACAACCTGGCCCGCATCGTGGCCGTCCAGATGGGCATGGACTACCTGCCCGGCGCCACCATCACCCGCTACTGCTCCTCCTCGCTGCAGACGACCCGGATGGCGCTCCACGCGATCAAGGCCGGCGAGGGCGACGTCTTCATCTCGGCCGGTGTGGAGACCGTCTCGCGCAGCATCCACGGCACCTCGGACGGCATGCCGGGCACCATGAACCCGCTCTTCGACGAGGCGCAGGCCCGCACCGCCAAGCGGGCTGCAGAAGGCGGCGGCGAGTGGCACGACCCGCGCGCGGACGGGCTGGTGCCGGACGCCTACATCGCGATGGGCCAGACCGCCGAGAACCTCGCCGCACTCAAGGGCATCACCCGCGCCGAGCAGGACGAGTTCGGCGTCCGCTCGCAGAACCTCGCCGAGGCCGCCATCAAGGCCGGCTTCTGGCAGCGCGAGATCACCCCGGTGACGCTCCCGGACGGCACCGTGGTCAGCACGGACGACGGCCCGCGCGCCGGCGTCACCGTGGAGGGCGTCTCGGGCCTGAAGCCGGTGTTCCGCCCCGACGGCACCGTGACCGCCGGTAACTGCTGCCCGCTGAACGACGGTGCGGCCGCGCTGGTCATCATGTCCGACACCAAGGCCCGCGAGCTCGGCATCACCCCGCTCGCCCGGGTGGTCTCCACCGGCGTCAGCGCACTCTCGCCCGAGATCATGGGCTACGGCCCGGTCGAGGCCTCCAAGCAGGCGCTCAAGCGGGCCGGCCTGAGCATCGGCGACATCGACCTGGTCGAGATGAACGAGGCCTTCGCGGCCCAGGTGATCCCGTCCTACCGCGACCTCGGCGTGGACCTGGACAGGCTGAACGTCAACGGCGGCGCCATCGCGGTCGGCCACCCCTTCGGCATGACCGGCGCCCGGATCACCACCACGCTGATCAACTCCCTGCAGTGGCACGACAAGCAGTTCGGTCTGGAGACCATGTGCGTCGGCGGCGGCCAGGGCATGGCGATGGTCATCGAGCGCCTCAGCTGACCCTCCCCCGTACGCTCCGAAGGGTCTGGACCACCCATTTGGAGTGACAGTGCGTAATTGAGGGCCGGATCACACCGCGAGGTCGATCCGGCCCTCTTTCCGTTCGTTTTCGGCTCGGAAATCGACACTGCGGAGCGGATCAACTGCACTGCGTAGAACGGTGTTACCTAACAATTTGGGGACAAGAGCGAAAGTCCGGGACGAATTAGACATTCGCCACTGCGGTAACACCCCCGGATGCGGCAGTGTGGACACGTAACCCCGTTCCGCTCCTCGCTAGGAGTACGTTCCGTGAGCGCCGTCTACACCATCCTGCTGCTGATCCTGATCACCGTGTCGACCGCCGTGCTGCTCCGTCTCCGCGGAATCTCCCGCCGACTGGACGCTCAGGCCGCGGCCCCGGCCGTGCCCGCACCGGTGGACGAGGCCGCGATACGCCGGGCCGTCACCGAGGCGCTCGCCGCCGACCGCGAGCGGGAGATCACCGAGGCCCGGGCGTTCTGGGCCGAGCAGGAGGCCCGCGCGGCCGAGGACGCGCCGCTGTTCGACTCCCCCTTCAACGGCGTGTTCTCCGGCACCGACGAGTGGCCGCTCTTCTTCCCCCGCCCCACCGGCCCGCAGGACGCCGCCGACAACGCCGGGACGATGGACCCGGAGTTCGGCGAGGCGCTGCGCTCCGCGCTGGAGGACCTGATCAACGACGGCGGCACCGGCACCGGCCCGGCCGAGCCCGGCACCGACGGCGGCGCGCCGCTGCGCCCCGGCCACCCGGTGGGCGAGACCGCGAAGGACGCCCGGGCCCGCCGCGAGGCCGACCTGCTGGCCACCGGCCTGGAGGCCGGGCTGCTGGACGCCGACCAGGCCGTCGAGGAGGCGCCGGTCGCCGCGCCCGACCCGCGCCGCCACCCCTCGCACCCCGACTTCGTGCCGAGCCAGGCGCCGTCCCGCGAGTGGACGGACACCCGGCTGGCCACCCTCGCCGAGGAGGCCGTCGCACTGATCGACGTCCGCCCGGGCCCGCTGGGCACCCTGGACGTGTACGCCTTCGCCGACGGCACCACGCTCTGCGTGGCCCCGGGCGACCGGGAGGCCGCGTACCGGCTGATCGACGCGGTCCGTGCCGGAGAGCACGTCCGACTGCTCGGCGGCTCGCGCTTCTCCGGCTCGTACTCGCTGACCTTCTCCACCGACGAGGAGGCCGTCTACGTGCTCGCCGACCGGGTGGTCGCCAGCATCTGACGCCCGCTCACGGGCCGGACTCCGCGCGCCCGCCCACGGGCTCGACGAGCTGCACGCCGAAGGCCGGCCGGGTCAAGGGGTTACCGACCCGGCCGGCCTTCGGCGTGTCCGGCCGCACCCGGCCTCAGGCGCAGAGCGCCGCCGTGCCGCGCACCGCCGCCACCGCCCCGGCCAGCACCTCGCCCACCGCGGCGGGCCCCTCCGGCAGCGTCACCCGCGCGTCCTCGGGCAGCGCCGCGAGCGCGGCCGCCAGGTCGTGCCCGGCGACGGCCAGTTGGTCCCCCACCGCGAAGGCCCCGGCGTCCGGGAAGTCCCGCTCGGGCCCGCCCTCCGCCGCCAGCGCCAGCGCGGCCAGCCGCCGGGCCAGGTCCAGCGCGGCCGCCGCCCGCGAGGCGTGCCCGGGCACGGCGCCCAGCAGCTTGCTCTGCGGCAGCGAGCGGAAACGATCCGCCAGGGACTCGACGGCTTCGACCAGGGGCCGTACGTCCAGGAGCTGTACGTCATGCATGGCAGCGAGCCTAGGCGAAAAGCCGCCGGGCCCCGGAGCGGGTGGCTCCGGGGCCCGGCGGCAGTGGTTCACGGCGACCGACGGTGTCAGTCGTCGCCGCGGAGGCTGGCGATCAGGCGCAGCATCTCGAAGTAGATCCAGACCAGCGAGAAGGTGAGCCCGAAGGCGGCCCGCCAGGACTCCTCCTGCCGGGCACCCCCGGCGATGGCCTGCTCGATCTCGGCGAAGTCCAGCGTCAGGTAGAACGCGCCGAGGGCGACGCCGATCAGGCCGATGCCGACGCCCAGCGGGCCGGACCAGGTGTTGAGACCGCCGCCGAAGGCCCACGCGATGCAGTTGATCAGCAGCAGGCCCGAGAAGCCCAGGCCGATCGCGATGCCGATGCGGGTGTACTTCGGGCTCACCCGGAGCCGACCGCTCTTGTAGACGTAGAGCGTCGCCCCGAAGACCGCCGCCGTGCCCAGCACCGCCTGGATGGCGATGCCCGGCCAGATGGTGTTGAGGACGTGGGTGACCGCGCCCAGCGCGAAGCCCTGGAACGCCGCGTAGGCCAGGACCAGCGGCGGGCTGATCTTCTGTCGGAACTGGACGACCAGACCGACGATCATGGCGACCAGCGAGGCGCCGACGGCGAAGCCGAAGTTCTTGAACGGCAGCGTGAACCAGGACACCGCACCGGCGGCGACCACGGTCAGCAGCGTCATGGCCGTGCGGGCCAGCACGTCGTCGAGCGTCATCCGCCCGGTGGCCCCGGGGCCGGCGGACGGCCCGTTGTACATCTCGAAGAGCTGCTCGTCCGTCAGCGGTCCCTGCGCCGACGACTGCTGGGCGTACTGGGTGCCCGCGTACGGGTTGTGGCCGTACGGGCTCCCGGCCTGCGCACTCGTTCCGAACCCCGCGTAACCGGAGTCGCGGGTGAAGGATCCCTCCCGCGAGAAGACCGGGTTGCTGCTTCTCATTGCTCATTCCCTCCGTGGCGGCACTGCACCGCCCACGCACAAGGGTAATGGCTTGGCAAAAATTCCGGGATACGCCGCGAGGAGGATCCGGTGAACGACGCCCGGCGGGGGCGCCGTCGGCGCCTCCGCCGGGTCGACCGACCTGTGCCCGGAGCCGGACTCGAACCGGCACGGCCTCGCGGCCAAGCAGTTTTAAGCTGCCCGTGTCTGCGTTCCACCATCCGGGCGTCCTGCGAAACCACCCCTGAGCCTAGTCGCCCGGCTCACCCTTTCGCATGTTCCCAGCCCCGGAAGTTGTCATGTTTCCTTGCCATCTGACGAACTGTTCGGAATTCGGCCACGAAGGATAGCGGTTCCGGCCACGAGCCGGACGTCGACCCTCCCTCAGGGTTCCCGTCATACCGCAGGAGGACGGGCCGCCCCTCCCGTACGCCCAGCGGTGGTCGGGCCAACCGTCCGGCGGAGCGACGCCAGACCATGATCACGTCGCGGAGCATGGAGGTACAAGCCCACGAGCACAAGGAGCCCCCCGTGACCACGTCGACCGCAACCGCCGTCCGCACCGGCCTGGCGGCCGCCCGCGCCACCGGCCTGAACAAGGTCTACGGGGAGGGGGAGACCCGCGTCGTCGCCCTCGACAACGTCAGCGTGACCTTCCCCCAGGGCGAGTTCACCGCCATCATGGGCCCCTCCGGCTCCGGCAAGTCCACCCTCATGCACTGCATGGCCGGCCTCGACACCGTCACCTCCGGCTCCTCCACCATCGGCGACACCGAACTCGTCGGCCTCAAGGACAAGCAGCTCACCCAACTGCGCCGCGACCACATCGGCTTCATCTTCCAGGCCTTCAACCTCCTCCCCACCCTGACCGCCCTGGAGAACATCACCCTGCCGAT